>DKQR01000169.1:19146-20136 GCA_002471805.1 Fidelibacterota bacterium UBA7303 | reverse complement strand
CGTCTCCCAGTGGAACAGATCACCAAATTCCTGAAATGTTTCGGGAAACAGGACACACTCGTAGATATCCGTTTCATCTTCCAGGGTCAGAAACTCCATGGGATCGGATTTGCGCGTTACGGTTTCCTTGCGGGTGATATATACACCGATCAGGTAGATCGACTGCCCCACAAAATTTGGAATGTCCCTGGCATATTTGATCCGCGGGCTGAGCATGGGTCGGTACCTAGCCACCGGATGAACAGACAGGGGATAGCCGAACGTTTCCAATTCCAGCCGATATTGATCTTCAGCCGTCAAATCATAATTCACCGGTGATACCGTGAGCGGTTCCCGCTCACCATTTTGAAGATAAAATCCCGCTACCCGGTATGCCAGTTCCCGGTGTGTCATCTTCGAAACCAAATTGTTAAAACAACCAGCATTGGTCAAAGCCATGGCGTCTGCCAAATCCAGATCAACCCGAGAAAGAAAATCATCCAGGGAATCAAATTCATCTGCCTTTCGTTCATCTAAAATAGCATCTACTGCTTTCTGCTGGAGTCCTTTAATACTCATGAATCCCATTCGCATTTCATTCTTCCGACCGCGCCATTGGTGATAACTCCGATTGACATCCGGCGGCAGGATTTGAACCCCGAATCTTCGTGCTTCGCTCATATAGGCGTAGGGCGAATAGAATCCGCCCTGGTTGGAAATCACCGCTGCCAGGAATTCTGCCGGGAAATGAGCCTTGAGAAAGGCACAGGTAAAGGACAGCATGGCGTAAGATGCGGAATGGGGCTTGCAGAAGGAATAACCCACAAAAGAAGCGATCATATTCCACACATCCTTGATCATAGTAGGGGAATAACCCCGGTGGAGTGAACCTTCCGTAAATTTCTTTTTCCATGAAAGGATGAGATGCTGCAGGGAATCCCGGCTCATGGTTTTCCGGAGTGCTTCCGCTTCCGCATAACCCAGCCCTGCCATGGTCATGGCTGCCATGGA
>DKQR01000169.1:861-18760 GCA_002471805.1 Fidelibacterota bacterium UBA7303 | reverse complement strand
ATCAGTTCCCATGTCGCACCATGGATCCGTGCCAGCATGATGTTGGTGAATTGGTTGGCCGCCGGGCGAATGATGGAGGAATAGATTACCACATGCTCAAAATCCACCACGCCGGCCTTGGCCAGAAGCTGCCGGGTAGCAGGACTCTCGATGTAGAAAACACCCATGGTTTTTCCTGCTTTCATTAGTTTTTCCGTTTTCTCATCGCCTACGGGCTGGATCTGGTGATAGTCCAGATATCTGCTCCGGGATGCATGTTCCCCATAATTAAGGTTTATGTAGCGAATCGTATCCCGAACTACTGCCAGGCTGCGATTGCCCAGAAGATCTATTTTCAAAAGCCCTGAATCTTCCACCTGGTCCTTTTCCCACTCCACAATCTGAACCCCCTTGGGTGCCGTGAGTACCGGAACATATTTTTGGATCTCATCCGGGACAATGACCACCCCACCAGGATGCACCGATGGATAGCGAAACACGCCCACAATTTTTTCACTTTCACGCAAAACACGGATTAGCGTTTCATCCAGATCCACATTGGCAAACCTTGGATCGGTGCGAACCCAATGCTCCAAATCCCGGCGGGATGCATACCAGCCGATCCGCTTGGTGATACTCTTGATCTCTTCATTGGATAATCCGTGTACCTTCCCCACTTCCCGAATGGCAGATCGGGGCTTCAAAAAAACCTGGCTGGAGACCATGGCTGTTCGTTCATCACCGTATTTTTTAAACACATAGGCCAGGATATCGTCCCGCTCATCCCAGGGAAAATCAACGTCAATATCCGGCATATTCTCCCGCTCTGGATGGATGAATCGCTCAAACTGGAGTGTGTACTGCAGGGGATCTACCTGAGTAATAAAAAGACAGTAACTTACCACCGATGCTGCCGCCGACCCTCGGCCGATGGTGGCCCGGGTTTGTTGCACAATATCCTGAACAATCAAAAAATAAGGTGAGAATCCTTTTTGCGTAATAATACCCAACTCATACTGGATGCGCTGATGAATGGATTCATTAATCTCGCCGTAGCGAATCTTGGCGCCGGCATAAACTTTATCCTTCAGCTCTTTGTTGGCACGGTGGGTGTCCTTCAGTGACAACCCCGGAAAGATGGTATTAATGAATGACCAGTCGGTCTTGCAACGGTCTGCCAAATATCGGCTATTATTCAAGGCATCCAAACTATTGGGAAAGAGTTTTACCATCTCCACTTCATTCCGAAACCAATGCTGATCTGTTTTGCATTCAGATATATTTAACTGCTCTAACGTTGTATTATTCTCGATGGCCCGGAGCGTAACATGGGCATTATGATCACCAGGATCGCGGAAATAGACATCCCCCGTAGCCACCATTTCCAACTTTAATTCTTTCGTCAATTTTTGTGCGGCTGATTCCTGAATTCCAGGACGCAATTCAATGAATAAATGGGTGTCTGGAATGAATTCGATCAATTTTTTCAACGTGGGTTCGCGGTGAGACAACACAAACAATCCGGCACAATTTTTCTTTAAGATCTCTGTCACGGATCGATCAGCATTATCATGAACCGCCGATACGGCACGGCACATATTCTCGTAACCGTACTGGCTTTCCGCCAACAGAACCACTTCTTCGGTCTTGGTGATCAAATTCGTGCCAGCTATGGGATAGATCCCAGCATCTTTACAATGCTGAACAAACCGGATGAAACCCCACATACCGTTTACGTCCGTGAGCGCCAGAGTGTCCATGCCACAAGAACGAGACAAATTCACAAGATCAGGTAAAGACAAAAGCCCCCGCATGGGCGAATAGACGGAATGGGTGTTAAGATGGATAAACATCAGATTATCCCCAAAGCTTCGAATACATCAGCGGTCTGCAGGCTCCGAACGCCATATTTAAGACGAACTTTCTCTACTGCTTTGGATACGGCCATGTTCCGGCTTTCCGCTGTGAGAAACAGGTCTTCCTGATTGCCATAAGGACAAAAATCACTGGCATCCAATAAAATGGTTCGAACCCGATTACGCCGTTCATTGGCTTTATCGAACAATCCCCTGCACACGTTGATCACCGATCTATCATCGATTCTGATTACCCGGCCTGTCCGGATCCGCTGGTGTCCATCGGTATAATGAATCTCCAACTTGACTTTGTTCGCCATTTGTTGGCGCTTGCGAAGTTTGAATGCTACCTGTTCCGCCAGGTCCTTCACCACCGCATGGAGCACATTTTCATCATTGGTATCTTCAGGCAAAACCGTTTGCTCCAAAACATGGTCCTGGAGTTGTGGCGGTTTCACAACGGATGAATCATGACCATGTGCTTCCCGGGAAAGTTGTACAGCATAAGCACCAAAAAAGGTTCGAAATTCATCCGGTTGGCATGCCATGGACTGAATATGGCTGATCCGCTTGATCCACAGAAAACGAATTAGTCGGTTTACAGAATTTTCCTTTACTGCAGGGAGAACCGGCGGCTTCAACGGAGATAGAAACTGTGCCTCTTCCCCACCCTGAACTTCATGAATTGTTTCCGGTACCACAGACGTGACAATCCGGCTCACCAGCTTATTTACACTGATGCCCACCATCCCTGAAATATTGGTTTGTTCCCGGATTCTCTGGACAATGGACATCCCCGTATTCTGCATATCGCCGCGAATCGCTCTCATCCCCTTCATATCTAGGTAAAATCCATCAGATCCTTCCGGTTCAACAGTTGGTGTGAAATCGGAAACCGTCTGATAGATATACCTATTTATACGGGCATACAAAGAGCGATTATAAGGGAGGAGTTGCACACCGTGGCTCATTTTTCGAACTACGGAAACTTTCATGCCATGGAATAACCCATCTTCTTCCGCTTCAGGAGATAAAGACACAATCGTACCATTTGGTTGGGAAGATGAGATGATGGCCACCGGGCGTGTCTTCAGGCCAGGATCCATGATCCGCTCGGCCTGGAGTTCCATTTCCTTCAGGCGTATATGGAAAATGTCTCGATTTAATATTTTACCACGAAGGCACGAAGACATTTTCTTATACTATAATTCTTTGAATGCCCTCCTTAAAAACAGGAACATTAAAATTTATAAGATATCCCAATCGTTTGTTGGTGAGTTTCAAATAAGAAATCAATTGAGCCTTATATAATGGAATCATGTTTTCGACGGCTTTTAATTCAATAATTATCTCATCATGAATCAACACATCCAGACACAAACTCAAATCCAAAATTTGTCCATCATATTGAAATGGGATCTTGACTTGACGAAATGTCTTTAAACCCGTCTTTTTCAACTCATATACCAAGCAAGTCTCATAGATCGATTCCAAAAGACCAGGACCTAAAGTTTTATGCACTCGATAAGAACAATCCACAATCGTCTTACCTATATTTTCTATTTGGTCAGGTAAATGAGTTTTTATTCTCATTACTTCGTGCCTTCGTGGTTAATTCAAGTAGTTTCTAAAAGAATAGAGAAGCACGCCGTTGATATGAAAATCGTCTTGGGGATTAACCTTTATAACTGGAAAATTTGGGTTTCTAGGATGAAGCTCAATACAATCTGTTTTGGGAACATAACATTTCAATGTGGCTTCACCATTGATCAAAGCCACCACGATCTGTCCGGAACGAGCAGTTTTGGTCTTCCTGGCCACGATAAAATCGCCATCATGAATCTTTTCATCGATCATGGAATCCCCCTTCACCTGCAGGACATAGTTATCAGGATGCAGTAAAGATGGCGGCACATCCACCACTTCCGGGTTTTCCAATGCTTCAATGGGTTCTCCCGCTGCGATCAGGCCCAGCAGCGGCAAACGGGCTGTAGTTGTGGCGTGCTCTTTGTGGATTAAGGTGAGCGCCCGCTTGCCGTTGGGACCTTTTATACGGGATAAATGACCTTCTTCTTCCAAGGTCTTTACATACCAGTTCACTGTTCCCAATGAGTCAAAACCAAGGCCGACCATGATCTCTTCATAAGAAGGAGCCTGATCAAAGCTCAAGGTGAATCGCTGAATAAAATCCAGGAATCTTTTCAACTTTGGAGACAGTGGTTTCATTGCGAGGTAATAGGCAAATGTTTCGTCATTGATTCTCCGGCCCAGATCACAGATCGAGATGCTTTTTTATGAGCATGATCATTGAGCCGGGTAACGGCCCTAATAACAGCCAGTGATGGTCCTTTTTTTATTCTTTTCTTCATCATTTTAAAACACAGAGTTCAACAAAGCCGCAAAGGCTTTTCTGCTTGGAGTACCCTGCGCCCTTTGTATTTTATAATTATACTCGTAAGTTACTCGTAAGTATATTACAAAAAAATATTATACAGTCAAACTAAAAAATGCAGGAGAAATTAGTTCATTATCATTTCGTTCCTACCGTGAGTGCCACAGTGCCAAAATTGAAGTAAACTGTATAAACATGTCTAAACCCCGCTCCGGATAAAAAACTGCGCATCTCTCCTGTTGAATAGAACGCTTCAATGGTATCAATAAGATAACGGTACGCCGGAACGCTTTTACCCATAAACAGATTGCCAAAAGGAGCGACAACAAGCCTGAAATACAGCCACGATACCACGCGCATCAAACCATTGTCCGGCTTGCAGAATTCCAAGAAACCAATACGGCCATCTGGTTTTACAACTCGGTGAATTTCCGAAAGTCCCTGGTGAAGGTCCAGAAGGTTACGGCCCACAAAGCCGGCCACAGCACCATCAAATGTATTTTCGTCAAAAGGCAGGTCTTCCCCATCAGCTGCCATAAGCTCCAACCAGTTGGATGTATCATTATCCGTTTTTTTCTTCATTAGATCCAGCATTTCCGGCGACAGATCAATGGCCGTTATATACAAAGCACTATGCTTGCGCAGGGCAAAGGTAAAATCTCCAGTTCCGCAGCCAAAATCCAGGACATGGTCATCTTCGGAAAAATTCAAAAGCCTGGCACTGGCCTTCCGCCAACGAAGATCCCCCCATAAACTAAACATGTGATTAAGTGTATCATATTGTTCAGCCACCTGACTGAACATATTCATAACATCATCCTTGGAACGGACAAAAAAAGAGCCCCGGTAATGGGGCTCTTTCGAAGATATGGCAGAGTGTTTCAAATTAATATACTGTACCCAGCCAGTACCCAACTGTCAGCAGAATACCGACCGTAAAATGCGTTCCGATGGTGGATACGTTGACCATGAGCAGTTCATAAGGCAGTTTTTGACGGTCCGCATTTTCCTCTGCCCAGCGTTCCAGCCATTCGCCGCCCATACTCATCGCTTTACGCGCCAGTAAAAAAGGCAGCAGTGCAATCAGGATCCATGGCGTGGAAAAATCGCTGTATACCGCTCCGGAAATACCCAGAGTAAATACGTAAAGAAACGTAAAATAAAGTGCGCCTTTATAGATTGCAAAAGGTTTTGTGTAATCGGCAATAGTTCCTGTATCTGCGGTTCGCACGATCCATGTCCGTTTGCCAACTTCACGATCGGCATTAAAATCCTGGAAACCATTAATAAACAGGATCAAACCAACCAGGATTGCAACCGGTACTGAAGCAGCCAGCACAGGAAGAAAATACCATTCCATCTGGGGCTGGAGTGCCTGATATTGTACATAGTGGGTTCCCAAGGCCATAACCGGACCAAAACCCAGCATAACAGCAAAATCTCCAAACCCATTGTAACTCAATCGAAGCGGAGCACCGGTATAGGTAATACCAAGGAAAACACCGGCCAAACCAAACCAGAGCAGCGGACTGATGGCGAATGGTGCACCATGCAAGTGAGTATTTAGTTTTAGCCCTATCCCGATGGCACCTAGGAACATTACCACAGACAGTATGAAAACTTTCGTGGATGAAAACAGACCTGCCTGGATGGTGCGCGAACCGCCATTAAATGGACTAAAGAGTTTATTGGACTCATCATTCCGGGTTTTATGGTCAGAATAATCATTGGCCAAATTTGTACCGGCATGGGCCAGAACAGCTCCCAGCAGTGACCACCAGAACAGGCTCCAATCGAAGGCCTTAAGATTGAAATATGCTACCGCACCGCCTAAGGCCACGGGAGCGATAGTTGCGGTGAAAAAGGGTGCCCGAACTGCGCGCAGGTAAAGACCAGCTTTGCGCAAACCTCCCTTGATGATATTAGTTAACAGGCCTGATTGGTTTTCAGGAAATTCTCTCCATTCAAATTGTTGTTCCGAAAAAAAATCAACGTATTTAATCACTGTCGGTTTAATCTTATAATAACCAACTACGTCATTCTTCTTCAGGAATTCATCTTCCATATAGGGTTTAAACGCTTCAGTGACTTCACAAACCATTGTATATGCTTTTTCCACTTCATCAGGATCTTTTATCTTTTCAGCGAAACCAGTGATCTGGAGTTCCTTGATCCCTTCGGAACCATCCGGCCGAACAACACACTGTACTTCTGGATTTACCCGTATCTGTTCAGCTTTGCGTGTGGGATTAAACGTGAAAAAGTATATGTCAAAACCTTCATTGGCAAAATAAACGTTTGCTGCCGAAGGGTTATTGCCCACCGCAGTTCCAATCGTTAAAAAGTTGGCTTCGTTAAGCATCCCGAGGATCTTAGCGTCCAATTCACGGTCCATTAGGTCATCTCCTGATTATTTGTGGAATTTAGCGCGCGGAATCTAAACATATATAAGAATGGCTCATATACTTTTAAGCCTTATAGACTGCGTTTTAAAGATGATAAACCTAAAGGTCTGCTATTCTATAGTTACAGTTTTTTAAACGGTAAATAAACGATAATAACCGTATCTATGAACTCCGATTGATCAGCTGATTTTTCTGCCGGAAAAGAAAACGGCAGTGTGCATGGAGTTGGTTTATGTCGCCTGGTTGATCAAGGTGACCACTTCGCCATCATCTGGAAAACGACCTTTCGCTCTTTTAGAAAAGATCAGGTTCCCGTCCAGCATGATCTCAAATACACCGCCGCCGCTAGAGATCAAATTTGTGTTTACATCTGGGAATGTACTCTTTAATTCTGCTTCCAAACTGGAAGCTCTGGGTAAATAGTTTCAATCAGCACAATACTCTATGGATATTTTCATGTCTTCTCCTATGTTTAATTGGATTGATTAGATAATTTTTCTGCCTCGAATATAGACAAAACATCCCTGGGGTGAGTATTGAGATTCACATGATCAATGATATGAATGAGAATCCCATTTTCATCTATTAAAAATGTTTTCCGGGCAGGAAATAATATTCTGTTTACGCCATATTTTATCCCGGTTTTCTTTTTGGCATCTGATAGAAAATGAAAGGGTATATTATATTTACTTTTAAAAGCTTGCAGCGCAACCGGCGAGTCATAACTAACTCCAAGTATGGCAATATTTAAATTTTCAAATGTTTCGGATTCATCCCGGAACCCGCAGGCCTGCTTGATTCATCCAGGGGTATCAGCTTTCGGAAAGAAATATACTATCAGCCTTTGGCCTCGATAATCCTGCAGGGAATGCATATTTCCATCCTGATCCGGTAGTGAAAAATCCGGTGCCGGTTTTCCCAGGTCAGGTGTTGATCCAAATAAAGGCATAATGAATACTCCTGTTAAAATAAAATTTAAATAATTTTTCATCTTATAAGATCAAATTAGGCCTTATTGTACTCCCATTTTGAGGGACATAAACTAATCAGGGCGACACCATAAAAGTATCAAATTCTATCTAAATGAATTCTTCCCATATCAAAGATATTGCACGCCAGAATACATCCACAGAAACCGTAGCAGTTGAAAGCCAGTATTTAAAACGAATAGGTTAACCGTAATCCCAATTGACCATTGGGAAGCATGGTCGCCCCGGTACTGAATTTGTTATCGATTTTATGCAATTCTGGAACAGTCATCCCTACCGCAGCACCGACAAGATATCCAGCGATCACATCCGTATAGAAGTGTTTGCCAGCCTTTATTCTTAGATAGGCAGTGATTGCCGGAATGGCAGCGGTAAATGACCAGATGTAGGGTAAACGCTTATCCTGCGGATGATAATCCTGGTAGATCTTGGCCAGCATAAAACAGGAGGCAGCCGACGTAGAAGTATGACCTGAAAAGAAACTCCGCTGATTATCATATTTTTGTTTCTCACCCAGGCTGGCTTTATCCCCATAGAGATAAGGACGCTTGCGGGACACCAGCGCTTTGGTCAGATCCGTGAGTCCCAGATTCAAGGTCAATGTTTCCAGCCATATCAATGCAATAGGAAGTGCATCCTTACTAATATCCTTTTGCAGATACAAAAATGCCGGATAGAAAATACTGGAATAAAGAAACACATCACTGGCTGTTTTGGCCTTCCTATCCCAGTTTCCAGTAAGATTTCGCTCAAACTTCCAGATATCGTTGGTATTCAACTGATTAATTTCATCAACAGTGAGTGGTTTTACATTATTTTTCAGTATAAGCGCAGAAATATTAAAGGCTGCAATTAATGTACCAAGAGGTAGGTCTAAGCCTTTGGAAAGTGTGTATACAGAACTGGCATATTGCTGATCTGATTTTTGTTGTGCAGTAAGGCACGAAACAAACAACAGGATGATTATGATATAATTTTTCATCGTAATCTTTCACTCCCTAATTTCTGTATTCATTAGAGTATGGAAGAGCAAAACTAAAGCCAAGAAAATGAATAAAATATCTTTTTTCACATTACTAACTCGATTGTATTTTGACAGCTCAGATGAAGAGCTGCGGGCCTCTCTACTTTATATCTTCCAAAAAATTAAGAACAATAAAGCCAGGACAATAAATATATGATTCAGCACCCGTTACAATATGTGGTTAATAATAAATCTTTGCTTACATCGATTGCACAGAAATACGGCACTCCTTTTTATTTGTATTCCGGAGATCGAATAAAAAATAATCTGCAACACTTATCAGGTGCATTAAACGATCACTTCCAAAAAAACCAGATCTATTACGCAGTCAAAGCCAACAGCAATCCTCATTTGATTGGCTTCATGAAATCCATATACCCGAACCTGGGCTGTGACTGCTCCAGCCCGGGCGAATTATTTGTGGCCAATAAAACAGGTATTTCCTCCGCACGATGCATCTATACCGGCAATTATGAGTCGCAGGATGACCTGAAAGCAGCTTTGGACTCGGGCTGTCATATCAATCTGGATGATATTCAGTCTTTTCACCGCCTGGCGAAAATTCAAGTCCCCGAAGAAATATCATTCCGGGTAAACCCCGGATTCGGCAGCGGCCGCTTCAAAGAAATCACTACGGGAGGTGAAAAAGCTAAATTCGGTATTCCAAAAGAAAAGATCACTGAGGCTTACCAGCTGGCATTATCCCATGGCGTTAAAACCTTTGGCCTCCATTGCTTTACCGGTTCCGGTATACTGGATAAAAACTATTTCACCCAATTGATCCGTGCCGTCCTGGAGATCTCCACCATGGTGGAATCCGAATGCAGGATCCAGTTCAAATACATCTCCATCGGCGGCGGATACGGCATCCCCTATAAAGAGGATGATCCCACACTGGACATTGATCGTGTGTTCAATAATATTGCCAGCGAATTTTACTCCGTTTATAGTAGAGAACAGTGCCCTATTTTTTGTGTGGAACCTGGTAAATACCTGGTTGGAGATGCGGGTATCCTCATAGCACAGGTCACTGGTGTAAAAAAAAGCTACAAGACCTTTGTGGGCCTGGATGCCGGTATGGAAACATTGATGCGCCCAGTGCTTTATGGTGCATACCACCGTATCTACAAGGTCGGCCAGTCTCAGGAGGACAAATTGATAGTAGATATTACTGGCCGCATATGTGAAAACACCGATCGTCTGGCTGTAGATCGGCCCTTCCCGGAAGTAGATGAAGGTGATCTGGTTGCAGTCATGGATGCGGGAGCCTACGGTTATTCTATGGCCCACCAATTCAACACCCGGCCCCGCCCTGCTGAGGTATTGCTGGATGATAAAAATGCAAGATTGATTCGGAAACGGGAAATAGTTGAAGACCTATTCAAAGGGTGTGATGTTTAGATCATTTACTATTTTTATTTTCTTATTCGTCACTGTTTTTTCTCAGCAGCATCCCAGCATTCACCAGCAGCAGCTGGAATATTACAATAACAACTATATTACTCCGCAACAGCCTGGCGACTCAGAAACCATACATCCAATTTCAAATCGGGACCGCGATCCATCCCACGAAGTCTTTGGCTATCATCCCTACTGGATGGGAACCGCATGGACAAATTACAATTTTGACCTGATCTCCACCCTGGCCTATTTCAGTGCCGAGGCAACAGCCACGGGAGAACTGGAGAACCTTCACGGCTGGCCGGTTACTAGTCTGATCAATGAAGCCCATGCCCATGGGACCGCGGTAGTTCTCTGCGTAACACTATTCAGCAATAGCCAATTAATGGCTTTACTTAGCAGTCCTACACATCGGCAGAACCTCATTGACAATCTATTGGCCCAGGTCCAAGCAGGGAATGCTGATGGAGTGAATGTGGATTTTGAATCTTTTCCCGCATCTCAGAAGGAAAATATGGTGACGTTTATTACCGATCTGACCAATACTTTCCACCAGGAGATTCCAGGTTCTCAGGTTACCCTGGCTATGCCGGCGGTGGACTGGAATGCAGCCTGGGATTATGAAGCACTGGCATCCATTAGTGATGGCCTATTCATCATGGGATATGGATATCACTGGAGCGGCAGTCCCACCACTGGACCCAATTCACCGCTAACAGGCCCCGGATACACCATTACCTGGACCGTAATTGACTATCTGAATAAAACCAATTTTCAATCAGAAAAATTGATCCTGGGCTGTCCTTACTACGGTTTTGTATGGCCCGCGGTGTCAAATATACCCGGGGCAGCAACAACGGGCAGCGGTGATTCCCAGTTCTATACGGAGATGGAAGGCAGTGCTCTTTCCTTTGGTAAAATCTGGCACGAATCATCACAGACACCATGGTATAATTATGAGAACAGCGGCTGGTATCAGGGCTGGTATGATGACAGTCTCTCTCTGTCCCTGAAATATGATTTTGCGCTGTACAATGACCTGAAGGGCATTGGCATCTGGGCCTTGGGATACGATGGCAACAATACAGAATTGTGGGATCTGCTCTATGCAAAATTTGGTGATGCCGCACCGCCAACAACACCGGGAAGAGTTACCATGAAAAATATTGGCGGTGGTACCATCATGATTGACTTCCAGGGAGCACAGACGGCCAGTGAATTCATTGTACTGCGCGGCTATCTCGAAGCGGTTGGAGGGCTGGATACACTAGGGGTTTATTCTGATAGGCCCATCGTGATCGAAGGATTGACTGAGGGGGAAACTTATTTTCTATCTATTGCTGCCACCAATCCTTTCGGCACCAGTGAGCCGACGGAAATGCTGGGGATTGTACCATCTTCCAACCCCGTTTCCTGCCTGGTCATCAATGGATTCGACCGGGTAAATGGCACCCAAAATACCTTTGATTTTGTCCGCCAGCACGGTAGTGCCATCCAGAGCCAGGAATATGCTTTTGATTCTGCCACCAATGAAGCTGTGATTGAAAATGATATAGAAATTATGAATTACCAGTTTGTGGACTGGATCCTGGGAGAAGAAGGCACTGCCACCAGTGCCTTTACTGGATCCGAACAAAACATTGTAAAAGCTTTCCTGGAAAGCGGCCGTTTTTTATTCGTTTCCGGCTCAGAAATTGGTTACGACCTGGCTGGCCAGGGCAGTACAAGTGATGATCAGTTTTATACAAATTACCTGAAGGCCGATTATATTTCTGATGCTGCAGGCGAGATTTATAGTGGATATGGTGTGAATAATTCTATATTTAATGGTATCTCGAATATCACATTTGATAATGGGACTCATGGCACTTATGATGTGGACTGGCCGGACGGCATCAAACCTGTGGGCGGGGCCAGCAGTTGTATGAAATATGGTGACGTGAATTATGATAGCAGGGGCGGGATGGGTATTGAATACGTGGGTTCGTTTGGCACCAGCAATGAAACCGGCGGCGTGGTGTACCTGGCAGTTGGTTTTGAAGCAATCTACCCGGAAACAAAACGGAATGAAATCATGTCCGCAGTTCTTAACCTTTACGAATCTCAATTAAAGACTATAGCTGAGAACCCCATGATTTCGCCCTCAATACTATCTCTTCATGCCCTGTATCCAAACCCCACAAATACGTCTGTGACTTTGGAGTTTTCTGCAACTGTTCCCAATGAAAACGTAATCATTACTGCCAGTGATGTACTTGGCCGCACCATTATCCAGTCTTCTTTAGTGGCTACAGGTCATCCCCAGTCCTGGACCTGGGATGGTAAAAACAACTTCGGCCAAGCATTGCCCACCGGTCTTTACATCCTTTCGATTCATAACGATACCCAGATTCATTCAAAAAAGGTCACTTTACTGAAATGAAGCAGTTAATTCATTGTGCTGCTTTTTTGTTTTGTGCTCTGGGAAGGTTCCATGCCCAACAGGAAAAAATCTCCATCCATGAAGATCAGTCAAAATATTATCAAAACAAAGAAACGCCGCCTGTAGAAAAAATAAGCGTCCTGACCGGCCTCGATATACTCTTAAGAGATCACACCGAGCTCCTTAAAGGAAAATCGATTGCCCTGGTAACCAACCAAACTGGCATCGATCACGATGGCGTACCAAATTATAAAAGACTGATGGCCATGGAAAAAGTGAATTTGCAGGTAATCTTTTCCCCGGAACATGGACTCTTTGGCGAAGCTGCAGCAGGTCAAAAAGTATCCTATAATCAAAATGCATTTAATCTCCCAGAAGTGATCAGTCTTTATGGTAAAACTCGCAAACCCACACCTAAAATGTTACATGGAATACAATTGATTATATACGATATTCAAGATATCGGAAGTCGATTTTATACCTACATCACCACACTGGGTCTTATTATGGAAGCTGCAGGGGAACAAAATATTCCCGTACTGGTGCTAGATCGACCTAACCCAATTCGCGGAGACATCATTGCAGGACCCTTACTGGACATGAATTACAAGACATTTGTGGGCTATTACCCGATTCCTATCCGTTACGGAGGGACCATTGGTGATATGGCAAAAAAAATTATCGCCAATAAATGGATCTCACCTGTGCCGTACCTGACAGTAATACCGCTACAGGGCTGGGAAAATAATTTATGGTTTGATGAAACAGATCTGAAATGGGTCAACCCTTCCCCAAATATACCTGATTTGGAAACTGCCCTTGTTTATCCTGGCATGTGTCTTATTGAAGGAACCAATGTAAGTGAAGGCAGGGGTACGCCCCACCCCTTCAAGTGGATTGGGGCGCCATGGATCAACGGCAGAAACTTATCCCAGGAATTAAACAAATTAGGCCTGCCAGGAGTGGTTTTTGTTCCAGTATCGTTCACACCGGTATCCTTACCTGGGAAATCAACACGGCCAAAGCATGAAGGACAGAAATGCAGCGGTGTTGAGATTCGAATCACTAACCGCAATGAATACAAAAGTGTAATAACAGGTGTGTATATGCTTTTTATAATCTATAAAAACTACTCAGATCAAATGATTTTCAAGGAAAAACACTTGAACCGTTTATGGGGGCAGAATAATCTATTAAAAAGCATTAAATCAAACATAAATGTGTTCGATTTTTTAAAACAATTTAAGTTTACGCAGTTAGAAGTTGAACCCGACAGATAACCGCTCAACACTTCCCAAAGGACCAAAATCAGCGATTGAATAATCTATCTTTAATATAGTTGATGTACGCCAGATACGGTAGTTAAGCCCTGCCCCAAAAGTCGGTCCTTCAATAGATTCATCTTTGAACAATGATGGATACCCGGCGCGCAAAGAAACAAAATTATTTAAGGTCGCCTCCACACCCAGGTTTACATACTCAGAATTATCATTGGGATGCAGCGCATCCAACCCATATATCAATTTAAGTTTATCTGAATTAATAATTTCCCCGGAAAACCCCACCCGAAAGAAAAGTGGTATAGGGAAGTATTCTGTTTCATAATAAGCATTAACAAATTCAACATTGCCTTGATTTACAGGATCCGGGTCTACACCAATTTTTTGATCACGGCCATCCATCTTCATCTTGCCACCGTAATTGCTGATGGAGGCACCCAACCTGATGCCTTTGAAAGGCGTGGTAAACAAAGCACCAAGGTCAACAGCTACGGTGCGAGCCGTGGTGTGCCAAATGTTTAGTTGAATATATTTTACCGACCCGCCCAATGCAAAATTATCGGTTAGCATTTTTGCATAGGTAACGGCAGCAGATAGATCGTTTGCAGAAAATTTTTCTCCTGTCCCTTCCGGTTCTGCTACTGTTCTGACCAAATCTTCAGGAGAAGAAAGATTCACTATCCACAATCCCAATACTCCCTTGCCTTTTAATTCAATCCCGCTGACGGCATACTGAAATTTCATTGCTGCCAGCCAGTCATGGGTACCGAATTCTGCACCTACACCGCTATGCCGAACCAAACCGGCCGGGTTCCAGTAAACACTGCTTAAATTCCCACTTTGACCTACAACTGCACCGCCCATGGCAGAGCCCCGGGCATCAATACCGATCTTCAAGAATTGTGCAACTGTGGTACCCGTTTTAGTAATAGTCTGAACGTTCTCAATTTGCGCTGAGATTGTAGAGCAGAGTAGAATTATCTTAAAGCAGTATTTTATCATTTAATAATAGCAAAACGCCCTATTTTTTCCCCGACTCCAGGCGCATTAACATGATAAATATACATGCCAAAGGCCAGTGGGAAATTATCCTTTGTGGTCAAATCCCAGTGTTCTTGTCCATTATTCATTTCAGCTTCATGGTATAAAGTTTGAACAAGATCGCCCGCAACCGTATAAATTGATATAGTGCATTCCTTGGGTAAATGATTAAAATAAACTTTCCTGGGGCCCCTATCCTTGGGGTTTTGCAGATCCAGTTGTTCCAATATATTCGTGACCACATATGGGTTTGGTACCACGGAAATATCATCCAATTTATTCTGCGCCTTGGTATTCATATATGTACTGGCAACCGTGGAAAAGGTCAGGGTATCACTGCCGGCAAATGGTCGATGCGTGCCAATGAAGAATACATCCCCGGCCCGGGGTGGTATAGTATCCCCATATTCCGGAGGATGGAAGGTAAATTCCCATTTACCGCCTAAAGGATCACCATCCATAATAACTGCCCGGTCACCTGGAGACCATAGACTGTCAAGATTATTCCCTTCTTCAATGATGGTTACTTCTTCCTGAGCGGGTTCCCTGCCAATGGTCACATCCCACACTTGAAATTTCATTTTTGAATGACCAAAAGATGGGTGCAGTGCGCTGCTGCTGCTGTCAGCGATTTCATCAAAGAACCTGATTTCATAATCACCTGGATACATAAATTGATCCGCATTATTAAAGGGAATGACCTCTGGTACCCAGTTTGATAAAGTGGAAGTTGCCCAGCCGGTCCTAGTCTGATCCAGGGCTAGTTCCACATCCTGCACAGTAATTTTTATACCATCGAAAATTGGGTTTAATTCCTCGGAATGAACATGTTCACTATCAATGAACGGGAAATAGATGTAGGTAACTGTATATTCATAACCATTCGACATAGACCCTGCGCTAAGACCCTTTATTTTTCCAATATCACCCAGAATTTCATAATCAGAACCTTGTACATATTCATTTCCAACGTCATCCAGTACCTGCATCGATTCGGTAACAATATTTACCTTTGATAGACCAATATATTGACCAATCCGGATTATTACCTTCTCTTCAACAGGATTTAAGTCTTTAAGACTATAACGAGTAGGTGATTCCCTGAAGGTCAACTGGAATTGGTTATTATTTTCCACTTCATCAGGCCCAACAACTACCAATTGAATGCTCCCGGTGGATACACCAGACATATGTTCAATAAATCCATTATAGATACTTCCAGGCACATATCCTGGAGAAGGTGACCTGGGCATGATCCTGGTGGTATTGACATCCACGATCAGTTCATTTGTTTCGGGATTCACTGTGATAGTTTTGGAACACTCGCTGGGCGGTATCTGCAGATCCACATCACCATGGTCATAGGAAACCACAGCATAATAATAGGTCTGACCATTGTATACATTGTTGGAATCAATAAACGAATGTACCAACCCCGTATTATCTCCCAATGTGTAGAATGTACCCCTGCCGGGATACACCACAGAACTGAGTCCAAAATATTCATTATCAAGGTCAAACCTGGCAGAAGCACCATTAACCATTTTCAATGGCTCAAATAGAAATTTTGAACCATAGTCATCCGTAATTGTCTGTTGATCCAGAAATTGCGGATCGGTGCTCCTGTAGATTACATAGCCTTCAAAATCATATTGATCTGATATAGGATCAAGTGATTCCTCAGCCATATTGTCCCAGAATAGAGTAACCTTTTCGTCTCCCGGCACAACAGTAACTATGGGCTTTGCAGGAGGTTTCGCAAATTGATAATTACGTTCATAAATATCCTGTGCCGTAGCCGCATTCAAGGTAAGATCATCATAATCTTCTCCAATGAGCAGCGCAATAGAGAATCTTCTCGTCTTCCCTGCAGGCAGATCAATGGGTCCTGAACTGTAGATAAACACATAATCACCCGATTGTGTGGCATTAGCAGAATCAAAAACACCAGGCTGAAGAAATTCATTGAATACACGGTCATCATCAGCAATGGTTGTTCCAGAAAATGCTGGAGAAACAAACCCAGTAAGTCCTACCATATCCGATTCATCCAGATCGGTCCATTCATAATTTGGTTCTCCAGGTTCACGGATATCAAAAGGGTTCCCAGCTGTAGGTAAACCGTCTCCTTCCCCGTAATCTCCTGTATTTGGTATTCCGTCCACACCTACATCATCTTTTTCTGCATTCCAGTCACCATCATCATCAATTCCGTTATCTCGGCTCTCATCTATTATACCATCATTATCATTATCGATTTGATCAAAGGGGTTACCGGGACTTTCCAGAAATTTGTAGCCAAAAAAACCAGGGTTCCTGGCACTGCCGCTGGCACTGCCGTCCTCATCCCAGCAATAGACCATGTTAACATCCCGATCGAAATAAGACAAATCATCCCGCCAGTCATTAGGACCGCCAATATGGGGATCTCCCCACATTCCAAACATGACTTCATGGAGATCTTTTGAGCTTTTATTGGTCACCTTGTAAATCAGGAAGATGATATCCTCTGCCAACGGATTTGCCCATTGGTAATAGCGATATTCTATCTGTAACCCCAGCCCTTTTCGTGAAGAATCATCCGGGAAGGGATAATATTCAAACTCCTTGTTTCTGCGGTCATCACAGACAAAAAAAGCTTCCTCATCAGCATTAGACGCTCCCTGGCGCAGGTCACCTGGCCATACATAATCTTTCAGATTTGGATTATACCAGTCATTGGCCCAGCTATCAGGCTTGCCGTCAAAATTACGGTCAATATCGCTGGATGTTGGAATCTTATCATAATCTGGATCTGCAAAATAGATACCCTCATCACTGTAGGCCAAAGGTTCCCACGTCCAGTATTCTGATCCATCCGGCGATCGTTCAGGATCTGTGACCAATCCATCGCTGATCACCCTGGCATACCAGGTAGTATCTCCATTTTCAACCCGCGGATAGGCATCCGGATGGCTATCGGAAGCAACAGGCACCTCCGCACAAATAAAGGGTCCAAATTCATACCCATATCCAAGACCTTCCCAAATGATGTCCGTGATTATGTTGCCTGGCCGGGAGATGGAACCATAATTCCATATCTCTGATGTAATCTTATTTCCTGTTATAAT
>DKQR01000169.1:0-565 GCA_002471805.1 Fidelibacterota bacterium UBA7303 | reverse complement strand
TGTAATCTTATTTCCTGTTATAATGGCATATTGCCGGCGCAGAACCTGTTCATCTTCATCAAGTTGTTTTGCTGCCTGCCGATCAATCCAGCGATAGTATCCTACAAATTCTCTTTGGCTCCAGTCTTTTTGGGGACCATTCATATATTTATCCGATCTAAAAAACGAGTTTCCCCCCAGGAGTTGAACACCCGATAATAGCAGCAGAAGAAAGATCTTTATTAACATATAATTGTGTCGGTTTATAGATTCAGGCTCCAGCCTACAGTAACCAGCCTTGGTGGCCCAAAATAATCCGGTCGGGTATTGTATTCCTCCCAAGTGTGTACGCCCTCTTCTCCATAATGATCTTTAAAGCCCTCTGTTTCTTCCTGGGTACGATTTACAAAAGTATACTCTGATCGTCCTGTATCTGTGAATACGTAACGTTCATTGCGATTATCCAGTACATTATAGATCTTGAAAAAAAGTTCAAAATTGAATCCTGCCAGAGAGATAAGTTTATATAATCTCATATCAAGGGTTTGCTGGACAGGTTTACGTGATGTATTCGGGAAAGGAATAT
>DKQR01000097.1:621-4354 GCA_002471805.1 Fidelibacterota bacterium UBA7303 | reverse complement strand
TTCACAGAATACAGTTATAGAAGAAGGATTAAAATGTATTCGTGAAGGGATGGCTGCTGTTATCCGCCTCAGCCCAGAAAAAAGTACCAATGGTAATGTAACCTATAAGAAAGCAATATTTTTAACCTGTGAAAGTGGAGGTACACTTGAATTTCATATTGAACCGGTATTACCAATGACTAAATTAGTTATTTATGGCAATACACCTACAGTGTCAGCTCTTGCAAAAATGGGGCTGTTTCTTGAATTTGATGTAATTGTGCTCTCTCCTGATTTATCTGATCTTGACCTAGATCAGAAGGTTACTAAAATAACTGAATTCTCTAGCGTAGAAGGACCCTGTATGGCAGTGGTGGCAACTCAGGGGAATGGTGATCTGCGTGCATTGAAGGCAGCTATAGCTTCGAAACCGGAATTTTTATCTCTTATAGCCAGCAAAAAGAAAACCAAAAGCCTTTTAGAACGTTTGGAAAGACGAAGTATTCAGCCTGAACAGATTGAAAGGATCAAGTTTCCTGCAGGCTTAGATATCGGTGCGGTAACACCTGAAGAAATTGCTGTTTCAATCATGGCAGAATTAGTGCAAAAGAGAAGAGAAATCACCAGAAAAGATGAAATTATTATTGAAACTTTGCACCACGGATCGGGAAAAGAAAAGGATCCTATATGCGGTATGTTTGTGGATCCGGGCACGGCAGATTGTTTTTCCATTTTTGAAAATGTAACATATTATTTCTGTTGCGGAGGGTGCAAAGACAGATTTGAAGCTGAGCCCAGTTCCTACATCCAGATATAAATTATCTAAAGCCTAAAGGGCGTAGAGCAGTTAATTATAGTTACCTTTAAGAATATGAAACTGACTTCATTCAATGCGGTAGAAGACATTCAGACAACGCTGGATGATCATCATTATATTACCCATCGTTCTCTTGCAACATCCATATATTTGTCCTTGAAAATGGGTATGCCCATTTTCTTGGAAGGTGAACCAGGGGTAGGCAAAACAGAAGTGGCCAAGGTGTTATCTCGTATTCTGGACACAGAACTCATTCGTTTGCAATGCTATGAAGGGCTGGATGTACATAATGCCATCTATGAATGGAATTACTCCAAGCAAATCCTCCAAATTCGTTTGTTGGAAGCTGGTGGAGAGACAGATAATGAGAAAATGGCACAGGAAATATTTGGTCAGGAATTTTTGATCAAACGACCCCTTTATCAGGCCCTTGAATATAAGGGGGAGTCTCCTGCCATATTGCTCATTGATGAGTTAGACCGGGCTGATGAGGAATTTGAAGCCTATTTGTTGGAGATCCTCTCCGATTTTCAAATATCAATTCCAGAGGTTGGGACCATCAAGTCAGACAATCCACCGGTTGTAGTGATTACATCCAATCGTACCCGTGAAATTCATGATGCATTAAAAAGACGCTGTCTTTACCATTGGATTGATTATCCGACTGCGGAGCAGGAGTTTGAGATCATAAAAAGAAAAATTCCGACAGTGAATGCAATTCTAGGCAAGCAGGTAGTTGCTTTTGTTCAGGCCATACGTGAAAAAGATTTTTATAAGTTGCCAGGGATTGCAGAAACATTGGACTGGGCAAATGCTCTCATCAAGCTAGGTACTACAGAACTTTCTACTGAAGTCACTTCTGATACATTGGGAACTCTATTGAAATATCAAGATGATATTGAAAAAATGGACGGGGAAACCACTCATGGCCTAATACAGCGTGCTTTTGCAGAAGCAGAACTCATTTCAATGTAAACCATTGCCATTGCAACCAGTTGTAACGTATAGACTGCACGATGCCATTACTGTATTTGGCCGGTTTCTTCGTCAGGCAGGATGCCCTGTAGGAACTGGTGAAATTATGAATGCTATTGAATCGAGTTCTCATATAGAACTCGTCAATCGGGAAGATTTTCGCCAAGCAATGAAATCCTGTTTCATCACAGATCATAAATTACTACCCCTGTTTGACCAGTTATTTGATCTTTACTGGCGTAATCCGGACCGGATCAAGAATGTCTCTCAAATTCTGCGGAAATTATATGATTCCAGACTAACTCAGACCGACTTAAAAAATATGAAGGAACGGGATCAGAAATTGATATATAAAAAGGTTGATGATTCTCAGGAAAGAGATGAGAACTCTGAAAAAGAACAGGAAGATGAGAAAACCTTTGATGTTTTTCTATATAGTCCTCAAGAGATATTGCGCTCTAAACGTTTTGATGAATATAGCAATGAAGAACTTGATCTTGCTCGAGAATTTATTGCTCGATGGGAATGGCGTTTGGGTGAGAAACGATTACGTCGTCTCGAACCTGGGAGAAAACCACTGCGTTTGAATATTAGGCAGACAATTCGCGAGAATATATTCCCTTCCCAAGATTTTATAGAATTACATTGGAAGCAGAAAAAAGTTAAGCCTCGCCCCTTGGTTATCATCACTGATATCAGTGGGTCAATGGAGACCTATACCAGAATCTTACTTCATTTTATGTATACACTAAATACGGCCCATAAGAATTTGGAAGCATTCACCTTCGGTACCCGGCTCAACCGTATCACTCATTATTTACGTAAAAAAGATGTAAATGATGCCTTGGAGCTGGTAAATAAAAGTGTGAAGGATTGGTCAGGCGGAACTAAGATTGGGGAGAACCTAGAAGCTTTCAATCGGAAATGGACCCGACGAGTATTAAGTGGAGGTGCAGTAGTGCTTCTCATCAGCGATGGCTGGGATACAGGAAATATAGAATTACTTAGAAAACAAACAGACCGATTGCGTCGAAGTTGCCATCGCTTAATATGGTTGAATCCAAACCTTGGCTTTAAGGATTTTCAACCATTGACAAAAGGTGTTCAGGCAATATTGTCTAATGTGGATGATTTTCTGCCGATCCATAACCTTAACAGTCTACTGGATCTTGGTAATGTGCTTTCCCGGTTGGATAAGAGGAACAACTTGAAGGCAAGGGCATGAAAATTTCCGCTATTATACTTGCCGCGGGTGAATCAACCCGCATGGGTGGTAAAAATAAACTTCTGCTGCCGTACAATAACGGCTCGATTATTACCCATGTCTGCCGAACGGTACTGAATACCGGTTTAAGCCCCGTGATCGTAGTGACTGGTTTTGAGAATAGCCGGGTAGAAAAAGAACTGCCCAGTGAGATTAATGGTATTGTCTATAATAATGACTGGAAACGAGGTATGGCCAGTTCCATCTATATGGGTATATCTGCTCTTTCGGAAGATATTCAGGGCAGCATGATTGTGCTTGGAGACATGCCTCTTATTACAAAACTGACATTGGATCTGTTAATTTGTGAATTTAATCATCATCAAGGCGGTAAAATTGTATATCCTCTCTATGGGAACCGGCAGGGCAATCCAGTCATTTTCCCCAGGAAATATTTCCATGAGATTCTTACTGCCAATGGGGACCGTGGCTGTAAAAAAATACTGAAAAAATACCCTGGTGACGGAATTGGGGTATCTGTCGAATCAGACGAGGTCGTCCTTGATTGCGATACACAGGATGATTATTTTCTTATCAAAAGCGAAAAGCCTTAAAATGTCTAAACATAAGGATCTCATCCAGAAAATGAACAGCCTGGAAACGGCGGAAACTCCCTACGCACTCGCCACTGTTTTCAGTGTTACCGGGTCTTCTTCGGGGAAAGTAGGCGACAAGGCTTTGTTTGATGAACAGGGACA
>DKQR01000097.1:0-258 GCA_002471805.1 Fidelibacterota bacterium UBA7303 | reverse complement strand
CACAGCAAAGGAAACGTTATTAGATGGTGTGCCCAGAACGGTGGAGATTGACCTGGACAGTGATGAGATAGGCATGGGCATTCCGTGTGGAGGATATATGTCAGTAATTGTAGAGCCGCAATTGGTCAATTCAACCCTGTTGATCCGGGGTATGGGCCGGCTGGTGGAAATTATATGCCAGATGGCCAGTCTGTTGAAATTCAAGGTTATTGTACAAACATCGGAACAGGAAAAGGATCGTTATCCTGGGGCGGATGA
>DKQR01000113.1 GCA_002471805.1 Fidelibacterota bacterium UBA7303 | reverse complement strand
GAACCCAACTGTCGGCCCCCAGACAACCTGTACACCACCCGATGATGCCGCATATTCAACCAGATCCGTATTGCCCAGGAAATGAACAATATCTATTGGTATCATTTGTGAAGACAGGGTATCATTAACGGCCAGTTTCAGTGAGAAGAGTTTCCCTCCTGCCGTAATATTATTAGTACCCAAGGATGTGGTTATTAACACACTATCTGTACTGCTATGTTGGATATCCCAGCCCAGGGAACCCATCAGACTGGTACTGTCTGCAACAATCTCAATTAAATCCAACTTATGGAATCCTGAAAAAGATAAATCCAAGGCACCAATCGGCGGTAACGCACCTGTGATTGCAATATCCACGAGGCCAGTATCACCATGTACAATATTTTCACTAGATGCGGTAAGAACGATACCATCTTTAAATGCAGTCAATTTATCAATATATACTGCACCATGCTGATTATTGTCAGCTTGAAAGAATGTTACACCAATTTGTACTATTTCAGCGGCTTCAGGTACGGTGGATGTCAGGGACATAGCATGCCAGATATTTGCTTCATAGCTAGCGCCAAAATGCGTTGAATAATCACCAGATAACCATTCCCATCCATTTGTAAAATACTTGGCAAATAATGCCGCAGTATTAGATCCCTGGCCAATCCAGTCATCTTCGTGAGACATCATCCAAGCCTCAATCACTATATCTGTTAATGGTTCAAATGCATTGTCTCCCTGGTAAGTCTGGAAAACATTCCCTTCCATATTTTCACCGCCTGTGTACTGCCCCCACATTTTCAGAGAATAATTCCCATCGTATGAGTAGAATATTGAATCTGAATTGTAGACGTTGCTGCCGGTTCTTTCAATCATTAAACTGGGCTGAACACCCTGGCCAGGAAACCATTCCCAGTGTGTGGGCAGATTCTGCCAGCCAACATCATTATTTAAATACATTACCTCAAAACCAGCATCTATGGTAGAACTAAAATCGATATACCCCTGCGGTTTTATCTGCTGGTTATCGTATTGGCTGGCCAGACCGGAAACAGAGAACGGATTAAATGGGGCTACATTCCCATCAATATCAAAATCTTTATCAATATACATCACTGTTTCATTTTGCCCATCTGAGATACCGATTGCACCACCAGATCCCTCTTCAACCGGCCATTCGCCGGAAACAATTTGTACAGATGGAAAATGTATTAGCTCAGACTCATAATCTTCTGGATTACTAATATAATCTCCTACAGAAATGATCTGGTACGCCGGCAGAGAATTGTGTTCAGAAAGTACTTCAATATCTGATAAAGCAGCAGGCTGAATTTCCAGCAGGGAATGATATTCAATTAATGTGCCTGTTATGCTCACTTCATCACCTGGCTTTAATGAAACTTCTGCGAAATTGTTGATCGCTGAGGGGATATATATGGCAATACCTGCATAATCATCCTGCATGGAAAGACCAGTATAAGACCCTTGGGCACCAGCCTGATTATTTGAGTTTACCACAGCGGTAACCGTTGCGGTTGTTCCGAGATCCTGCAATCTGAATTCAGCGATATTTGGATCACGATCATGCCCATAACCTATGTCCAGCCTGGTGCCATCCGAATCCTGATCATCTGAGTCACTCTCCCAGGTCACTCCATCCTGGTCTAAATCAGGGTCTCCGCTATCTATAGCCGGGGAGTTACTTCTAAAGGTAAAATCAGAATTCGAGGGGTCATGAAACCTAGGGCTTGCATAAATATTTGTTTCAGAATTATTGTAAAAAATACACCCTTCTATTGAGCCATCAATCAAATTATAGGATACATGAGGACAATCATCTGTGGCTATAACTCCATTGTTATCACCACTGCTTAAAACAATATTATTTACTATTCGATGATTATTACCCTTAACTCGAAGTGATTTATAACCATTTCCATCCGTCCAGATTGTATTATTATAAAATTCTATACCCGTTTCATGATCGGAATATATTCTAACTGCCCTACCATGTGCCGATCCACCATCTAGATTATTATTTCCAATGAACAGGTTTCTCCCTATTAAACCATGGGTACCAGTGTATGTATATATCGCACCACCGGAATAAGCACGGTTATTTATGAATATATTATTGCGAATATGCAATTCACCGTTAACCACCGCCACACCACCGGAAGCACCTTCACCACCATTCCACTGTGTGCTAGAATTGTATCCATCCTGAATAGTAAAACCAGCCAGAGTAAATGTAGAATTGTTATTATCAACTTTTATCACTCTATGGTTATTTGAACCGCTTAGAACCGTTTGCGCTGGATTACCGCCAATCAGATGGATACCTCTGTCAATCTCAATTTGTTCATAGTAACTGCCTTCTTGGACAAGCACGGTGTCACCCCCATAATAGGATAAAGGAACATCCTGTTCATCATAATCAATATATGGATCATTATGGGCAATCTGATAGGCATGATCAAAGGATGTCTGCGCTGATGCGTTTACAGCTTCCTGGATAGTCGCAAATTCTGTTGGAACCGTGCGGCTGGCAAAACCTGATATATCATCAGCAGAACATACAAAATTAAAATAATGACTATTCCCCGGTGTAATTGTGGCCGAGCTCGGCACAACACTTATATTATCACTATCAGTAGTAATGCTGATACTCATGTCTGTATTGCCCATGTTGTATAATGAATAACCTGCACTTTGTGGACTACCAATCTCAGCGCCTGAAAATTGAATACTTGGATATCCGCCATTACAACAGTCGCTCTCTAAAATTGGTCTATCCGTATAATTAATATTTGAAAAATTATTCTCCCAATATCCACCTGCATCAGATAATTGATCTTTAAGCTCAGTAATGCTTTGCAGCCTGTCTGTTCCAGCAGCAACGGAAACAGCTATTGTGAATTTGATTGTGTCTCCTGACGGAATAGAATCTGATTCAATACTCAAATACATCCGCTTATCGCCAACACTGTTATCAACCCAACCCGCGCCAGAAAAAGGGTCCCCTCCAAATTGCCATTTTATAATTTCACCAGTTACCGGATTAATAATTTCATTGCCGTCATTAGACAATCCATTAAGGCGGTTGTATGCACTAGTAACATCGCCTGGATCATTGACATTATAGCCATCAATACAGGAACTACACAAAACGCCCGCTGAGTAGGGATTAAGGTTGTATGGGCCTACAATATTTCCCGGAGATGCACCTAGAAAAGCTATTCCGACCGCTGGCGGCACATCAAACCCTTCCTCAACATCGCTTCCATTGTATATGTAGACAAGGTTATTATCTGCATCAGTACCGACCAAATCATCTGCAGTATTGACGCCAATATCAGGATCCGACCAGAATCCAAAACGTGGACTGTACCATGTATCCGCACTCCGGTTGATAATCTCATACTGAACATAATAAGATCTTGAGACCGAAACATCTTCTCCTGAAGCACCACCATACGTTAACTGACGCACTTCAGCACCAATCGGATTCCCATAGAAAGCATTATGATTATTATCATTATTATTGTCACTGTAAATGGTGAAGATTGACTGATCTAAGGGCATATAGGGCTTGTCCCCGCTGGAGACATTAAAGACACCATCACCATTCACGTCATCCCAGGGCGCTCCTTGATCAACAGGCCACTGGCTCCAGCTATTGGTACCATTAAACTCACTATCTAGGTTTTCCAGCAATCTACTAACCTTAAAAACATCGTCATCCGAATCTCCCGGGTTACTATCATCATAAGGTCCGGGCCTAAAATCTGATTGATATATTCTGCCGCTTACCTGCGGAGCATCGCCATTTTCATTATTAACACCGATCCAGAGACCTGTGCTATATAGGATTGGATTCCCCGTTCCCCTGGGCCACTTGCCACCCGCACCGTCTCCATAAGTACCAAATGAACCATCATTGGTTATAGAGACATTCCATTCGTTACCACTTAACCACTGTCGGGAATTGTACCAACCACGGGAACTTGATTGAGATTGCTGTTGAGGCCCTTCTAAATCTTTTTTATTGATTTCAGCACAATAGATCAAAGATGTAAAACCCAGAAATAATATTGATAGTAAAGTATTATTATTTTTTATGGCATCTGCCATTAATTCATTCCTGGTTTTCATAATTCAATACATTTTTCATTATCATTTCAGTAGCACCATTTTTCTGGTTTGGCGGAAATTGCTAGCCTGGATCACATACAGGTATAATCCAGCGGACACCGGTTGACCTATATGATTAGTGGC
>DKQR01000184.1 GCA_002471805.1 Fidelibacterota bacterium UBA7303 | reverse complement strand
CAAGAAATGATCGGCGGCGGTTCGGTTGGGAATACGATGTTCGGTATCACCTCCTTTGAAGGGAATGGAAGTTTTATTGGCAAAATAAAAAATGATACAATAGGTCAGTTTCTAATGAAGGATATGACAAGGGAGGGATTGAAGTTCCCTTTAGGATATACATCCCTGAATACACCAACAGGGTGCTGCACATTGTTTGTAGAAAAGGATGGAACCCGGACAATGTCTACTTTTTTAGGGGCGGGAACGCTGATTGGCCCTGAGGATATAAAAAAGGAGGATGTAACCAATCATCGGATAGCCTACCTGGAAGGGTATTTATGGGACAATAAAAATGCCAAAAAGGCAATGAAAAAAATGATTGATTTGTGTAAGGCAGATCAGCAACAAATTGCCCTCACCCTTTCAGATCAATTCTGTATTGATCGTCATCGTGAATCATTTAAGCAGCTTATTGAGAATGATGTTGATATTATTTTTGCAAATAGAGATGAAATATGCTCTATGGCTGAAACATCCAATATAGATAAAGCAATTACATACGCTAAGTCTCTGGGCATTATTGCTGTAATTACAATCGGTGAGGAGGGATCCTTAATCATTCATAATGATGCAGTGATTGAAATTGCTGCGAAGCCCGTATCGAAAATCGTTGATGTAACGGGGGCTGGAGATTTATATGCGGCCGGGTTTCTCTTTGGATTGGCAAAAGGGAAATCCCTGGAAGAGTGCGGACAATATGGTTCCATTGCCAGCGCGGAGATTATTTCCCATTTTGGCGCGCGCCCTGAAGTCAAACTTTCAACTTTGATTTAAAATACAAATTTTACATTAATAATATTTTGGCTGTACAACCGCTTGAATCGTCAGACAATAATCGGGTAATTTAATAGAAAGAAATATTTGGTTTAAATGAGGATAATATGTTAAACACCCAAAGAATATTCCTATTCATTATTGGAGTATTGGCCATGATAATTTTTTCCTGCTCCAGTCAGGAATACACCACAGCAAAACTGGCCATCCAGCAGCAGGATTTTGTCAAAGCAGCTGAATGGCTCCCGAAAGCCATGGCCGTAGAGCCGGATAATCCAGAAATACCGGTTGTCCTGGCAGTGGAAATCCACGCTAGGGATGGGGAGTGGAAAAAGATGAATGAACTGTTTGACCTGGCAATGGCTTTAAACCCCGAGAAAGCGGTAGAGGTTCGAGGTACATTTTTGCCGGTGAAAGAGGCTGTCAACAATTACAAAGAGCATTACTGGGCGAATGAATTTAATAAGGGAGTTGAACAGTTCAAGAATATCGAAAATGATGTGGAAAATAAAGAAAAATTCCTGGAAAAAGCTATTGAGCATTTCCAGAACGCTGCCTTAATCAAACCTTCTGATGCTAATACTTATTCAACACTGGCAAAGTGCTATTTTGACTTAGGGGATAAGGAAGCAGCAAAATATGCTGCCCTGACAGCAGTGGAGAAAAATCCGGAGAGTTTTGATGTCAATTTTGCTGCCGGACAGATTATTTCCCGCGCCGGAGGTACAACGGATGAAATCCTGCCTTTATACGAAAAAGCAACAGCCATCAACCCTTCCAACAGTAAAGTCCTGCGGGAACTAGCCTCTCTCTACTATGATATGGGCAATAAAGAAAAATCCATCCAGGTGTTTGAAAATGCCATCGCCAATGAGGAAGATAAAATTGTGAAAGCAGATCTATTTTTTAATCTAGGCGTGATCCATAGTCAGATGCAGAATTATGAGGGGGCTGAAAAAGCTTTTGAGGAGGCGCATTTCTTAAATGAAGAAGATTATGAAGCTGCCCTGGGAATAGCCGGTTCCTATGAGGGACTGGGAGATAAATACCTGAATGGTTCTGATGGGTTTGAAAAAGATCTAGACGATGCTGCCCGCTGGTACCGAAAAGCGGAAAAGAAAATTAAATCGGTGATGATGATTGATATCGATAATACTGCCAAATATAAAAAGCAGTTGGAACTGCTCCGTTATAAAAGAGATGTAGCTGAGGGAGAATAATTTATTATTTTAGCCCAGTTTTTTCCGTTTATTTAAATATTCCGTAAGTCCGATATCCAGGTTTTGATCTGTAAATAGGCATACATAATCGATGCGATGCTGCCGGCATTCGCACCGGTAATAATCCTGGAGATCCTTGATCAGATCATTGTAATTAGATCGTATATGCCAGGGTTCGGTGGTGATCTCCTCTCCCGTTTCCATATCCAGGAATTTGGTCCTGCTGTTGAAATCAAAGTCCAGTTCTTTGCGATCCAGAATATGAAATACGATCACCTCCTGTTTGTTATGGCGAAAGTGTTTCAGGCCGGACATGATATTCTCTGGGTCATCAAACAAGTCTGAAATCAATACGACCAGCCCGCGTTTTTTTATTCGTTCCGCCATTTTATGCAGTACAGGTTCAATTTGAGTGTCCTTGCCTGCCGTCTCGTCATCCAGACGGGAAAGAAGTGTGTTCAAATGACCGGGAGTGGACTTGGGATGAATAAAACTTCGAACCTTGTCATCAAACTGAGCCAGGCCGGCGGCATCCTGCTGATTGATCATTAAATAAGACAATGCTGCAACCAGATAATTTCCGTATTGCAGCTTTGTTACTTCACCGCTCGTATACTGCATTGAACGGCTGGTATCCAGGATCAGATGGGAACGGAGGTTGGTTTCCTCCTCATATCGTTTTACATACAGACGGTCCGTTTTTCCGTAGAGCCGCCAGTCGATATGGCGAATTTCATCCCCAGACCCGTAAGCGCGATGCTCTGCAAATTCCACACTGAAGCCATGATACGGGCTGCGGTGATGACCAATGATATACCCCTCTACAATCATCCTGGCACGCAAAGCCATGGAATTTAAAAGAGCCACCGTTTCCGGCTGCAGGAATTTCCTTTTATCGTATTCCAGGCCCATGTCTATTCAGCAAAATGATCCAATAACTGGTTAAGAATATCATCCACTTTCATGCCTTCCGCCTCGGCATTAAAATTCGGTAAAACTCGGTGACGAAGAACAGGCAATGCCAGTTCGCGGATATCACTAATGTCCGGGGTGGGGCGTCCATCCAGAAGGGCTTTGGCTTTTGCACCCAATACAAGGTACTGGGAAGCCCGCGGGCCTGCGCCCCAGTCTACCCACTGTCGGATAAAATCTGGCGAAAATTCATTTTTTGACCGTGTCGCAGACACCAGGTTTACGGCAAATTCGATAACATTTTCTGCGATGGGCACGCGAAGTACCAGATCCTGATAGGACAAAATTTCACGAATTGACATAACCTTGCCCAATTCCAGCGGTACACTGGCGGTGGTACTTTGAACAATTTCTATTTCTTCACCTGTGGTGGGGTAATCAATCTTCAGGTTAAACATAAATCTGTCCAGCTGCGCTTCCGGCAACGGATATGTGCCTTCCTGTTCAATGGGATTCTGGGTGGCCATGACAAAGAACGGCTCCTCCAATCCATAGGTATGGCCAGCGGCAGTGACTTTATGCTCCTGCATGGCTTCCAGCAGGGCCGCCTGGGTTTTGGGAGGGGTTCGATTGATCTCATCAGCTAGGATGATATTGCCAAATATCGGCCCCTTATAAAAGCGGAAGGATCTCTGATTTGTATTGGGGTCAATATCGATCAGTTCAGTTCCGGTAATGTCACTGGGCATCAAATCCGGCGTGAATTGAATACGCTTAAAGGATAAATCCAATACATCTGCCAGAGATTTGATCAGTAATGTTTTGGCCAGACCGGGTACCCCTACAAGCAGAGTATGGCCCCTGGATAATAGGGCAATCAGCATATGGTCAAGAATTTCCCTCTGGCCAATGACCACTTTTCCTATTTCATTAAAAAATCGATTCTGTGAATCTTTCAGTTTTTCAAGGATTGCAAGATCCTGAGTTGTTTCAGTCATACGATAGTTTTTATGTTATGAATTATAAGGGTGAATGGGGCAAAACTTACCGCACTCCAATCCGCCGTAAAAGTGATTAACCAACGCGAAATCCAGCTGCTTGTTTCAAAATAATTAACTCCGTATTTGGTATTTTAGAATCGCAGCAGGGATGGGAAATTCCTGATCATGAACCATCCCCGTAATCTTGAATATCAAGTCCTTGTGGGGCAGTCCAAAACGCAGCTGGAATTATTTGCAGAGTCATTGGGCGAGCAATCTTATCGGGGCAGGCAATTATTTGACTGGCTGTACCATCAGAAAAATGATATAATCGATGAAATGACGGATTTGCCTGCTTTGTTTCGCGAGCAGGTAAAGAAATCTGCAATTGTACATCCTTTGGTCCAGGTTACACAATCTGATTCTGGCTCAAAACAGACAAAAAAATTCCTTTTCCAGCTACAGGACGGGAATCAAATAGAATCTGTTTTAATGAAAGAAAAGGATCGAACCACAATTTGCATATCCACACAGGTGGGCTGCGCAGTGAACTGCGATTTCTGCGCCACTGCTGCAATGGGTTTTATTCAGAATTTATCAGCCGGTGAAATTGTGGATCAATTCCTGCAGTTGAAAAAATTAAGTTCTGGTCCGATTACCAATGTTGTTTTTATGGGCATGGGCGAACCACTCTTGAATTATAAAAATGTTATTGCAGCTGCAGATTTGCTTCATGATCCTGACGGAATAAATATGGGGGCAAAACGGATCACCATTTCCACCGCTGGCATCATACCGAAAATAAAGCAATTCACTGCTGAAGCGCACAAATATAAACTGGCGATCAGTCTAAATGGATCTACACAGGAACAGAGGTTAAAAACCATGCCTATCTCTGCTGCTCAGCCTTTGGAGGAACTGCTTGCAGCAGCCACTTGTTATTCCCGGGAAAATAAAACCCGGGTTACCTTTGAGTATGTGCTCATTAAAGATATCAACGAGAAAATTGAGGATGCCCGGCGCCTGCAGGAAATGCTGTCGCCTATTAACTGCAAATTGAATGTTATTCCCTATAATGAGACCGGAGGGGTTTATGCCCGGCCAGACGATGAAAAAATTCAAACATTCCTGTCTGCATTGAAAAAAGCACCTTTCCCGGTAACAGTGCGCTGGAGTAAGGGTGTGGGAATTGATGCCGGATGTGGCCAGCTGGCAACTAAAACCGGATAATAGCATTTAATTGGTGTTTAACTGCATATAAAATTCAACCTATTTAATTTTACAATTATCAAAAGGATTTAAATCATGAATATCAGACCCGAAGTTGAAGCCATTAAAGATATTCTTATTCAATGGCGCAGAGATTTTCATCAATACCCCGAATTGGGATTTGAGGAGCACCGTACATCCAGTATCATTGCCGAAACGCTCATCTCCTTCGGCATGTCGCCAAAAACAGGTGTAGGCAAAACAGGTGTTACCGCAGATTTGAATTTTGGTGAGGGGCCAACTATTGCCCTGCGGGCAGACATGGATGCATTGCCAATGCAGGAAACAAGCGGCCTGTCATTCTCATCAAAGCACGATGGAGTCATGCATGCCTGCGGACATGACGGTCACATGGCCATGCTTCTGGGTGCGGCAAAAATCCTGTCTCAAATGGATAAAGAACTGACTGGGACAATTCGATTCATTTTCCAGCCCGCCGAAGAGGGTGA
>DKQR01000193.1 GCA_002471805.1 Fidelibacterota bacterium UBA7303 | reverse complement strand
GCTGCATAGACCATTGATTTATAACCCCATAGAGGCTTGCGAGTGTTATTTGCCAGTATCTCTCCCACAATACCCATAGCCGGGAGAATTAACACATAGACTTCAGGGTGCGCTAGAAACCAGAATAAATGTTGCCATAAAAGTGGGGATCCTGAACCAGATACATCCACAACACTACCAGCATAAACCAGTCCGCTAGGTAAAAAGAAACTGGTTCCCGCCACTCGGTCCATAAGTTGTAATACAGCGGCTGCTTCCAATGGTGGAAAAGCTAAAACCAGTAAAAAAGATGTTACAAACTGAGCCCATACAAAGAAAGGCAATCTAAACCATGACAGTCCAGGAGCTCGGAGTTGAACGATGGTTACAATAAAATTAATTGATCCTAAAAGAGATGATGTGATCAAAAACACCATGCCTAGAAGCCATATAGTTTGCCCTGACTCAAAGATAGATAAGGGAGGATAAGAAGTCCATCCTGATCGTGCTGCTCCTTCAGGGGTGAAGAAACTAGCGAGCATGATTACGCCACCAACAAAAAAAGACCAATAACTGGCAGCATTCAACTTCGGAAAAGCCATGTCAGGTGCACCAATCTGCAATGGGACAATGTAATTTCCAAATGCACCTACAGCGAGTGGTACAACACCCAGAAATATCATGATGGTGCCATGCATGGCTCCAAGTGAATTATAAATTTCTGGCAGAAGAATTCCAGTTTCTCCCAATAAACTACCAATAAGTGGAACTGGTGTTTCTGGGTACGCCAACTGCCATCTCATTATCAACATTAAAGAAAAACCAAATAATAGAAACAGTAAGGATGTGATTCCGTATTGTAAGCCAATAATTTTGTGATCAACAGAAAAAATATATTTCTGAATAAAATTCTCTTTTTTATGGTGAGAATCGTGGCTCAATCGCTTAACTCCAGTAATGCTTGTGATAAATAATTAAAAAATTAACTAATAGTTAAGTCGTAATTTGCTTCAAAAATATCAGTATTCAACATCCGAATTGCATCCCAGGTCATTTTTGTACATACTCGGGCACATACTTGGCATCCCGTGCATTCATCAAACCTCACTTGGACTGGCGGAATAGCAGGAAAATCGTATTTATCCTTAGCAACGGACTCTATACAATCTACAGGACAAAAGGGAACACAAGCCTGACACCCAGTACAATTATCCTCATCAACAACAGCGATCATTTTCGGCCGTTTTTTCTTAATATTGGGTGTATCCGGCAGTTCCGGAATTCCTTTTAAATGATTGTATATTCTGGCCATGACTATTAAGGTATATTATACTAAATAATTTACGCAAGTAAGTTAAAAAACCAGACCTGATTTTTAATCCAGAACGTATTTTTCAATAACCCATCCTGTTGCAAAACAAATAATACCTGATAATAGCAATCGAGGGTTCATGAGTTTTGGAAATTCAACTATGAATCCTACACCGATGAGAGTCATGCCTAAAAGCTCCAGCCCTTTTGCAGCATAATACACTAGTTTACTTCTACCTGTTTAAGTTCAGAAATAATGTTGATTTGTTCCTGGAAGGAACGATTTTTTATTATCAGGGTCCAACTATGGTGAATGAAGGCCAGGTAAAACAGGGGTTTATGTAGAACCGCAAATTGGTGATTATTATCAACTGCCCCCCATAAAATAAACCAGATGCTGAACAACATTATGGTCAACATCAGGTGTGGGAAAAGTTTCATTTTTAATATTTTCTCCCGATCCCAGAGCATTTCTTTACCTAATCCACTCTCAATAGCCTGTTTAATACTTTTGCCAGTAGTGATAAAAAAATACATTACGATTATTTCAGTAATCAAGAATATCATTATCATAAATAAGGAAAAACGCATCTGGGTTGCGCCCAAAATTGTAATATTAAAAAGTCCCATCAATCCTGTTAATACAATGTTCACTACATTGAGCAACATAAATACATAGCAGGTCAGCATGAAGATATACATCGAAATACTTTATTATATCTATGAATATTGGCTCTGAAACTACCTAAATCAATTACAATTCTCATAAGATTATCCGTCCAATTACATTATTGAATCGAAATAAAAAACCGGTAAATTTGTTGTCCTGATAGATCAGATTTATAAAGGATATACTATGAAAGAAAGAAAAATAATTTTTACCTGCATTATGTTTTTTCTGACTGTTTTATTTATTGAAGCCGGAACATTAAAAGGTCATGTGAAATACGATGGAAAGCCGCCAAAGAAAAAAACATTGAGAATGGATGCTGATCCTGTATGTGGTGCTGCTCATACAGATCGTGTATACAATGAAAATTTTAAAATGGCTGAAGATGGTTCAATGGAAGAAGCTCTTATTTATATTAAAGACGTTTCCTATTCAGAAGGTGTTCCTTCTGAACCAACTATTCTTGATCAGAAAGGGTGTGTCTATGTACCTCATGTTTTTGGTATGATAGCTGGTCAGCAATTATTAATTAAAAACAGTGATGCAACACTTCACAATATCCACTCTTTGCCGAAAATAAATAAAGAATTCAACTTTGCCATGCCTAAAGTAGTAAAAGAAAAGAAATCTACGTTTTCAAAATCAGAGCCGAATCCATTCTATATCAAGTGTGATGTTCATCCCTGGATGAAAACATGGGTCCTGGTTTCTGATCATCCTTATTTTGCCGTTACGGATGCGAAAGGGAATTTTTCAATTGACGGTATTCCTGCAGGGACCTATGAGGTCGTTTGCTGGCAGGAGAAATTTAAAAAGAAACCTTTGACAACATCAGTAAAAATTGGGGATGGTGAAACGGTACAGGATTTCACCTTTACACGTCCGAAAAAGAAAAAATAAACCGTAATAAAAAGGTTTATAAAAAGGCGGAGATTCTCCGCCTTTTTTGTTGCCTAATTTCAAGAATGAGAATTTCAATTTATTTATTTGTCTTTTTCCTCTCATTGACTTGCAGTGCACCGGAAAAAGCATATCCTGTCAAAGGAACGATTTATGGAATTTTACCTGATTCCATGAAAGTCACTATTGCCCACGATACAATTCCAAACCTCATGATGCCCATGGTCATGCCCTTTCAGATTATTGATTTAGACGAGATAACCAACCTTGTGATCGGGGATAGTGTTCATTTTGAATTTGTATTTTCGGATAGCGTTACTTTCGCAAGGAATTTCAAAATTGTGGGAAAGGGCATTCTACCAGTTGAAGAAGATGGTTTTTTTGATGATAAATATTCAGTGAAAAGAATTGGTCAAACTTTGGATAATGTAACCTTATTGGATCTGGACAGTTCATTGATACAATTATCGGATTCAGATGGTAAATACAGGTTTATTTCATTTATTTTTACCGGTTGTCCCATGCCAAATATGTGTCCGGCGGTAATCATAAAAAATAATTATCTCGCAGAATCATTTTCAGATTATGAGAATATTGATTTCATCATGGTCAGTTTTGACTATAAGTATGATACTCCAACCGTTTTAAAAGAATTTTACGGTTCGACCATACTAGGTCATAATAATTGGTATGTCTGGTCCAGCACAGGGAGAATAGAGGATGTATATACTTTAGTAAAGCAGTCTGGCGGTGAATTTTGGGGTGTGGAAGAAGGAAAGATTGGTCATACACTGAGTTCTGTGCTGATTGGACCAGATCGGGTTGTGCTTGGCTTTTGGCCTGGAGATGATTGGAAAGCTGGTGATGTGAAAAACGCTATTGAATTGTTAATGAAATGATGCATCAATTAATAAAGTAAAAAAGCCCTGAATCTCAGGGCTTTTTTATGAATTAAAATACTGGTTAAAAACTATCTACCAGTCATCATCGTCGCCCCAGTCGTCTTCATCATCAAAATCATCATCTGAACTTTCGAAGTCATATCCGTTCTCATCGAAATAATCTTTAATAATATCGTCAATATTGGTTTTGCCTTTTATATTCCACATATAATCTCTTAGACCGTTAAGCATTGCGGTTGAATCACCACCTAGCTTTACAAGTTCCTTGCCCCAGTCATTCTCAGCTCCATCCATGGTGAGTATATCTTTGTCAGGCAAATAGGGGGCAGGCATTTTTGTTCCCGGCATAATCGTCTGAGGATCACGGAGCCATTCCTTCACCCAATCTGGATTTAATCTTTCTTTCGTCATGGCCAGATTTGGCGCCCAGGTAGATGCTTCCTGTTTTGGGAATGTTTCGCCGTAAAAGTGACAGTTGTCGCAGGCACCAAGTTCATGGAGCTTTTCCCCGGCGCGGAATTCTATAGAATTTGTCTCAAAAACCAATTCATCATGGTAAGAGATCTTTTCATTGTCAAGGTGTTGGAAATATTTGATAATAGCATTCCAGTCCTTATCCGAGATTTGATGAAAACTTGGCATTCGTACCTGGAGGTTGGGCCGGATAATGGATGGTTCATTAAAGAAACTCATTAACCAGTCCGGATTTGTTTTTTTCCCTTGGGTGTTCAAGTTGGGGGGACTGTATTCCGGTGCACCGATCTGTTCCACCAACTGACCTCCAAAACCATCA
>DKQR01000064.1 GCA_002471805.1 Fidelibacterota bacterium UBA7303 | reverse complement strand
TTTACAGGCGCCGACTCCATTATTAAGACTTTTAAAAAAGCACGAGCAAACTTTGATCTTATGGAGTCAGGTCAGGCCTTGCCTATGCCGCCGCGTCCGCCCGCAATATTTAACGTAACCTCCGGAGGTGACAGGATTATCATAGACTGGTCGAATGAGGCAGAATCTGAGCCTGGTTTTGCGGGATATAGATTATATCGGTTGAAATTCAAGCCCGATACGACCCTATTTACCTATGATATCGGTCAGGGCCAGATCATTGATTTGGACGAATCTATTGCCAGTATCTGGACTTTAGAACCTGGGACGGACTCTTATGAGGATCTCACTCCTACAAGAGGATATGATTACTATTATTTTTTAGAGGCATTTGATGATGGCAGTAATGATAATATTGTATTGAACAGCAGTAAATTTTTCACATTGACAAATAAGGCAGGATTTTTAAAGCGTCCAGCGGGTGATAAATTTGAGGACATTAGAGTTGTTCCGAACCCATTTCACATTTCCGCCCGTGATTTGCAGTATGGTGTTAGTGCACCGGACAGGCTTATGTTTTTAGATATTCCTGGTAAGTGCACTATCCGTATATTTACTGAGCGGGGCGACTTGGTTGATACCATTGAACATACAGATGGCAGTGGCGACGAGGCCTGGAATTCCATAACCTCATTTCGGCAGATCGTTGTCAGTGGTCTTTATGTTGCTCACTTTGACATGGGACAAGAGGGCAGTACAATTAGAAAATTCACAGTGATCAGGTAATACATGACGAGAACTATTAAGAAATTTTGCACTTATTTTATGCTGATGCTGTTCCTGCCTGGATGCAATGAATTGTTGGATGAATACCAGGTTGAGGATATCCAGCCACTGGAAATAGACATTACCATTTGCAATATATTATCTAATACGGAGAATACTGTCACTGCTGTCACTGTCGCCTACAATTCACTAACCTTATCGGCTATCTATGATACCCTTTCAGGTGATACAGCCTCTTTTATTTCACTCAACAATTCCAATGCCTGGCGGCTGCCGCTATCGGCTGATACGTGTTTTTTCATGATCTATGCACCTCAGGTAGCTGATTCATATTTTGTGGCCATCAATTCATCCACTGGATTCACTTTGTATTCGGCAGAAGGCCAATTAGTGTCAACAGAAAATGAAAATCTATCATTAACCAATGTCGCCGGTTGCCCGGAAGCCCGAACTAGGCAGGTCTATGCTTCTCTGAATGGTGCCTATCTGGCCAGGGTCATTAATCCGAATGTTTCCACCCTTCATTTGGTTTTTCTGAATACTAATATACCCCCTACAGCAGACTTCAGTGCCAACCTGGCCAGTGTAGCTATTGGCGATACAGTTTCCTTTTCAGACCAATCTGCTCAAGGATCTCAGCCCATTATTTCCTACAAATGGGATTTTGGAGATGGCAGTGCCAGCAGCGATTCTTCATTTGTACAACATGCATACTCAGACTCAGGGAAATTTTCACCATCTATTACTGTTTCCGATGGATATTTATCCAATACAGTCACAAAAACAGAGCTGATTACTGTTTCAGGGGGAGGAGAATGATGAAATACATACAGAACAGTATCCTTCTAATTTTTCTTTTATCTTATCTACTAGGCTCCGAAAATAAAAAACTAGCGCAGACAGGTTTCCAGTTTTTAAGTGTCACAGCCGATGCCCGCGGCGGAGGAATGGGCGATGCATTGACAACTATTCATACGGGATCCGCATCTTTATTTTTCAATCCTGCGGGATTGTCTCGGCAACGAGAGTTGATTGATATCAATTTTAGCTCCAATAATTGGATCGCAGATATACAGCATGAAGCTCTCAGCCTATCATTCAGTCCCAAAAATGGGAAATATGGTGTTTTTGGATTTTCTTTCCATAATGTGGATTATGGAGAATTGCAGGGTACAATGGTATGGGATAATGAGCGGGGTTTCATTGATACTGAAGTGTTTAAACCTACAGCCATGGCAATAGGTGTAGGGTACGGTCGAGCTCTATCAGAAAATTTTTCAGTGGGAGGGCAGGTAAAGAAGGCATACCAGTATTTGGGGAGAAGTGTAGTACCGATCTCGGATACATCACAGGTAGTACAAAAAAACACCGCAGATGCACTTGCGTTTGATTTCGGGACCATTTACCGTACTGACTGGCACGGGTTTACTTTTGGCATGTCTGTAAGAAACTTTAGCGATGAATCCCAATATGCCTATGATGGATTTCAGCTGCCGCTGACTTTCAGAATAGGTGGATCAGTCGATCTTCTCAGTTTTTCTCCTTTAATCGGAAGTTCACACTCTGTTCTTATGGCTGTTGATGCACTTCATCCCCGATCCTATCCAGAGCGAGTCAATATGGGTTTTGAGTATTCCTTCAGGAAACTATTTAAGGCCAGGATGGGTTATCTGTACAATTATGATGAGCGGGGACTTACCTTTGGATGCGGGGCCAAAATAGGTCCTTTAATGGTCGATTATGCCCATACACCATTTGGTATTTTTGACGCTGTAAGTCGGGTCAGTATTGGTATCTCACGATGAATTCAAAATATATTAAGCTGCAAAACCATATTCTATTCCTGATCATACTGGTTTTTTCCTGTGATGATCCCGACTATCCGGAAGATATCTGGAATGAAGATGATACAGGAGGTTTATCACCGGTTGTTACTTCTGTTGAGCCGGCAGATGGTGCCTTCGCTGGGATTGACACCTTAACTATCACCGGTCAAAGTTTCTCCGATACTGAAGAGGAAAACATTGTTTATTTTAACAATCTTTTGGGCAACATTGTAGATGCAACACCAAATAGAATTTTGGTTATTCCGCCAAACCTGGTCAGTGACAGTGTAAAGATTAAAGTTGCGGTACAGGGAGCATTCTTATTTGGAGAATACAATGCTCAATATATTCTGACCGCTGCCGTGATGGATTATGGACCTTTCGATCAATTCACGGATATTTACAGCCTGGATCTGGACCGTGAGGAAAATGTAATCGTTTCCATGGAAGGTTCACCGAATGCGGAATTCTGGAAGGTAGATACCAACCAGGATTCAACAGTATGGTCCGGATCACTTTCTAAAGGATCAGGGATGAAGCTTGGTCCTGACGGCAGTGTCTATTTTGTGAATTACCAGCGATATTTATATAAAGATGAAGAAGGAACACCAAAAGAAAATACTGAAATATTCAAGCGGGTGAATGGTAATTCCACGGATCTGGATTTTGATGCCAGTGGGAACCTTTACTTGAGTGGGACAGGATCAAAGATCGATGTTGTTGATATTAATGATGATGGCGGAATGACTTCCGGTATTACGGAAGCCAAGGACCTGGGGGATTTAGATACCAAATGTTTGCGTGTATTTGGTGATTTCGTTTATATACTAACAACAAATGCAGCTGCAGATGAAGCCATCTATCGATTACCCATCCTGGATATCGCGGGTACTCTCGGTGACCTGGAACTGGTCTTTGACTGGTCCGCTTATACAAATAAAGAATCATCTGCCTTGTGTTTTACCCTGGGTGAAAACGGCGAATTATTGATAGGCTCCGATAGTGAAAGTCAGCCACTGACCCTTGTAAACAATGATGTTGTTTCCGCATTTTACCCCACAGTCCTTACTCCGCCCATCAATTACATGGCCTGGGGGAATTCTCAGTATCTATATATAATTAACAGGACAGAAGAAACAAACCGTGTACAGCGCATAGATACCAGGATGAATGGTGCGCCATATTATGGACGTCCCTGAAATTTTTCCTGGATTTCATGGGTCGATCACCCCACCTTCTTAGATTTTTCCTAACCACCAGTCTTTTATTCACAAATAGTGTTTTTCCCGGTACATCGGGGAAAATTACCGGTATTGTAACCGATGCTGATAACGATATACCGATGGCTGGTGTGAATGTGATACTGCAAAATACCAGTCTGGGGGCGGTTTCAGACTCTCAGGGCAGATTCACCATTCTTAATATTGTACCAGGTGAATATGATATTGATATATCCATGATTGGATATGCAAAATACAGCATCACAGACGTGATGGTCAAAATTGATCAAACTACAATTGTTGAGATTAAATTGGTCCAGGAATCCATAGAAATGGAAACAATCACCGTGCGGGCTGCCAGGCCGGTTGTCATTCATGATATTTCCAACAGCCAGATCAATATCAGTTCCCAAGATATTGAGAACCTGCCATTCGATGAGATTGTGGATGTGATTGGCCTCCAGGCAGGTATTGAAGGGATGGCTGTCAGAGGCGGCAGCAGCCGGGAATCCCTTTTCCAAGTTGACGGAATATCGTATAACGATGAGCGATCAAATGTGCCTTATACATCGATACCCATGGGAATTATTCAGGAAGTACAGGTTCAGACCGGTGGGTTCAATGCGGAATATGGCAATATTCGTTCGGGTGTTGTAAATGTGATCCTGGCGGAAGGAGATAAAGACCGGATTCGCGGCGGGTTTTCCTTTCGCCATAGTCCGCCGGTGAAAAAACATTTTGGCCCGTCCCTGTTTTCGAGTAATTCTTATTTTCTAAGGTCTTTTTTAGATGATGATGTTGCCTGGTCCGGCACGGAAAATGGTAATTGGGATGCTTATACCCGAAGACAGTATCCTTCCTTTGAGGGCTGGAATGCAGTTGCAGATGCTACATTAAATGATGATGATCCTGCCAATGATCTAACACCGCAGGCGGCACAGCAGGTCTTTAAGTGGCAGCACAGGCGCCATGGCGTAATCCAGCACCCTGATGAGAATGTAGATTTTTATATAAGAGGACCAGTGCCCCTCGTTTCCGGCAATCTGGGCAACTTGAGATTTCTGATGAGTTACCGCAGGGAAAATGAGGCCTTTATATTTCCCCTATCCTTAAAAAACTATAGTGATGAATCAATCCTGGTCAAATTAACAGCTGATTTCTCCAGAAAAACCAAAATAAATCTGTCTTTTCAATCAGGCACTACCCAATCTGTCTCACCCTACAGCTGGAAGACAACACCCACGGGTTATTTTCTGAGAACGACATACGAAGTAGCCAACTTGCTGAATAGTAGTTCCGGCAACAGTATCCTGTTTATGCCCGGGTATTTTTCACCCACAAGGCTAAAACGGTCTATCATTGGGATAAGAGCAACCCATATGTTCTCTGAAAAAGAATTTCTTGATCTAGTTCTGCAGCTGCAGTCTAATATTTATGATACCTATCAGACGGATGAACGGGACACCACCAAAAAATATGCAATTATTCCAGGGTATGACCATTATCAGGTAGATGAGGCACCTTATGGTTATTGGGGCTATGGTGAAACGGGGATTGACGGAATGAATATTGGCGGCTGGATGAACCTGGGTCGGGATGAAACAAAAAACTCCACAGTAATTTTAAAAGCAGATTACACTAATCAATTGAAAACCAATCACCAAATGAAAACTGGATTTGGTGCAGCATTCAATTCATTTAAGATCAGATCATTTACAGAAAATCCAGGGATGTCGACATGGAACCGTTCTATGGTATATGATGTAGCGCCGTTTAGAATATATGCTTATATGCAGGACAAGGTCGAATACAAAGGATTTATAGCCAATCTGGGACTGCGTGGGGATATTTCGAACGGCAATACAGAAGTATACAGCCTGGACATTTACGATGATTCTTTCAAACAGGGCCTCGGCAATGAGATCGAATCCACAGCAGATACCAAAAAAGCAAAACCAAATTATGCTTTAAGTCCCAGACTGGGTATTTCTCACCCGATCACGGAACGGTCCAAACTGTATTTCAATTACGGCCACTTTTACTCGGAGCCGTCATCTTCTTATCGTTTCCGGCTCCAAAGGGAAAGCAACGGACTGGTAACCCATGTTGGCGATCCCAATATGGATTTTGAGAAAACAGTGGCTTATGAGGTAGGGTTCTCCACCAATCCATTTGGCAACTATCTGGTAAACCTGGCACTTTTCTATAAGGATATTACCAATCAGCCGGGTTGGGTCTATTACCAGAATATGAATGGCACGGTTCAGGTCAACCGTATTGAGAACAACAATTATGAAGATATACGCGGGATGGAATTCACCTTGAAGAAAAATGTTGGGCTCTGGATAACAGGGATGGTCAATTACACATATCTGGTCCAATCCTCGGGTTATTTTGGGCTACTAAGGCAGTTCCAGGACCCCAATATGCAGCGTGATTATGAGAGTCTCAATCAGTACCAGTCAAAACCAAGGCCCAGGCCGTACTTAAGAACTGTAATCAATCTGCAGTCACCGAGCAATTTTGGACCGCGGTTCATGAAAAGTCATATCCTGGGGGAATGGACTTCCAGCTTGATTATTACCCAAAAAGCCGGTGCCTACGAAACATATAATCCCCAGAATATCCCTGGTGTAGCAGACAATGTGCAATGGAAAGATTCATACAGTACAAATTTACGTGTCAGCAAGCGTCTGCGTTGGAAACAAGGGTATATGGACCTTATCGTGGATGTGCAAAATCTTTTTAACCATCAATTTCTCAGTTACGCGGGATTCGCAGATTACTATGATTATATTGATTATTTAGAATCACTCAGATTTCCCTGGGAAGACGGCAAGGAAAAAGGGAATGACCGTATAGGTGAATATCGCGATTGGTCCATACCCTATCAGCCTTATGAGCCCGATGACTGGGAAAATCCTACCCCTTCAGATAAGAATATTCTTGATTCAAAAGCTTATATAGATATGCCGAATATCAGGGCAGTCTCCTTTCTGGATCCCCGTGATATTTATTTTGGTATCTCTGTTCATTTTTAATGTTTGCTTTATATCACTTCTTCCCAAAAAATATTGTTCTATTTTTGTTGCCATTGGTATTGGTTGCTCAGGTAGATGAAACGTTGAAGCGATATGTTAAAATTGGTTCTCTCCAGAGTCATTTTTCCGCCTACGGCAGTGAACGGGCCTATAATAATACGTATTATGAAGGCCTGATTTGGCCTGCAGACTATTTATATCAGGATAATTCTGTAATTAAAAGGTCGTGGATGGCCTGTAAAGATTTCACAGATAACAATGGCTATAGCTGGGGGCATTATGGGCTCTATTTTCTTTTGAGTGATGCGGGTAACAGCCTTTTTCCTATGGAACTCTATCAAATAGCAAAATTTATGCCCCCCGCGGTTTATGTTGACGGCGTGGACATTAACAGTTTTTACAACGCGGAGATTGATTCTGTGAATCCGGATATAGAATCTGACCGGATCATTGTAAATACGGTGAATACATCCATGGGCCTGACTATGGAGAGACGAGTTTATGCCTTCAGCCAGCAATACCATGATAATTATTTTATCAAGGTATTTACGTTTACCAATACAGGGAATACAGACTGGGATGCGGAGATTGAACTGAATGCCGATCTTAATGATGTACTGATTGGATGGGGAACACGATACAGCGTATCCAGGGAAGCGGGGACTTTATTGGACGGCCAGCAAAAATGGGGTAAGAATTCCTGGGTCACACGTAGGGGCGAAAATTTTTCCCAGAACTATCAGAACCCAATTACAGAAGCGGACCCCAGCCCACAATGGCTGCGTTCTGTCATCTCATGGTATGGACGTTCTGCAACCTTATTTCAGATCAACAACATTGGTGGTCCTGACTTCCGTGGTAACGGCCGGCTGACTGCCCCCCACCACGCCGGAACAGTGGTGCTGCATGTAGATAAAAGCTGGAATGATTCCGTCAATGATATCAACCAGCCCCTGTTTTGGGGCTGGCATGCCGGAGATACCTATCCCAGCATGGGTACCCTATCGGAATCGGATGAGCCAGCCATGGCCCAACTCCATGAGATGCTCTCTGGCGTGCCCCATCTCGGGCTGGGGGGCGCTGAACGGCCCGATGAAGTAGCCATGGGTGACCCAGGATCTGAAACCTATTTAAAACATAACATAAAACCATTTGACGTACACAATGATCCTGGTGGTATGAATGCTATGTTGAGTTATGGCCCTTTTGACATACCCCATGGTGAGAGCATTGTCATTGTTGAAGCGGAAGGTATCAATGGCCTCAGCCGGGAAATGTGTGAAACGATTGGATTCCAGTGGCAGGATGGTGGTGCTCCTTATATACTTCCTGATGGCAGTGAAACCAATGACCAGGACATCTTTAAGAATTCCTGGGTGTTCACTGGGAAAGATTCACTTCTGAAAACCTTTGGGCGGGCGCTGCGAAATTATGAAGCTGAGTTCCAGATCTCTAAACCGCCCCTGCCACCAGCCCTGTTCGATGTCCAGTCCGGGGGTGATCGTATATTTCTTAGCTGGGATCCAAGCCCTTCCGAAGGCAATCCCAACTTTGGCGGGTACGAGATCTGGCGGGCCACAGGTAAACCGGATACAACCTACACAAATATTTACTCCGGCCCTGGGGGCGTATACAGCTTTGATGACCTGACCCCGATTCGTGGTAATTCATATTATTATTATATCCAATCCATCACGGATGGCAGTGAGAATATTGCCGGTAGTTTGAACCCCGCAGGCTCCTTGAAAAGTAGCCGATTTTACACAAAAACATCAAAGCCAGCCTATCTTAGGCGACAGTCTGGGAAAGTGCTGGATGAAATTCGTATCGTACCAAATCCGTACCACATTGCAGCCAAGGACCTGCAGTATATTGGCGAACGGGATAAAATCATGTTTTTAAATATCCCCGGCCAGTGTGATATCAAGGTGTTTACCGAGCGTGGAGATCTAGTGCATAAAATTGAACACAGGGATGGCAGTGGTGATGAAGCCTGGAGCTTGATCACATTTGGCAGACAGGTCATTGCGCCGGGTATTTATGTAGCCCATTTTAAAGCGACAGAAAATATAGTTTCAGCTGTAAGTAATGAAATACTGATTGTTAAAGGTGACCAGATCGTGAAAAAATTTGTCGTTGTTCGATAATATTGCTTTACATTTCAATTGATCAAAATTTAGGTTCCATATTACACCGTGATTAAAGAATATAACTTGATCTCTTTCAATAATTACTGTATTATACTACCGTGTGTGGAAGTACCATGAGGTGCTTACTGTCTATAATAATCGAAAAATAAATCAATAAGAAGGAGACAAAATGAATAAACAGATACTTACTTTCGTCTTTGCTTTCGCTCTATCAGTGGGTGTG
>DKQR01000175.1 GCA_002471805.1 Fidelibacterota bacterium UBA7303 | reverse complement strand
AAGCATGGGTATTACACAGGAGGAAAAAGTTATTCAACATAGATAGATTCCTATGACTCATGGCTCAGTTCCCGGGTCATTAATTTTGCTACAGAATCTTTTGGATCCGCCCCATGAAACAGCACCTGGTAAATCCCCTCTGAAATGGGCATTTCCACCTTATATTTTTCCAGGAGTTGATGTAATGATTTTGCAGTTTCAACGCCTTCCGCCACCATGCGCATATTAGAAAGTATTTCATCAAGTACTTTCCCCTCTCCAATGAGTTGCCCCACCCTGCGGTTGCGGCTGTAACGGCTCAGGCAGGTTACAATCAGGTCACCAATACCGCTTAATCCGGAAAAGGTGGATGGGTCGGCGCCCATGGCTGATCCCAACCTGGCGATTTCCCTCATTCCCCTGGTCATGAGTGCCGCTTTAGAATTATCACCATAGCCTATGCCATCACTGATTCCCGCGGCAATGGCAATCACATTTTTCATGGCGCCGCCCAGCTCCACACCGCGAATATCCGTATTGCTGTAAATACGCAGATTTTCGTTGGAAAAAAATTCCTGAATTCTTTTTGCTGTACCCAGATCTGCTGAAGCAGATACCAGTGTGGTCGGATAACCAGCTATCACCTCTTCCGCATGACTCGGTCCCGATAATGTTACAGTATTACAATAGTTTATTTTAATAACATCTGCAATAATTTCACTTACTGTCATTAAAGTATCAATTTCAATACCTTTAGAAACATTGACAATAATCTTGTTTTTATTAAAGGTGGGTACTAGATCTTCCAATACTCTACGGATAGATTGCGATGGAATAGCAATGACGATAATATCCGCCGAATTCACAGTTTTCTCGGCATCAGTTGTAAACAATACATTCTCCGGAAAATGCAGTTCAGGGACCAGGTAATGCACCCTAGTCTTCTTTATATATTCAACCACTGCAGAATTGCGGTGCCACATGGTAACATTAAACCCTTTCTGGGCAGCTACAAATCCCAAGGCTCCTCCCCAGGATCCGCAGCCTAAAAACGATATATCACCCACGTTTATTCAGTGTACATTGACTCAATCAAATCAGACCAGTTTTCATTGATCTGCTTACGTCGTATTTTGAGTGTAGGTGTCAATTCACCGTCATCAATCGTGAAATCACGTGGAAGTATTAAGAATTTTTTTACCTGTTCGGGGTTTGAAAATTGACCGTTAAGATCATCAACCTGAGAGTGCACTTCAGATTTCAAATCATCACTTTCGGTAAAATCGGACAGTTCATGCCCATTTTCTTTTAACATTGCCAATTGTTCTAGTGGATCTTTTGGGATTTCATTAGGATCCAAACCGATTTTATCTCTCAGGATTGCACCTACGTCCAAAGTAAACAACGCAGAACAAAATTTACGTGCATCACCCACAAGAAAACACTGCGATATAACCGGTATAGATTTCATAGTTTCCTCTATCACAAGCGGCGCAATATTCTTTCCAGCGGAACTCACATAGATCTCTTTTTTACGACCTGTTATTGATAAAAATCCTTCTGAATCTATTGCTCCCACATCACCGGTATGCAGCCAACCATCAATAATTGTATCCGCTGTAGCCTGGTCATTATTATAATACCCTTTCATCACATGGTCGCCGCGAAGGAGGATTTCACCGTCATTTCCAATTTTTACTTCGGTATCCGGAAATGCTTTCCCAACGGATCCTATTTTATTATTTCCAACATAGTTAAGAGTTGCTCCTGCTGTGTTTTCTGTCATACCATAGCCTTCAAACAATGGGATTTCCAAGAATTGAAAAAGTTTCAGTATATCTGGATTAATGGGAGCAGCTCCACTGACTGCAAAACGCAAGTCTCCAAAGCCTACAGCTGCTTTTAATTTCCCTTTGAAAACACTAGAAAGCCCTGGGATCTTTAAGCCAATTTTTAAAATTAACCTTGAATCAATGGCAGCCTTCAAATTCGAATATATTTTTTCATATATCCTTGGTACGGAGATAAAAAGATGGGGATGGACTTCTTTTGCATAATCGACAGTATTCAAAGGGCTGTCCACAATATGCATATGAAGGGCACGCCGAATCCAATAATGATTATCAACCAATTGTCCAAAAACATGGGCAAGGGGTAACCAGGATACATATAATTCTCCCTGATTGAATTTCATAATTGTTAGTACGGAATCTAATTCGAAGGTCCAGTTCTTATGGGTCAATTCTACACCTTTCGGGTTACCCGTGGTTCCGGATGTATAGATCAAGGAAGATGTATCATCAGGCTGGATAGAATCATTTCGTGCGTTTATTTCAGCCTCATCTACCGTTGATCCTTTTGCGATGAATTCATCCCAGGTAATTATTTTTTCATGGTCCAGTTTTTCCACGCCGTCCATGATAACAACCAATTCAACATTATCAAGTTTATCAATAACATGCATGAGTCTATGATTTGGCATTTTTTCTGTCTCGCCATTATCATTAGGATTATTTCCCACGAAAACTATTTTTGAATCGGAATTAGAAACGACCCATTCTACCTCGTTTGACGAACAGGTATGATAGATTCCAACTGCAACGCTATTAATAAGCTGTGTAGCTGCGTAACAGGCATACCATTCACGCCTGTTGTAGCTATATATACTTATTTTTTCATTTATTCCTACTCCACAGGCAATAAGAGATTTAGATATATCTAAAACAGCGTGATAGAAATCATTCCAAGTATCAGTTTGCCATTGCCCATCGCTGTCTTTAATGGACAAGGCAGCACTATTTCCATATTTCTCTACATTTTGAATTAAGTATTTCGATGTATTCATCATAATATTTTTCTATTTTTTTACTTAAGAAGAAGCCAGTAAAACTAATGTTTGGTTTTATGGTGTTTAGAATTTAGAATGAATTCACCCTTTTAACAATTCCATCACCTTGACACAGTATTAGTCAAACTTATAATTTCATTAGGAATATGTTTCAAAAAAATGCCGGTGTGGCGGAATTGGTAGACGCGTCGGATTCAAAATCCGATTCTCGCAAGGGAGTGGGGGTTCGATTCCCTCCACCGGTACTTCTTTTGGTGGTATTCACATAGAATATCTATTAAATATTTCGAAAAATATTTTTCTTGACTTGTTTCAAATAAACCAATACTTTAAGCGTTGAAGGTGCTGGTTTGGTACCTTTGGTATGTGGAAGGGGTAGACGTTCACCTTGTGCCGAGGACATCGTGAAGTCTGCCCCATTTTTTTTTATTATTATATAATATTTAACTTTATATTATATCTTCATATCCATATATTATTATGGTTATAGTAGTTAATTATTCGGGTTACATAGTCGCAAATCCAAAGTTGAACTGGTTAAATTTCACCATGAGATTTAAGGAATAAAGCAAGTTAAAACCGGTAATTAATCCTATGATGCGGTTGAATAGGATTCTAGAATTCCACGGGTAATTTTCAAGTCTTTATTGACAGTAATCTCTTTCTCGGAACTCACCCGGCCTATGGTGGTAGCTGGAACGCTGTAATGCATACAAAGACGCTGGAATTCCATTAATTCATCTCCACTAAGGAGTACCAGAGCGGCACCAAATGATTCACCAAAGAGGTATTCTTCTACTTTTAGATTCATTGACATATTGATTTTCAAACCACATTCGATTCCTGATCTGCGGTAAAGTGTATAAAGACCCATTGCCAAACCGCCACGTTCAACAGTCTGTGCCCATTTTACTATTTTTGATTGAACCAGTTGCGCCAGGGCCTGATTGATATTGTATTCCATGATCATATCCATCACAGGGTAATTATCATTAGGGCAGTACCCGCTAATTTCGGTGTACAGCGACCCGCCCAGTTCACCCTTTAAACTGCCGATCAAAGAAATGAATTCGCCCTCGACGGGAATATCTGTATTGATTGGCACAGACTGGCCTGCTGCATATACATGGTAACTTCCCTCAGGAATATCCTCACCTAAATCCATTACACCGATATTTTTTAACTGAAACCCTTCTAAGACAGATAGCTGTCCAGCCAAAAAGTTTTTATTGGCTACATTACTGTTGAGTTGAATAGCCTTCACAGTTGTTCCCAGGCAAGCCAGATACCGAACCGCATCAGCAATGGATCTCATCCCCAAGTCAGCAGCTTGATGTTCATTCACATTCATCATGCCGGCATTCGAATAAATATTCCAGTCTGATTTATGCAGATATTGATTAAAAGCCTTTTTCGAATTTTCCATATACTTATGGATCATATTCTTCATCACAGATATGGAGGCTCTTTTTTTCCCTTTTCTCTGAATTGCTTTTTCTTTGCGATATGTTTTTGCCTGAATATCATCATGATGATGAATAGTAATTCTTGCAATAGACCTGGGCCACTTTTTCACGGAGCCATCCCCAAAATCTATATTAAATACCGGTTCAGGCAGGATCCGCCCTACGACTTGAATATCATTAATCAGTCTGAAGGGGAATTTACCTTCATCATTAGCCAAGGTATGATTCAGGAGCAATATTCCATCCCCCCTCTTGTATTTTGATGGAAAATTCAACTGCAGTCCCACACTATCCGGCACCAATTCTAACAATTTTCTTAAATCATTTCCCGGAGAACCGCAGGCCGAGAACCCTTTTAACTGACTGGTAAAAGGTGCAAACTGTTTATATATTCTTTTTTCATGCATCATTGTCTTTCCGAACCTTGGTATAGAAATTTTACCAATCAACCATCCGGGACTGGCAACTGGGTGTACAGCAGGTGTACGTGCCATCCCTATAATAATCACCCGACCCGTTCTACTTCTGTTGGCAATTTTTATAATATGATGCGAAAATGAAGCAACACCCAATGAAATATTACAATTAGGTGCCTGCAGTCTTTTCAGAGCGGTTTTTGGAGGAAAAAATGTCCAGATATATGCCAGGTGCTCCGGCCAAAGCCCTGAAAGGGCGAAATTGCGAAATAAAGCCCCATAAGATTGCCAGGCACCGCTATCCTTGCAAAACCTGGTTTCACTTATAACCTTTACGGGCTGGTTTTTCTTAGCTGTAATCTGATCCACATAGGATCTGGGAAGCATGGCCCGCTTTTTAAGGACCGGGTATAAAAATTCATGGATTATTTTCAGTTCATTCCTGTGTGCTGCCCGACCGATGGCGGTCTGGATGTATTCAATATCCAGATCAGTAAAATATTTCATGGTTCCAACCAGCCGGATACAGCCATTATGGGCTGTATGGCGCTCCAAAGATAGCCCTTGCGCTTCAAATGATCGATCAATCTTTTCCGTTCCTTAATGGTTTTATCTTTTATCGTATTTGAGCGTTTTTCAATAATAGATGAAATAAGTACTTCCTGGGGGAATTCTTGGTAAATATCCTCCATGGTCTCTTCCAGAATTTCGGGCGAGATCTGGTGACGCACGATTTCATTTCGTACAGCAACAGGTCCAAGTTTTTTATTTTTCACCCGATCCCTTACAAAGACAGCTGCAAATTCCCGGTCATTCAAATAACCTTTTTTTTCTAATTCATCTATTACAGAAGCAACCTGGTTCACACCAAACTTCTTCTGTAGCAACCGTTGGGATAATTCTGCCTTGCTGCGTATCCGGTAACTTAACAAATGAAGGGCAGAATGCCTGATACGAGCGATTCCTTCCTGTAATTCAAGGGCCTCAAATTCTGTCCAGGTAATTTCCTGGCCAACTCTTAAATGACTGGAAATAAAAACGTCTTCGGATAACCCGAAGACGTCCCCAGTATCGAATTGAACTGTATAGCGATCTTTTCGCCGTTTTTGCGACGAAATAGATACAATTTTAAGTTTCTTTTTCGGCAACTTCTTCATTGAGTCCCATGAATGCCTTGACCTTATCGATAATTTCTGCAAGAATATCATTATTGTCTTTTAAGAACTGCTTTGAATTCTCACGGCCCTGACCAATTTTCATATCGCCATAAGAGAACCAGGCTCCGGTTTTCTCAATAATGCTGCCAGAAACGGCAAGATCCAGGATATCACCTTCAAAAGAAATTCCCTGGCCATACATTAAATCAAATTCCGTCTGCTTAAATGGGGGAGCCACCTTATTCTTGACTACTTTGACACGGACACGGTTGCCGACACTTTCACCACCATCTTTCAGAGTGGTGATTCTGCGGATTTCCATGCGAATCGATGAATAAAATTTAAGTGCGCGACCCCCGGGTGTCGTTTCTGGATTGCCAAACATGACTCCGATCTTTTCCCGAATCTGATTCACAAAGATTACTGTTGTATTGGACCTGCTCACTGTTCCTGTCAGTTTTCTCAAAGCCTGGGACATCAGTCGAGCCTGTAGCCCCATGTGAGAATCCCCCATGTCCCCTTCCAGTTCTGCCCTAGGTACCAGTGCCGCCACGGAATCAACAACGATCACATCCAGCGCGCCGCTTCGTACCAGGGTTTCGCATATTTCCAGCGCCTGTTCCCCATTATCGGGCTGGGAAATCAGCAGCTCTTCTGTATTCACGCCCAGTTTCTTCGAATATTCAGGATCTACGGCATGTTCTGCATCGATAAATGCAGCATAGTTGCCGGATTTTTGTGCTTCCGCTACAATGTGCAGGGCCAGGGTTGTTTTGCCCGAGGATTCCGGGCCGTAAATTTCGATGATTCGGCCTTTGGGAACGCCACCCACACCCAAGGCTACATCAAGGGATAAACAGCCCGTGGAGATCACATTTTCCATCTGTGAAAATTGATTATCACCCAGTCGCATAATGGATCCCTTTCCGAACTGACGATCGATTTGTGTAATAGCAAGATCCAATGCTTTTGCCTTTTTGGCATTAATCGACATCTGAAGAACTCCTTATCATGTTTCCCCTAACGGAAAAGAATTTAAA
>DKQR01000207.1 GCA_002471805.1 Fidelibacterota bacterium UBA7303 | reverse complement strand
TCTTATAATATATACCGGGGGAGCGCATCCCCGGCGCAGACGTTGCTGGCTACGGTCACAGTTACCTCATCCCCGGACACGGCCTATACTGATAATACAGTTACTAACGATTCAACGTATTTTTACCGCATTACAGCTGTGGATCTAGACGGGGATGAATCTGAATATTCTAATGAAGTAGAAGTAACACCGTATAATTCAATCCCGGCAGCACCGCAAAACTTGACGGCCCTCGGCGACAACCAGCAGGTGACCTTGAGCTGGAGTCCTAATTCAGAGGATAACTTGGCGTCTTATAATATATACCGGGGGAGCACATCCCCAGCGCAGACATTGCTGGCAACGGTCACAGTTACCTCATCCCCGGACACGACCTATACTGATAATACAGTTACTACCGATTCAATGTATTTTTACCGCATCACGGCTGTGGACCTAGACGGGGATGAATCTGGATATTCTAATGAAGTAGAAGTAACACCGTATCTAGGCATGGAGCTATTAACCAATGCTGCAGAAAGCGAAGTTAGTGGAACAAATATGGGTTATCCTATCAATTCATGGTATCATGATGTGAAACACCAGTCACTTTATTGGGCATCTGATCTGTCCGATGCCGGAATATTATCAGGGGCAATCATTACAGGTATAAAATTTAAAGTCAATCAAACTCCTGGGATGAATTTGGACAGTGTCCGTATTGCCTATAATTGGACGAGCAGTACAGAAATTAGCAGCTTCGATACATCAACCACTGTTGTTTATGGACCTATAAATTATGTTATGAGTGACTTTCAGGAAAATAACTGGATCCAGTTTAATTTTTCGTCACCGATTACCTGGGATGGTGTCAGCAATCTCATTATCGAATACAGCCATGATAATAACAGTTATGTAACAGGCGGCGGTACGTATATGCGGCATGCGGGAAACAATAGAGCGCGCCGGGGTTGGACAGATAGTGGTGCCGGTCATTATCCATTTACCAGCAACATGACCCAAGCGCCAGATTCAAAAGTAGCATCTATTAGATTGATCATACAAGAAACAGGCCTCCAGCCGCCAACAGATTTGATTGCTACACCTTCCTATCAGCAAGCTGATTTGAACTGGACGGCATCCACGTCTGACAGTATTACCCATTACCTGCTTTACAGGGGCACAGGTGTTGGGGGTGTAACAAAAATAGATTCAGTCAGTGCCACTACTATTACCTATTCAAATACAGGCCTGACCAATGGTACCACCTATTATTTTGGTGTAAAAACAAAGCAAGAGGACGGAGATTTAAGTTCCATGTCATCACCGGTATCGGTCACCCCAGGCGTTGAAACACCCGCAAACCTTTCTGCCGCATCCGGATCACAGCAGGTATCCCTAACCTGGGACGCTCCAGGAGGAAATGGAGTAGTCAAAGCATTGATCTATCAAGGGTTTAACTCAAGCGGTTCAGGTGCATCATTGGTAGACAGCACATCCTCCGGGACAGATACGACCATTACAATAACTGGCTTAAATAATGGAACAGAATATTATTTTGGTATCAAATACAAGGGTGAGGATAATTCCACCAGTTCTGCCTCAAACATTGTAGGAGCCGTTCCTGATTATCTTGGACCAGCTTGGTATGTTTCTTCATCAGGTAATAATTCAACTGGAGACGGCAGTACAACCGCCCCATTTGCTACGATCGATTATGCAATTGATGAAGCTGCAGAAAATGACACCATTAAACTAAAACCAGGTACGTTTACTGGCTATGGCAATTATAATATAAACCCGGAAAAAGATTTGGTGATTATGGGCATTGGCGGAGCTGATTCTGTCACGATTGATGTGGGTGCCAGCTTCAATAATCGATATTATGGCTTTCATCTTTACAATTATACTTATACTGCAATGAAAATCAAGGGTCTGACCATTGTAAATGCTTTCTCACCAGATGGCAACGGTGGCGCCATAAAAATACAATCTGCAGGTGCTGTGGAAATTGATGACTGTGTTATTGGGCCAGGCAATAAGGCTGCGTCCGGTGCTGGTATTTATATATACGATACTGATGTAAATGTTAGTGGAACAACCATTAAGGGTAATACAGCGCCAATAACATATTTTAATGATGGGGTTAATGGAGCTGGTTTATGTATCGATAACAATAACAATAATACAGTTAATATCACAAATTGTCTTATCAGGGGTAATTCTGGAATTGCGTCAGGCCAGGGCAATATGGTAGGCGGCGGTTTTTCTATAAGCGGGGATAATTCCACTACCAATTTTATTAATACATTTATTTATAATAATGAACTATCCAGCAGCGGTACATCAGGCTATAGTATTTACGGCGGCGGCGGTATAATTCAAAATGGTGCCCAGGTTTATTTTGTGCACACAGATATCCTAAACAATAACGCTGAAAATACTTCGTTTCCCTATATGGGTCGCGGAGGTGCACTCTGGATTGATGGTTCAGCGGGTACCAGCGCGTATTTCTTGAATTCTATTATCTGGGGCAACACTGCTTCTAATAGTGATGCCAGTGAGCAAATGTTTGGCAGTGAAAATAATCCTTCTATTGTCATGAATTATTCTGCTGCTCAGATGGCAACCAGCGGCACGGGGAATTTAAATGAAGACCCTGAATTCATGAATGAGGATAATAACAATTATGCTTTGAGCCTGCGCAGCGGACTGTTAGGTGCGGGTGCTACTTCTGCAATGACATCTATTGCTGGTGCCAGCTTAATTCCTGATACAGATTATTTAGGTAATGCTCGCCCAGGAAGTGGCGGCGGAAGACCAGATTTTGGGGCATTAGAAAATGCGTTGTCTGAATCTCCTGTACCGGATGCACCCAGCGGTTTAACTGCTACGGCCGGGGATGGGCAAGTTGTACTGTCCTGGACAGCCAGCTCTGATGCTGATGTGTCCAAGTATGGTATTTATTACGGCACAAGTTCCGGTCCCACAGTGAAACAGCAGGAAGCCAGCACCACAGCGGACACCATTACAGGATTAAATAATAATGTAACCTATTATTTCAGGATAACAGCTATCGACGCAGATGACTATGAGAGCTCATATTCTGATGAAGTGACGGGTACACCCCAATTTTCAGGTGAAACTATCTATGTGAATGGATCCGCAACCGGATCTGAAGATGGCAGCTCTACCAATCCCTACCATACGATCCAGGATGCCATTGCTGCTGAATCTACGACTGATGGGAAAAGGTTGCTTGTTTTAGCAGGAACGTATACATATGACTCCGGTAGTGGCGCAGGGACAACTTATAGTTTCAGTTATAATGATTCTTATGGACCTCAGTCGGGATCATTTTTCGTTAGTGAAAATAATATAACGTCGCTCAATTTTTCCCATAGTAATCAAGCGTTATTTCCGTCATCATCCTGGTCAATTTCATATTCACCACCAAATGAAACCTTTTGGAATGATCAGTATAGTTTCAGTCTTTATGCCCAAAGTTCGGAAAACACAACCTTCAACCTCAGTACCTGGAATGTGGGAATACAGTCGAGCAATGGTGGTATGCAGGGAGGTTGGGATATAAATGTTCAGCAATCATCATCCGCTGCTACAGCCGTAATTGATTTACAGGGTAAAAATATTGTCCTTGTAGCCGTTAGTGGCTCGGACTCCACATTCATTGACGGAGATGGAGATTATACTGCTTTAGATATGGATGCTGACAATGATGAATATGAAGGCTATGCGTCTTCCACAGAATTTATTGGTTTTACGTTCATGGATGGTCCTGATGATGAACCATTGATCAATATTGTTGGACCGGGTATATCCAGCAGTCTTGACTGGGCACCCACGTTCACAAATTGCCGTTTTATCAATTCCAGCATCACCGATTTAGGAGGCGAAGACCACGGTGTTATTGATATTGAAGATGCTGAACCGGTGTTCAATAATTGTGAATTCAGGAATTTAAGCATTGATCCAAATAATTCGAGTACTGGTACCATAAAAGGTCCCATCCGCCTGGCAAGCACCGGTT
>DKQR01000029.1 GCA_002471805.1 Fidelibacterota bacterium UBA7303 | reverse complement strand
TTTGCTGTTAATTATAACCAACTACATGAGCTGGGCATTAGAGGAACATCCCGAACCAGAAATTCAACATGTTAATATGGAATTGGTTTAACCGATGAGGTTAACTATGAAGCGTTTATTTATTGTATTAGTTGTTTTGTCAAAAATGGCATATGCACAAATATTATTTACAGTTGACATGCAACCTGATACAGTAGTAGAGGGTGAATTATTCTCCTTTACGCTGTATGCACTTGAAGGTGATGAACAACAGTTATCGTTCGACGGTGTTTTGCCTTCCTGGTTAACATTAACTGATATCAATGTTGAAAGGACTGTAGGCACTGTTGAACTTGTCGCAGGAACGGGGATGGCTTCCTATATTCCTCAGGGTTTGCCAGCTGTAGATGTTCCCCTTTATTATCCGCAAAAATCGACTATTTTACCCAATGGTGAAATTGTAATTACCGATGCTCACAACCATGGTGTTCATAAAGTTGGGTTGGATGGACTATTATTCACCATAGCGGGAACCGGGACACCTGGTTTTAGTGGCGATGGAGGTCCAGCCATTGATGCTAAAGTATGGGCACCATTCGGGATTACTAATGACAATAATGGAAATATATATTTTACAAATGTATACAGAATTAGAAAAATTGATACGGAGGGTATTATTACGACCTTTGCGGGAGATGGTACACCAGGCTATAGCGGTGATGGCGGTCCCGCATCATCTGCAAAGATTAATATGCTTTATGGGGATATTACGGTAGACGATTATGGGAATATATATTTTTGTGATACTGATAATTTTAGAGTAAGAAAAATAGATACAGATGGTATCATCACCACTATTGCAGGAAATGGAACACTCGGCTATAGTGGCGATGGTGGCCCGGCAACAGATGCTCAGATATCACATGGATATGGGATCGATACTGATACCGATGGGAATATCTATTTTATGGATGGATGGCCGAATTATTACATAAGAAAAATAGATGTTTCTTCTGGTATTATTTCTTCGCTGTATGAATCGAATGGGGGTGTTGGATTAACGGTCGATGATAATATGAACTTTTATTACACGAATATGTCTACAACATATGTGTCTGGAGATGTAGTTTATAAAATTGATTCAGAAGGGTCATCGTCAGTTATCGCTGGAGATGGAAATTGTGGATTTGATGGAGATGGTGGTGATGCATCCCAATCTGTAATTTGCCGACCACATGATGTTGACATTGATAATGATGGGAATATCTATATTACCGATCTAGGTAATGGTAGGATAAGGAAAATTGATACAGATAATATCATAAATACAATTGCAGGAAATGGTGAAATTATTCCCTACGACGAATCAGGCAATCCATTAGAAACTTCTTTTGGCCATCCAAATGCAGTAGTGTTGGATGATAGTAGTAATTATTACGTTGCAGATGCAGGTTTTAATGCAGTTCGAATGATACACCAATCAAGTGGATTAATTGAAACAATAGCAGGGACGATAGGGCTTGAATGGGGAAGCAGCCCTGATGGAACACCAGCCAATGAAGCTATAATAGGTGGAGTAAGATGTCTGACATTTGATAATTCAGGGCAACTCTTTTTTACTGAACCCTGGACCTATAAGGTAAGATATATCGATCAGGATGGAATCCTGTATACATATGCAGGATCAGGAGAAGAGGGTAATAGCGGTGATGATGGTGACGCCTTGAATGCCAGCTTAGGTGAATCCCATGGAATAGACTTTGGTCCGGATGGATCTCTTTATTTTGCAAGCAACATACAAGACCCCGCTGATGATGCGTGGTACGGTTATTTAAAAAAAGTTTCACCTGAGGGTATCATTACGACCCTTGCAGGAAATGGGACAATACATGAGTATGAATTTCAGGATGGAGAAGATGCTTCAAATACTCTTTTGAATAGGATCTTTGGAGTTAAAACTGACCAGCATGGTAATGTTTATTTTGCAATACATTGGCCACATAAGATCTATATGGTATGCATGCAGGCAGGTCAATATTATGGTGTGGATGCGGATTCAGGGAAAATATACTCTATAGCAGGTGTAACAGATGAATATGGATATAATGGTACCGAAATTCCTGCAAATACAGCACAATTAGACCACCCACAGCAAATGTACTTTGATGAGTTTGGTCAATTATATTTTACAGATTATTGGAATCAATTAATCAGAAAGATTGATAATGATGGTACAATTTATACTATAGCAGGTCAACCTCAGCAAGGAGGAATTAGTGAAGATGGTATACCTGCATCAGAAAGTTTTTTTGTAGGCCCAAAAGGAGTGTATGTGGACGATCTCGGTTTTATCTTTGTAACCGAGGGCTTTGGAAGAGTAGTAAGTAAAATCATCCCTCCATCTGCAACCATTACGGGGATAGCTCACATAGATAGTAGTTTAAACAGAGATATCGCTCAAACCTTCACAGGTGTTGTTTATGCTTCAAATGGTGTTGATACCGATTCTGTGGTCTTTGAAATAACCGTTGTCCCAGGTACTCAAACCTCTATTGGAGAATCTACACAATTACCAATGAAATTTGCACTTCACCAGAACTACCCCAATCCTTTCAATCCGATCACAACACTACGCTATGATTTACCAGAAAACAGTCTT
>DKQR01000221.1:5143-6821 GCA_002471805.1 Fidelibacterota bacterium UBA7303 | reverse complement strand
TCAACCATGAATTCTGTTGGATACTTTCTGCAAACCAAGAAATAAAACCGAGATCCTTGAGACTGGTTGCAAGTGTCAGCAAGCCGCCTAACCAGATAAGCGTATCCCATGCCTTGTGGTTTTTCACCATTTGATCCCATGATATAGTATTTAAAAGAAGGATGGTAATAAGTCCCAAGAGGGCTACAGTTGTGGTTCCCCAGCCGTGGAAGGGTTTAGTTGACCAGAGGAAAAGCATTATCCCCAGGGTTGATGCGGTAAATGTCTCCGAGCGAGTCCAAGGACCTAAAGCCTTGATGTCGTTTTTTATTTTGTCCCGAATTGGCTGAATAGACTTAATTGTTGGAGGAGATAGGTATCTTATCAAGACAGGAAGGCCAGCAAGTCCAGCCAACCCGGGAACAATACTTCCTAATGCCCAATTCAGCCAATCAAATTCAATTTGGAAAACATCAAGTGCTGCTTTTGAAACCAAAGGGTTGGCTGCCATTCCTGTAAGAAACATTGCTGCAGTGATCAGATTTGCATGCGCTCCGACAAGATGAAGGTATTGCCCTGCTTTCTCGGATGATTGGGTTGGAGTAGAACCCAATGTCCGTGACATAGAATCCACAATTGGAGCAAGAATTCCTCCGCCCCGGGCTGTATTTGAAGGGACCAGCGGTCCCAATATCAATTCTGCAGAACAAAGAGCATATCCCAATCCTATGATGGACCTGCCAAGAGCATGAATGCAAAGCAATGATATTCGTCTGCCTAAACCTGTATCAATTACCACGCCTGCTATCAGGAAAGCAATAACAACAAGCCATGTGACCGAGTCGCTGTAGCCCTTCAATGCATCTTTCAGTGAGATTAATCCTACCATTACAGAAAAGGACAAACCTGTCAAAACACTTATTGCCATGGGCACAGCCCGCACTATAAGGGAAATAATGACTGAAATAAATACAACAAATATCTGATACCCGTTTTCCTCCAAGCCTGAAGGCGGTCCAGCCAACCATAGGACCATTCCTACAATGATTGGATATATATATTTCAAATTCTTGTTATCCATAATTAAATCTACCCATCCTCCCACAAACAAAAAACCCCGGGTGGCCGGGGCTTGATGTTCATCCTTACTCAGGATGTTGTAGATAATAGTTAATTCTTATGCTGGTCACGGATCTTCCGTGCAAACAGCAGCCCGCCGGCAATGGCAATCCAGACAATGCCTGTGATAGGGGCATTGATTTTAGTTGAAAATCCTAATTGGGTAGCATATGGGTAGAAAAAATGCCGTTAAATAGGTTAAACTTGTGTTATTGAATAATTAAACCGGCACTATAAACTACTCAATCTCATCAAGAAAACTTTATAATTTCAAGTCGGAGCGACAGGATTTGAACCTGCGACCCCCACAACCCCATTGTGGTGCGCTACCGGGCTGCGCCACGCTCCGAACAAATTATTTTTGGATAATTTTTAATATAGCTTCCAAATCATCCCGAATCTTATGAATGACTACCTGCTGTTTCTCAGAATAATTATCCTGTGCAGCACCAGAACTTTGCTGTGTGTCTTCTTTTCCGGACAGCATTTTTCTGGCGCCGTCAATAGTGAATTTCTGATTATAAAGCAGATCTTTGATACGCAGGATCGTATCGATATCTCGCTGGCGGTAAGTGCGGTT
>DKQR01000221.1:843-4726 GCA_002471805.1 Fidelibacterota bacterium UBA7303 | reverse complement strand
ACCTCGCCAATGGCATAATATAATTTTTTTACTTTTGGTTGAACTTTGCCCACGGGGATATTTACTTCAAGCTATACTTTAAATTAATTAATCCCCTGCCTTATGGCAAGGAGATTAAGAGAATCAATATTGACCTCTATAGGCATGATACAAAGCACCAAGGATAGCCGGTGTTTTCTCAATTAGATCCTGTGGTTCCACCATGGCAATTCTCATTTGTGTAGTAACAGTGCTTTCCTGACTGGCATAGAACTCATTCATAGGTGCCAGCAGCAGGGTATATTGCTGTCCCGCCAGGTGCACTTTACCTTCGGCGGCACAGTAAGTCACAAAATCTTTAGCGTTAAATCCAGGTGGACAAATATTTCTGAAATCAATGACCATATAAATGGCTGCCTCTGGTTTGGTAACGATCAGACCCGGCATCTCCTGCAAGAGGCCCTGCCGTAAAGCAACCATGATCGGCCTGTAGTAATTTCGCTGGGATTGGTACCACGCTTTGAGTGATTCATGGGACTCGTGGGCCAGGCCGCCAAAAATATATTGACCAATGGCATTGGCGCAAAGGTTGGCTGTGTATTCTGAAACTGCTCTGGTATGAAATTCAGCATTATCCGTCAATAGGCCGCCGATCCGCAGACCACAGGCATTCCAGACCTTGGATGCAGATTCGATACTGATCCTCATTCCCGTAATACCAGGAACATCCGTTTCCGTTATTTTCCAAATACTGGATGAATCTTCCGGTCCGTAGTACAATTGCCTGTACGCCTCATCGCTCACCATCCAGATATTATTGCGCACACAAATTTTGGCCAGAGCTGTTAAATGCTCCTGATGCAAAAACTGGCCTGTGGGATTGTCCGCAGGAATAACCAGTAGAGCACCAGGATTACGGTTTTTAATTATTATTTCTATCTCATTTAGATCCAACGGATCAAATTCGCCATGATTGTTTATGGTCCGCTGACCCGTAATAAGCGGTATGGACAGTCGCTTGCCAAATTCAACATAATTTGTATATGCCGGGTCCAAGAGCATCAATGGCTGTTTCGCAGAGGGGCCGCAGACGCCCAGCATCATTAATTCCATGGCCTGGGATCCTCCATCTGTGATCAGGCAGTGAATATTGGATGTGTCCGCACCCTCACAGGCAATGATATTGAGAAAAGCATTTCTGGTTTCCAGCGATCCAACACTTGGAGTATACTGGTTCACACCTTTATTAAAGGGCGATTCACTATCCTGGAGTGATACCATTCTTTTCTGCAATGCCGGGTGCATGGGCAGCGACACATTCCCTATGGCCAGATTGATCACTTTGATCTGGTCTTTATCAGGTCGCTGTGAAAAAGTAATCTGCGCCTGGCGAATGGCGGAGGGTTCCCGGTGCTGATAGTGTTGGGAGAGTTTAGGCTTCATAGCAGGGTTGTGAAATTATACATTTACCCTAATATAAAAAAAACGGTGAAAGCACTGTCCGGGAATGAACCACCTTCACCGTTTTGATTAGTAAAACTGAATTATCAGTTAAAAACGCCGTTTTTTGAACGGTCTTTTTCCGCCACGATCACTGTTGCTGCGCGGACGCTTAGGACGCTCTACATATCCTTCTGGTTTTTCCAGCAGTGCTTTACGGCTGAAATCGAGACGTCCCTGATCATCGACTTTGATCAATTTTACTCGGACATCATCACCAGGTTTGAGCACATCTTCCACCTTTTCAACACGGTGCCATTCCAATTCGGAAATATGGACCAAGCCTTCACGGCCTGGGGCGAATTCCACAAAGGCGCCAAAGGTCATCATTCGAGTAACGACTGCATCAAATTCCATTCCTACTTCCGGTTCAAACGTAATGGCCTGGACCAGTTCTACAGCATCATTGCATTTATCCGTATTGGCGCCGGCAATGGTAACAATTCCATCATCATCAACATTGATCTCACACTCAGTATCTTCAATGATCTTCTTGATATTTTTTCCACCAGGCCCGATAAGCGCACCAATCTTTTCAGGGTTGATCTGAATGGATAAAATCCTTGGTGCGAATTCGGAAATTTCATTTGCTTCTGGCAGGGCCTCATTCATTTTTCCTAAAATATGCAGCCTGCCTTCTCTGGCCTGATCCATGGCTTGTTCCATGAGTTCGAAGGAAAGCCCGGCAATCTTCAGGTCTAACTGAATGGCTGTAATACCTTCCTCAGTACCTGCTACTTTAAAATCCATATCACCTAGATGATCTTCCATTCCAAGAATGTCACTTAAAATTGCATGTCTTTTCCCATCTGTGATCAGACCCATGGCAATTCCTGCTACATGGCCTTTGAGGATGGCTCCAGCGCTCATAAGCGACAGGGAACCGCCGCAGACCGAAGCCATGGATGAGGAACCATTCGATTCCATAATTTCAGAAACAATACGAATAGTATAGGGGAAATCATCATAGTCTGGCAGTACCGGTTTAATAGCCCGCTGTGCCAGGTTTCCGTGACCAATCTCGCGACGGCTGGTAAAACCGATTCGACCTGTTTCGCCTACGCAGTACGGTGGGAAATTATAATGCAGGTAATAACCTTTCTTGTAATCTTCATCCATACTGTCAACGATCTGTTCATCTCTTTTTGATCCCAGAGTCGTAATAACAAGCGCCTGTGTCTCGCCCCGGGTGAACAGGGCGGAACCATGCGCTCTAGATAAGAAGTTCGGATCAATAGTGATTTCACGGATATCCGTTGTAGACCGGCCATCGCTCCGCTTTCCTTTGGATAGAATCTGTTCCCGGAATGCGGCTTTAAAGCGATCATCGATCACTGCCTTTATATCCTTTCCCTGTTCAGGATATGATTCTTCCAAGGATTCTAGTGTAGAACTGACCATTTCATCTTTTGCACCCGAACGTGCCTGTTTATCCTCGATCGCCACGATTGTGTCGATCTGGTCCCCTACAGCTTCATCTATCGAGGAAACAAGTTCAGGGCTTGGCTCAGGTATTTCGAATTCATCCTTTATTACATTAAGTTCCTCCACAAGTTCGTTCTGAAGACCAATAATCTCACGTATGGTATCATGAGCAAACTTCAAGGCCTCCAGCACTGTGGCTTCCGATGCTTCTTTGGCCTCACCTTCCACCATGACCACTGTTTCTTCATTACCAGAAACAATAAATTCCAAGTCGCAATCTTCTTGGTCAGTCCGGGTCGGGTTGATAACAAATTTGCCATCAAGTTGCCCCACGCGTACCGAGGCAATGGGACCATTCCAGGGAATCGTTGAGGCCATCAGTGCCGCTGAGGCACCTACACATGCCAGAACATCGGCCATATTTTCACCATCACTCTGCAGAACAGTGATCATGACCTGGGTCTCATTTTTAAAACCTTTCGGAAATAATGGCCTTAAAGGTCTGTCTGTTAATCGGCTGGTCAAGACCTCGTGTTCTGATGGTCTTGCTTCCCGCTTAAAAAATCCGCCGGGTATTTTCCCGCCAGCATAATGTTTTTCCCGATATTCTACCTGTAATGGGAAAAAATCAATATCTTCACGTGGCTCTCTGGCAGCATTTACTGCTACTAAAATCACGGTGTCTCCATAGGACACCATAACGGAACCATTACTTTGACGGGCTACTTTTCCCGTCTCTAATCGCATCAATTTTCCTGCGATCTCTTTTTCTTTACTTATCATTTTCTTTCTTTACTTTCTTATTTTGTTACTTTGTTGTTTTGAATTATTATCCTCGTATACCCAGTTCTTTGACGAGATTCACATAGGAATCAACATTTTTTCGGACCAGATACTTTAGTAATCTTTTTCGTTTTGAAACCAGTTGGACCAGTCCACGTCTCGTATGATTATCTTTCTTGTGTACTTTCACATGATC
>DKQR01000221.1:0-521 GCA_002471805.1 Fidelibacterota bacterium UBA7303 | reverse complement strand
GGTCAATTCACGGATTCTGTGTGTTAAAATTGCGATTTGAACTTCTGGTGAACCTGTGTCCAGGTCGTTGTTGCCGAATTTTTTTACTATTTCTTGTTTCTCTTCTTTAGATATAGGCATTCTATGATATCTCCTACTCGTATTTGCCCTGGATATCCAGGCATCTTTTTTTATCTATTATTAATTGTTCTTTAAGTTTTAGGGGAGACGGGAACTTCTTTTCATCCCTTATTCTTTCTAAAAACTCTATTCTTATCTCTTTCCCGTATAAATCAGTCAGGTCATCATGGAAAAAGTGAACTTCCATGACAAGTTCTTCCTCATTAAAGGTGGGTCTAGTCCCGAAGTTACACATACCATACAAATGAAGTCCATTAATCCTTCCTCTGGTAAAATAGACGCCTGGTTTGGGCATTAGCTGGTTTTTCTCCACGGGTACTACATTTGCTGTCGGAAAATCAAGGCTTCTGCCCCGGCCGGCACCGTGTACAACATACCCAAGAAACCCAAAAACAGATCCA
>DKQR01000062.1:4020-7943 GCA_002471805.1 Fidelibacterota bacterium UBA7303 | reverse complement strand
TCTCGTAAAACCATTCTCTGAACATAAGATTCTTGTTTTGCTTGAAACTCATTGGTATGAGCCGCAGTTTCCAATGCAATTGATAAATCTGAAATCTGAGTAACAACATTACCACAGGACCAACTTTCATAACTTGGATTATTTTTCCAGTCTATGCCATGGCTATTGAGAAAAACACAGGGTCTTGGGCGATGGCAGACCCATTCTGTTACCATACTGCTTACATCCCCTATATATACATCCGATGCGGCATTATACGTTCCATCCAGTCCAGCGCTACCATTAAGATCAATCAGAATATTGTTTGCCGTATAAGGCAGTTTAAAGTTCATAATAAAACCATTGCGATTCTTGAAATGTTGCAGCAAGGGATGAGGTGCAAAGATCAGATTGTATTGGGTGTTGATTGTAAAATATTCCAATATGGGTTTGCTCCACTTCTCAATGGAAGATAATCCCATGTCCCAGTGCGGGTTGTAGTAAAAAGTAGGGTTCTTATTTTTAAATAACATCGGTTGGTATTCTTGCATCAAAGCCAACCAGTCCAATTTCGGTTGGCCTATAATCTGCATTTTGGAGGAATCTATATCCGCTGTTTCCTGCAAACGTCGGTAATGGTACGAACCAGGAACCAACAGAAAATCAAACAAATCCAAGTTTGGATCGAACCCATACTCCCGGGTGCCGGTACCGTGGTATAAATAAATAAGCGAAGGGATGTTAATATCGTATTGTGCGAAATATTTCGGCACCTCATGCGATGTGCTTACAACTGCGGCAGCATGGCGGATATATTTCTGGATACGCTTCCAACATGAATAAGGTGGTGGGAATAGTTTATGTTTATAGTTTGGTATCCAGTAGCGAAATGGTTTTGGTAATTCAAAAAAATCACAATTGGGGCGATCAAATATCTGCCATGTTTTTCGAATAATAGCACTGTTGGCCCTGCTGCCGGAAATGATTATAGTGCGGTAGCGATCCTGGATACGAGCAAAGTTAAGTGCTGGCAGGATCAAATGATGAACATGGTGAGCTCCATTAATAAACAGGAAAACAACTGTGTCTCTGTTTATTGCGGACAAGGAAGAATCATTCACTTTTTTGCAAGGACAAAATCTACTGCTTTGTTTATTTGGTCAAAAAACGAATCTAAGTGAGTTTTCCGTAATTCAAAATTCGCTGTGATCAACCGGATAACCAAGTCGGAGTTAATGTAAGCATAATTAACCATGGGGCCGCCTGTTTCCACCATACGGTTTCTCACCTCTACTGTAATATCATTATAAGCATCCGCAGATACATTTTCGGGACGAATCTGGAAACAAATGTTCAGGGATTTAACATCATTCATGAGCCGTAGCTGAGCTGATTGCTCCACTTTTTTGGCAGCATACCCTGCCAGGGCAAACAGACGGTCTATATTTTTTTCATAACCTTCATCTCCGTAATATTTCCAAGCGAGCCATAATTTCAGCGCATCAACTCTTCGGCCACACTGCAGAGAAATATTGCCCAGATCCAACTGGATATCCTGTCCGTCATGGAACAAGTAATCCGTTCCCGAAATTTGATTGATCTCCATTAATATATCCGGTGTTTTAAATAGAGCAACCGTACACATTAAAGGGGCCCCCATCATTTTATGGGCACACCAGGAAAAAGAATCTGAAAGTTCCGCTCCGGCCAGCAAATCCCGGTGAGCACTGGAAAGTAATACCGATCCACCCCAGGATCCATCCACGTGGAACCACAAATCAAACTCGCTACAGATTGAACCAATCTCTTCAAGGGGATCAAAAACTCCTCTTACTGTAGTGCCTGATGTAGCGCCGACAAAAAAGGGTTTTTGGCCCTTATTTTGCGCATCGAGAATTGCATCTTCCAAAGCTCCAGCTATCATTTGTCCTTGTCCGTTTACCGGGATTTTTCTCACATGTTCAATACCGATTCCAACCTGACTAGCAGCTTTCAACATAGAGTAGTGAGCATCATGGGAAATAAAAGCCACAAGTGGAGAAAGCCCCGAAAGGCCTTTCAATTTTGACTGGGGAGCAAAACGGTAACGAGCAGCCAGCATTGCCAGCATATTGCCGTTGCTACCCCCGGTTACAAAGGTTCCACCTCCTGCGGAGTATCCAACTAGTTTAGCCATTTTAGTGATAAGTTCTTTTTCCATAAGGGTAGCAACCGGACTCATCTCAAAAGTATACATAGAGCTGTTTGTAAGTGCCGTAATAACTTCACCCATGAAGCCGTACAACGAAAAACCGGAAAACAATTGGTTATAGAAATGAGGATGTCCTGTGCGCACTGCAGAGGCAAGATATTGATCCACCAGTGCTTTGATATTGGCTACGCTACCAGGATCATCCAGCGTAAAAATTTTTTCTAATTCCTCCAGTGATACTGCTGGTTTGATTATTTCTGTTTCTAGTTGCCCTTGCTCCAGATAAGACAGGACAGAATCAAAAAATTGATTGAGCAGTTTTCTTATATCCTGTTGGGTCATTTCCATGCTTCGAACAAACAATATTCAGCCATTATTTTACAAATATTTCATTTCATTTCATGGTTTGAATTATGAGTATACGCTCTCTAAAATACCGGGATGACCGTCCTTGAAAAATTTCCTGTATACACGACTATTTTCTTTTTGTTGGGCGCCAGTCCCGTACAGATGAAAACAAAATCGACCACCATTCGTTTATATTCAATATTCGAAAGTTTCGGCGCGGAAACACAGGAACTGAAGAATTCAACGATTATGAATTACAACAGACAGGGACAATTGACAGACAGCACATTATATACTCATTCTATCCCCTTGAGTAAAAAATACATTTATGTTACCGGTCCTGAAGAAGGCGTAAGGCTGCAGAAAACATATGACAAAAAAGTGATCCTATCTTATCATTTTATCTACAACCTTGCAGGCAATAGAATATCTACAGCGCTTTATGGTGTGGAGGATACCCTATTCTGGAAAGAATATTTTAAGTATGATGGCAAAAATAGGCTTGTGAAAAAAATACGCTACAGTCCGGGCGGTGCCATCAACACCGAAAACTTATCTGCACAGGGGCGACCTGGCAAATTGATCTGGGGCGAGAATTATAACTACGATTCCACAGGTACTGTTCTGGAAAAGGAAGAAATCTATGATGGGTACGTATTGGAGGTTACGACTTTTGACATTGACAGCCTGGGTATTCCACAAAAACGCGGTGAATATTTTGACCCCTCTGTAATATTTAGGACAATGTATTTCCATAATGAATTTGGTCAATTGGTGAGCGAAATCACCGTAGAGCGACTGGGGAAATCACAGGAATCAAAATCTTATGAATATGATGGTTTCGGGCGTAGAATAAAAACAATAGTGTATAATTCCGATGGTCTGCTGATGGGAACAATCAATAAGATTTACCGGGAGCTGGACTCACGCATCACGGAGGTCCGGGCCGATTCATCGGGCTCTGCCTTTATGGAAATAGAAACACGGCTTGATCAGGAGAACAGGCCCTTTGTGCAGGCTGTAATTGATGAAGAGGGCCGATTAACGGAAAAACGGGTTTTTAAATATGATATTAATAACCGTGTTGCTTCCATAAAAAGTTATGACATGCTGCGAAGAGGAAAAGACGACCAGGAAATTCCAATTACAGTTATGACCTATGAATATGAGTAAATTCCAATTTATTATTTCAATGACAAACAAACGCCGGAGGTATTATGAAAGTCATTGATGTCAAAAGTGTAATCATCGGCGCCCTGGTGACACTATTAATTCTTTCGAACCTGGGGTTCCGAACTGAAACAGATGAACTGGGTCATCTCATTGTACGCAGTCTTACGGTGGAGGACGATCGCGGGGTTATTATGAGCTATCTGGGTAATGGCTATATGCAGACCTACAATCA
>DKQR01000062.1:0-3642 GCA_002471805.1 Fidelibacterota bacterium UBA7303 | reverse complement strand
ATGCGAGTCTATAACGGCAGCGGGGACGAGTCCGCATATGTGGGCACAGGCCGGATGGGTGGGGGCTATATCCGCACCTATAACAATTCCGGCAAGGAAACAACTTACTTAGGTACTGGGTCTGACAATGCGGGGCAGCTTCGTATTTATAACCAAGAGGGTGAAACAGGGTCTTACATGGGTAACGGCTATATACAGGCCTATAACCAATTCGGGGAAAGAACCCTTTTTCTTGGCACAGGATCCAGCGGCGGCGGGTACCTGCGCACTTATAACTTTGACGGGCAGGAAACAGTCTACCTGGGCACCGGTGCAGACAGTTCCGGTCAGATGCGGATTTACGACTCTGTGGGCGAAACAGGGACTTTTATCGGCAGTGGTTATTTCAGGTCATATAACCAGTTCGGGAAAATGTCAACCTATTTGGGTAATGGCCGCGACGGCGGCGGGTACCTGCGGACCAACAATAAATTTGAGACTGAGACAGTTTTCCTGGGCACCAATAATGCCAATGAAGGACTGGTAAATCTAAATGACAAGTTCGGTCAAAGCTTCTGGATTCGCCTCAATAAGAAGGAATAAACACAAATACACTATTTTTTGACTTTAATTCATTGTTTTATTAATTTTACGTTACAAAAGGTATCCGAGTAGGGGGATGAACAACCCTTCATCCAACAACCACCTTTATTTACATATTCCTTACAGGAAGGATTTGACCATGCGGAAAATACTGGTTATCTCCATCATCCTGTCGTCTTTGGCTTTTGCTCAGAACGACGGTCTGGTGGTTACAAATTATCCCAGTGGTGCGTTGCACACTGAAGGCAATTACGCCAATGGAGTTCGGGATGGCCTCTGGACCATCTGGTACGAGGGTGAAGTGTTTCAAGATTACGGTGCGGACGGTGAGCCAAATACTCAGGATGAGGGAGAAGGAAATGGGGTCTGGGATTCCACGGAAACGGTCACCCTCGATCTAGATGGTGACACATTTTTTGACCCACCCCAGAAAAAAGAAGAAGGTTCATACAAAGCAGGAAACCGGGAAACGCTCTGGACCATATGGTACGCAACCGGAAGCCGCAAGGAAGAAGCCAATTATACCAACGGGAAATTGAATGGTACATTAATTCGATGGTATGAAAACGGAAACAAATCCCAGGAAGGCACATACGAGTCCGGCAAGCAATCCGGACAATGGATCTGGTACTATCAATCGGGAATTAAGAAAGAACAGACCGGGTTTTTTGATGGGCAACAGGATGGGCTGTGGATCCAGTGGTTTGCGGATGGAGCAAAAAAATCAGAAAGAAAATTTACCAGCGGAGAACGGGACAGCATCTGGACATCCTGGTACGATAACGGAAATAAAAAATTTCAGACAACTTATACGAATGGAAAACTGAACGGTCAGTGGACATCCTGGTATGATAACGGCATCATTAAGGAAAAAACCGGTAGTTACAGTGATAATAAATTAGACAAAAAATGGACTCACTGGGCGGATGACGGCAGAAAAACCGAAGAAACCAGCTATGATAAAGGTAAAAGGCATGGCCCACATATCAGTTGGAATGCCGATAATTATAAAGTGGTCGAAGGGGAATACAACCAGGACGAAAAACATGGTAAATGGACCTTCTGGTATGATGACGGCACCCTGGAGCGTCAAGAGAATTACCAAAATGGAGAGATGAATGGACTATGGATCTGGTATCGGCCCGACGGGATCAAAGACCGGGAAGGCACTTATAAAACTGGTGTAAAACACGGTATCTGGACCTTGTGGAAAAACAAGGATCATAAAAAACTGGAAGAAACCTATGCCAATGGGAATATAGATGGCAAAGTAACGGTCTGGTATGAAAACGGCAATAAAGACCGGGAAGGTATTATCCGAGGGACAGAGCCAGAAGGGGCGTGGCAATACTGGTACCCGGATGGCTCCAAGGATTTTGTTTTTGACTATGGCAAAGGCCTAGACCGGGTCCGTATCGCTGAACTGGAAAAAAGGGATGGTGTCTTTTACAAAATCGGGAAATATCAGCCCTATACCGGAATAGTAATCGAGACCGGCGGCATAAAGGAATATTTACTCGTAGGTCGGTTTATCGCCGGGAAACAGGACGGTCAGTGGGTACAGTGGTATCGCAATGGGCAGAAAGAGGTGGATGGAATCTACTATCGCGGTAAAAAGCATGGGGAATGGAATCTGTGGTACGAAGACGGTACCCTGAAGGAGCTAGGCACATTCGATATGGGTAAAGTTGACGGCGTATATAAATACTGGTATGAAAATGGTCACTTACAACAGGAGCAAAGTTATAAAAAAGGTATATCTGAGGGGAAGTGGACCTGGTGGTATAAGCATGATCATAATTTGGTTTTTACAGATGGTAACTGGAGCTATAACGGCACAACCTTTAAGGCGGAAGATGGCGAGGAACTGTGGAAATGGTGGTGGTACCTGAATGACAATAAAGAAAAGGAAGGGTACTATACTGGAGGGAAGAAAAATGGAGTCTGGACCTGGTGGTATGACACCGGAATCAAACAATCCGAAGGCAGTTATGCTGATGAGGAGCAGGATGGCTTGTGGCTGTATTACAATGCCGACGGGTCCATAGGCGAAGAGATCACCTTTACGGAAGGCCAGCGTAACGGACGGTCCACAGTCTGGGTGTCCCCCGAAGAAAAATTGGAGGAAAAATTTTTCAAGATTGGAAAACTAGATGGGCCCAGCACATTTTGGGACAATGGCTACCGCATCACCATGACCACCTACAAAGTGGATGTGCCCAATGGTCCTTGGGTGATATGGTACCCCAACAGCGACCAGGTTAAAGAACAGGGGTTTCACCTTGATGGCAGGCGTGATGGTTTGACCGCCTATTATTATCCCGATGGCGTCAAGCAGCGTGAAGGATATTACAATTCCGGTTTTCCTGAGGGTGTATGGACCTACTGGAACTCAAAGGGCAAGAAGGATTTTGATTTTGATTTTGGGAAAGATCTTGAACATATTGCCCTGGAAAATTTATCTGAGCAGGAAGGGGTTTTCTACAAAGTTGGGAATTCGGGGCCTTTTACTGGTGTAATTACTCAAGAAAACCAGGAAGTGGGATACCTATTCCTGGGCCGGGTCAATGAGGGGAAAAAAGATGGTCCCTGGGTAAAATGGTTTCCCAGTGGAAAAGAAGTACCTGAAATTTTACTTACTGATGTCCCGCAGCCGGAGCCGGCAATTCCCTGGAGCGGTAATAAAGAAGAGCAGGGTCAATTCAAGGATGGGAAACGAGAGGGAGAATGGACCTTCTGGCATGATAATGAACATATGAAATCCACTGGGTTTTATAAAGAAGGCACCATGAACGGTCCCTGGAAATTTTTCTATTTGAACGGGGTAAAGGAGAAAGAAGGCGTATTGGTTGATGGAAATGCTGATGGTCCGTGGACGTTTTGGGATAAAAATGCCCTGAAAATCCAGGAAGGTATTTTCAAAGATGGTATCAAAGAAGGAAAATGGACCGCCTGGTTCGATGACGGACGATCAACAGAAGGTCATTATACCAATGGGAAGAAAAATGAAACCTGGACCAGCTGGTGGGACCATGATCGCACCCGGAAAGAAATGCAGGG
>DKQR01000017.1 GCA_002471805.1 Fidelibacterota bacterium UBA7303 | reverse complement strand
TTTACCCCTATTTCTTGTATTTAAATTATTTAAAATAAATAATATAATATTTAAATGTATATATTATATACTAGTGAAAATTAAATATTTATTTTTTTTATGACAATATAAATTAAATGATTAATACTGCATATAGAGTATAATAAAAGGAGATTCAAATGAGACTTTTTACTTTTGCAGGGATAATTCTATTAATTATTTCCTGCTCTACCGGAGACAAAAACCCAATAGAAGGAGTGTGGGAATTAGATAGAATGTCTTGGAATAACACTACGATTACACCATTGGAACCCAGGAAGGTGAAAATTTATTTGAAAAATAAATGATTTACCGCATCAAGCCCCGGTCACCCGGGGTTTTTTGTTTGTGAATATGGTATAATTTTTATTAAATATAGGAAAAGGGGTGAAATGATATTATTTAAACCATTACGGAGTCAACTTTGAATAAAAAACTTGGCCGAAATGATTCTTGTCACTGTGGCAGTGGTAAGAAATACAAAGTCTGTCATGGCCAGTTTAATGATGAATCTTACTATCGTTGGATTATAGTCATTGTCTTAGTCTTAATAATGTTCTGGTATTTCTTTTATGAATCAGGGCCATCATTTACAGCGAAAAATTCTTCACCTAATTCTTTAACTCCTCAAACATCTAATAGATTATCTCAACCTCCAGAGACAGCACCTCCAGGTAAGGTATGGTCTCCAGAGCATGGACACTGGCATGACGAAGCCGATAAAATTCCACCATCTGGAACTCGTAATCAGATATTAAATAAACCGCAAAACCAGCCAACTGGTGAGGCACCCCCGGGCAAGGTATGGTCCCCAGAGCATGGACACTGGCATGATGAATAATAATTAACCGGTCTAAACTATTACACCCCGGTCACCCGAGGTTTTTTTGATTTTGGTGTTATTATCTTTGAAATTTGGCATATAATAATTGATTGCAATGTGAATTATTATATGTATTATTCACGCCTTTTATTTTGCATAAATGAACATGCTAAATAAATTTATTTCAATACATTAAAAAAGGTTAAAAACATGGAACTAGGTAAAGTAAAATTTTACAACAAAGGAAAAAAGTTTGGATTTATTGCAGGCAATAATGGAATTGACTATTTTTTTCATGAAACTGGTATATCTACGGATGTTAATATAGTTGATGGAGATAAAGTTGAGTTTAAGACAGTGGAAGGTGACAGAGGACCAAAGGCAATAGAAATTTCGCCAATCGACTGAGCCAATATTATCCTAATTAATGCATAAAGCCCCGGTCACCCGGGGTTTTTTGTTTGTGGGATGATGGGTAGATTTATAGAATAGGATCATTCACTGTTAGACTAAAAAGTATCATAAACTATGGGGGATCATCTGTGGATACACAAAATCTAGATAAAAGCCTGACAATACTGCAGTCCAGCAAAGACCGCTGGGCAAGACTTTCAGTCTCAGATAAAATAGGGTATATCGACAAAACCATATCATTGACAGCTACTCACGCGGAAGAATGGGTAATGGCAGCTTCAGAAGCCAAAGGATTAAATCCAGAGTCACCCCTGTCAGGTGAAGAGTGGCTGGGTGGTCCCTATGCATTCCTGACCTGGCTTCAGTATATGAAAAACACGCTAAAATTATTAGAGAATGGAAAAAACGCGATTCATAAAGTTAAAATAAAGTCAAGGCAGGAAGGCCAGACAGTAGCCCGGGTCTACCCCAATAATCTGCTTGAAAAACTTCTGTTGAATCATTATTGCATCGATGTCTGGATGCGGGAAGGTGTTACGCCTGATAATATCGAAGACACAGTTGCCGGTTTTTATAAGCAGGATAATCCGCAGGGAGAAGTATTATTGATATTGGGGGCTGGAAATGTATCATCTATTGTTCCCTTGGATATATTTTATAAACTGTACGGTGAAGGTAAGGTTGTGATGATAAAAATGAATCCCATTAATGATTACCTGGGACCAATTTTTGAAAAAGTATTTGCACCTTTTATTGAAAATGAATTCATCCAGTTTGCTTATGGCGGCGGCGATGTAGGCGCCTACCTGACCCGTCATGAACTGGTGGATTCAATTCATATTACAGGCAGCGCCAGGACCCATGACATCATTGTCTTTGGCCCCGGTGAAGAAGGGCAAAAACGAAAAAGGGATAACCAGCCTGTTACCACAAAACCCATCTCATCCGAATTAGGCGGTGTATCACCAACCATTGTGGTCCCGGGTCCATGGTCGAAGGGTGATTTCAAATTCCAGGCCGAACATATTGCAACCCAAAAACTTCAAAACAGCGGACATAACTGTATTGCAACCCAGGTGCTTATTATGCCTGAGGAATGGACAGGAACAGAAAGGTTACTCCAGGAAGTGGAAAATGAAATTGCCAATGCGGAAAAACGTCCTGCGTACTATCCTGGTTCGGAAGACCGCCAAAATGCCGCCAGAGAGCATGCAAATGCAAAATGCCTGGACAGTGGAGTGGATCGCACCATTATTTATGATGCTGACAGCCAGATAGATGAACCCTGTTTCAGGGATGAATATTTCAGCCCTGTGCTTGCAACTATTTCGATTCCGGGAGATAATCCATCAGCATTTATCCAGGCAGCAGTCCAATTTGCCAATGAAAAGCTGGATGGTACTTTAGGCGCGAATATTATTATTGACCCCAAAACTGCCCGGGAAAACATATCAGATCTGGACCAGGCCATTGCGGACTTGAAATATGGCAGCATCGGAGTGAATACATGGTGCGCCCTGGCATTTCTGGCCGCTGGTGGCGCCTGGGGAGCGTACCCAGGTCACACATATGATAATATCCAATCGGGTATCGGTGTGGTACATAATGCATTTTTATTTGATAAAACTGAAAAAACAGTTGCAACAGGACCTTTCAGAAATTTTCCACGATCTTTGCTGCACGGAGAATTACACATGGCACCCAGGCCTCCCTGGTTTGTTTCCAACAAAACAGCACACACAACTGCAAAAAAGTTGACATACTTTGCAGAGAAAGAGAATATTTTAGCACTTCCGGGGATTTTCGCATCAGCATTAAGAGGGTAGTAAAGTCCTTTGGTATAATGATATAACTCTTGGCAGCTACTTTTGGTTTGGAACTGTTTCAATGTTCTGGGCAGGATTTAAAATACGTATATTGATCACAAGCAAAATATTTTTTGTTATCCGTTATTCCATTAGATTTACAACGTGGAATATGCTTTGCAATTCATCATCTTTTTAACCTGCAAGCCTTCATCCAAAGCCATTATCATCCTATGGTAAAAATTCTAAGACAGAAAGCAACGGCTACTAACCAGAGGAAAAAATGATTGTACTCATCATGGGGGCAATAGGTGTTACCGTATTTTGTTTTCTTTATGGCTATTACAGCTATGGTATTCTTTCTTCAATCTCCGCATATCTTTTTTTTAACGACCACTATTTTATGGGATTCATGCCATTACTATGGGGCTTATGGAATCTCTATGGGACCGAATCAGAAAAAGATATTTTATTCGGGAATAGACTGGACGTTATTATGGTATTCAGTGGAACATTTATACTGATATTTGGAATCATATTAACATTGATCATATTTCTGATAATACCTTATTTTTACAAATATTTATGATTATTACACTTTTCTTGATTAGACACAATATATGACTAGGGTGCCAACAAATAGAGAATTAGCGAAAGAGCAATTAAATAGATGGTTCATCCTAGTAGGCATAGCCGGAATTATCACTACGTTAATCGACCCTCTCGCCCATCCGATTTGGCCATTAATACTAATTTTTCTAACTGGTCTGCTAACTTATCTGGTGTTTAAAACCGAAAAATATGAAGATGTGGGTAGAAACGACCCATGTCCATGCGGCAGCGGTATAAAATATAAAAAATGCTGTATGACTAATAGTTAAATATAATCAAGGGTCGCCCGGATATAACCAGGCGACCAAAATACCTTGGATTTATTAGGCATTACATAATTTTTCACTACGGATTGTACAATACAGATATAAAATTGCCTTTCACAATTTTCAACCTGTTAACTAACAATATTATTTCTATAAAGATTATTTCAATAATACCATTTTTTGGGTCAACCGTGTTGATCCTGATATAAGTTCGCTAAAATAGACTCCACTGGGGT
>DKQR01000132.1 GCA_002471805.1 Fidelibacterota bacterium UBA7303 | reverse complement strand
CATTTTTTCAGCCACCGCTCATATTCCATCCGTTTATTTACAAAATGATCAATGGTGCAACGCGCCTTGGCTTCCAGCTTTTCAGTCTCCATATTGCGGCCATCCGGATGCATAATGACTACAAATTTATCAAAGGGTCTTTTGGCGTATTGGCATACACTGGCCATGGCCGATACGGTGTAATCCATTTCACCTTCATAACGATTGCGGTTCACTTTTATTTCCAGATGGAAAACTTTTTTCCCGTTTTCACCATAAATACGGGTCCTTGTTATTGGCGGTGAATGATGATCCCGGGCAAAGTATTTGGGAATCATCATGGCAATTTGCCGATCGGTGAATTCCGTTTTCGCAGTACAGATGGTCATCAAAGAAATAATAATAATAATAATAATTGTTCTCACAACAGGCCCCTTTAAATAATACTTAAATTTACCCGCACTTTCATCAAAAGTAATACTCTGCTCATTATTATTTTGAACAACAATATAAAAGCATTGATTATTGACCTAGACGGGACAATGATTGACAGTCTACAAGATCTGGTCCTGGCTGTCAATCTTACCTTGGAAGAACTTGGCCATCCAAAGAGGAATGACACATTTATCCAGAATGCAGTCGGCAACGGTGCCCGGAAATTACTGGAAAGCTGTCTTCCCACCCACCAGGTGGCTGATGATCAGACCTACGAGTTATTCATGTCTTACTACAATTCCAATTGCAGCAACCAAACAGAGGTATACCCGGGTGTGGTGGATTTCCTGGAAAAGACAGCCCATTTAAAAAAGGCAATTCTTACGAATAAACCCATTGCCCCAACAATGAAAATAATTACATCTTTGGGATTAGACCATTTCTTTGAACTTGTCTATGGCGGGGACAGTTTTCCTCATCGAAAACCGCATCCTATGGGGCTGCAAACCATCCTCCAGCTATTTCACATCTCAGCTACTCAAGCCATGATGATTGGCGATGGATTTCAGGATATCCGGGCTGCTAATGCCGTGGGTATGGATTCTATCGCCATTATCAACAGGATTGGCAAAAAAGCTGCATTGCTGCGGGAAAAACCAACTCACTTGGTTCAGAATTTCCAAGAAATTTCCGCAATGTTCTCCACATAAAAATAAAACGCAATGGCAAATAAATGACACCCTAGCACAATTTGCATCTGCTACTGTAGAGTACCAACAAACACCAAATGCCAGTCTATTCTATTTCTTTTTCCTGTGGACTGATCGTTTAGAGCCTTTATATACAAACCAATCGTCACTGGAAATCTCATGATAATGGTCAGATTCTTTTATCAAAATATTGGCTGTGGTTTGCCTTACAGCTGCGATCTCTACCCGGACGCCTTCTGCTTTCAGGTGGGTTACCAGTTCAACAAAATCTGAATCACCTGACATAATGATAATTGTATCTACTTTGGAAGCTAGCTGAGTCGCTTTAATGGAGAGCGGTATATCGGCTGATTTATGGCAGGGAACAACAGATCCATAATAATTCTCATGGAGCCGCTCAGCGAACTTCCCTGATATGGATTCCCCTTCGCGAAAATAGATCAGTCTGTTTAGTCCCCTGCCATTCAAGAGTTTGGGTATCAATTGATCAAAATTGATCATTGCTTTGGTTGATTTGGACATTTCATGGATGCTGCGTTCAATGTTATTGCCATCGCAGAGAATTGCCACGGACTGGTTGATTATGATTTCCGTCATTTTGTGCTACTCCTTGGTAGATGAATCTACCTTTATTCCTTCATACAAAAAACAGAACTGATTTTCCAATGGAGACTGATCGATTGACCTTATTTCTATTTTTTGATAATTATAATGAAATCATTTATCTTACCATGAGATATGTCAACAAAACTGAAACTGATCATGAATCCTATTGCCGGCAGCGGCTATGCAGTCAAGATTCTGCCCGAGGTTCTTCGCATATTGGAAAGACATTCTTATGATGTTCAATTGTTCAAAACAACCATGCGCGGCGATGCCCAGAAATCGGCTGCTGATCCATCTGATGATTGTCAGGTCGTCATTGCTATGGGTGGGGACGGGACGGTCAATGAGGTTGTGAACGGTGTTTTGGATTCCGGCAGGGACGTATCGGTGGGTATTATTCCCATTGGCACGGCAAATGTGCTTGCACGAGAGCTATCTGTCCCTATTGACTATGAAAAATCGTGCAATATAATCATAAATGGAAATACAAAGCGGATAGATGTTGGCAGGGATGAGCACCGGTATTTTTTCCTCATGTCTGGGGTAGGATTTGATGCAGAGGTGCTAAAATTATTAGAGTCTAGTCGTACCGGGGGCATTTCCATGCTCACCTATACAATTCCTATACTCAAGACATTCTGGAATTATGATTTTCCAAGATTTCTGGTGGAAGTGGACGGCAAACCATTGTGTGAAGGGGTGGGGTTTATGCTGGTCAGCAATACCCGCAGATATACAGGACCGCTTATAATAACAAATCAGGCCAGGATAGACGATGGCGAGCTGGATATTTTCATATTCAGGGGAGAAGGAAAGTTTACGCTCTTAAAATACGCATTTGGCGCACTATTCAGGATAGCCCACCGGTTTAATGACGTTACATATGTGCGAGGTAAAGAAGTAAATGTACAATCCTTACACCGCAAGAATATACCCTATCAAATGGATGGTGATTCCGGCGGTATCCTGCCCCAAAAGTTCACTGTTGTACCCGCAGCCCTGTCCATATTGACGCTTGAATAAAATAGATACGGTCCAATTGTAATATTGGATTTACTTCACACCTGCTCTCTTTTCAAGCGGGAAAACGTCTAACATAGCTTTTTTAATCAGGAGCTCAATTCTATCATGCCTCTCGTCAGGATGATACCGTAAATATCTTTCAATAATATCAAATATTTGTTCCCACCCTAATATTTGATTCTTGGGATATAATTCAAGCTTGGCAATGGAAGATTCAAGTAGTTTGTTATATTTGACATCATTAGGCTGCCTTTGCTCGAATACATTATAGGGATTCAAACCTTTCAATGTATACCAATGTCCCGTAACAAAGCCCACAATAAAGTATTTTGCATAATTTTTTTCTATATCATTCACAGAATTAAGCGCCGTAAAGAGGTCATTGCCCGTTTCCATTTGTCCATTTGCATAACCAAAAAATAAGAAAACGAATAATATCTTTTTCATTTAAAACTCCTTGTGAAAAAAGCGATTAATTATTTTTCATTAATAATGTTTTTCGCACCATTCGCTTAATCGACATTTCCGGATTCAACCCTACAGCCCTTTCTGTAGATACCCAGGCTACATCATATGATTCATCACTGATGACAATTTTGTTTACAAAAGGGTCGGCTTCAAGCAGAAATCGGACATCATAGTGTCTGTGGGCTGGCTGGTCCATTCTTTCTGGAATTTCATGTATATCCATATCAAAAATTTCCGTACTTAATACGGTAAAATTCTGAATTCCAGATTCTTCTTTCGCTTCTCGTATAGCCACGCTGAGCAGGTCTTCCTCACCATCGGCATGCCCGCCGAATTGCAGCCACTTGCCCAGGTTCTTATGGTGATTCATTAATATTTGATCTTTATCCGGACTCACAACCCACGCGGAGCCGGTAAAATGACCGTGGTAGTTATGATTGTAAAAACAA
>DKQR01000156.1 GCA_002471805.1 Fidelibacterota bacterium UBA7303 | reverse complement strand
CGCTTTTTTTCCAGATAATCACCGGGTTTTATCTGGTCCATTATTATGCATCAGATGTATCGCAGTGGCTTAATCTGGATATGCATATTGGTAGAATTTTTGTGGTTAAGTTGAGTTGCCTTTTGGTAACGATTTTATTGGCAGCTCATGCGCGCTTTCGGGTCATCCCGAACCTCGATAAGGATAATCTCCGTTATCTTGCGGCACATATTATTGCGGTAACGATTGTGTCTGTGGTTTTTGTCATTGCGGGGTTGAACTTTCGAACAGGTTATTTCTTTTAGCCGCGGTATCTTTGAAAAAAACCAATTATTAATCTTGGTGTGATTTCCTTTGCAGTTGGATCGTTTAAGATGCATTTAATCTATTCCCGTATTAATTCATAGATGAATCGATCCTTACTGCCATAAAAACTTTTCTAATGATTGCTTATTTCTTTCCGATAAGTAAACACCATCGATTATTAAGATTTATAAAATTAGCTGCTTATTTAGCAATTTCCTTTTTACAATTAAAAATGTTATTTGGTTGAATTATATAGATAATTTAAATTTCGACTAATAAGTCGATATATAAACTAATAACTTATTTATGTCAGTTTCAAAACGTCAATTAGAAGAAAGAGAAATGCGTAAGGAACGCATCTTAACCGGTGCTTTGGAAGTATTCAAATCCAAAGGATTGGAAGGTGCCACCATGGATGAGATTGCAGCAGAATCTGGATTCGGAAAGGCTACACTATATTATTATTTCAATTCCAAGGAAGAAGTATTTGCTGCAATTCTAACAAATGGTTGGCAAAATCTATGGTCCAGCTTGGAATCAGTAATTGCAGACCATAAGGGTCCAAGACAGGTTTTTATCAATGTTTTGTTGAAGATTGCGGAAAATGTCCGGAATCGTCCTGGGCTTTATGAATTTTTATTTAATGCGCCAAAGGTGGTTCATTTTGAAGAACAGCCCTGGAGGATTTACCAGGATAGAATGTATGGTACACTCCAGGGTTTACTGGAAGACGGTGTACAGGCAGGCGAATTTCCCAAGATTGATCCCCAACTTCTTTTTAAAGCCTTGGGCGGTCTTTTCATGGGGCTGGTCCTCATGGGAGGCAGAACTGAACCGGTATCTCAAAAAGACGTAGAAGAATTATTGATCCAATTGATTACTGACCCTACTCAAAAGTAGTGAATCGACTTTATATTTTTATTTTATTAATTCATTTCACCCAATCTTGGGCTACGACTATTTCTGGTTTTGTAAAAGATAGTGATACAGATAAATCCATCCCGAATGCCAATATATTTATCAAAGAAACGGGTCAGGGTACTATTTCCAATCCATATGGTTATTTTGAAATGGAAATGATCCCAGGGGATTATACATTGACGACTTCCGTGATTGGTTTTGAAACAGATACCAGGGAGATCATGGTCACCGATGAAGTTTTGGAACTGGAAGTTCGTTTAGAGACAACCATTCTTGAATTCAGCAAAATACAGGTAGAGGGACTTTTCACAACCCGCCTTGGATATGAATCGGTGGATGTGATTTATAATGAAAAGATCAAATCCATGGAAAAGGAATCCATCACTGATGTGCTAAGAACACTGCCGGGTGTGGACGTTCAGTTTGCTCACCCGAATGGTCGAAACGTTAATCTATCGATTCGTGGTTCTTCGGATTATAAACCTGGTGGCTACAATAACAGGGTCCTGCTTTTACTGGATGGGTTCCCGATCCAAATCCCCAACAGCGGCGCCCCGGACTGGAATTCACTTCCCCTGGAAAGCATCCAGCGTATTGAAGTTGATAACAGCCCTGCGTCCGCTCAATACGGACATAATTCTATGGGCGGTGTCATCAATTTAATCACGGATTATAAGGGTAAGGATAAAAATACCTTCCTGCGATTCTCTGGTGGAACATACAGCACGGGACAAACCAGTATAACCCACGGGAATGAAAAAGGGAACTGGGCCTATGGTGTCAATGCCATGACGCGCTCATCTGAAGGGCACCGCTTTAATGCTGATGATAAAATAACCAGGCTCAGAACTTACCTGCGATACGGAGATAATAAGGGCCGAACCTATCGTCTCAGCCATATTCTATCCTATTCCGATATTGGACACCCGGGTTTTGCCAGCATTCCTTCCTTTAGAAGGTCTCAACGCCTATCCCAGTATGTGCAAGGTCATGGGTTTTATCCGATTGGGAGTGGACTTTCCATGTCTCACTCGGTCTTTTTCAACAAATTTGATACTCATTATGATGACCGAAATGATGCTCCGGAAGACAAAATAGAAGGTGAACGGGATTATGATGATATAACAGTAGGATTCCGTTCTGAAATGTTGGTCACAAAATGGGCCCGGTGGATTTTTATGGCAGGGACGGACGTAGACTGGAGCCAGTCACAGGTGTCTGTGTTCAACCCGATTTATGATTCACCAGAGCAGCTGTCTCTTGGCGGATTTGTGCAATCCAAGTATTCGATCGGGAACGGCTGGAATTTTGGGACTGGACTTCGCTATGATTATCGCAGTTCGGATCCAGGAGGCAATTTCCAGAAAAGAATCTACACCAACTGGTCGCCCAAGGTAAACCTGATGTATACAATGCAGGGGAAACGGGCATTTACATTGGCCTACAGTGAGGGATTCCGTGCTCCATCTCTATCAGAATTATACCTGAAACATACCAGTTCCTATGGCCTCACATTGCAGGGAAATCCCTCCGTTTTGCCGGAAAAGGTGCAGGCGTACGAGGTCATGTATGAACATCCTCACAGCGAATCATGGGTTTGGAGCGTTTCAGTTTTTCATAATCGATACGAAAACATGATTGATTTTGTCTACAATGTACCGGTATTGGCCGTTAACCGGGAGGGGGTGACGGGCACCGGCAGTGAATATCAATTCAAGTGGGAACCGTTTGATCCCATCAATATCAATGGCAGTTATGCCTACTTGGATATGTCGGACCGCAGTGGTGACCCTATTCTATACCGATCCAGGCATCGAGGACAACTTTATGCAGATTTTTCATCCCATATCCTGGATGTGCGGCTGGGAGTCCAGGGATGGACTGAGCAGGCCTATGAAGATTTCCTAAGTCACGACTACCAATTTATTAATGGGAAAATCGTTTTCCCTCTCCGCAAACTCCCAACTACCATAATCAGTGATCTCATTTTATCTCGAGAAATTGGAATGTATAGAGGTTCCCTGCGCATTTCAAATTTGTTCCATATGGAATACGAACTCATCCAAGATTTTCCAATGCCGGGACGAGCCTGGCAATTCACTCTAACCAAAACTTTATAATAATAAAAAACGGAGTTACAAATGAAACTAGTTAAAACCTTACTTTTGGTGTCATTTTCATTGGTTATGTTTTTATCCATGGCCTGCGAAGATAATAAAACGGAAGACCCAGCGCCTGAAAGTGCAACCCTAACAGGGCTCATTACATTTACAGGGGAATGGCCTGCAAATGGAACTGTAGCTGTATCTTTGAGTCCAACCTGGCCGCCAACGGGTGCCCCGGCCGCCAGTTCAGCAATTTCATCCTCGGATTTATCAAACAATACATACACTTATACGTTTGAAAATGTAACCTTTGAGTCCTACGCTTCTATTGCTGTATCCTGGCAGGATCCTAATGATACAAATCCTATGACTAATCAACATACCCTTGGAGCCTATGGAGGGGTATTCCCATTTTTTACTGCATATGGTGGTACTGATCCTGCTGAGGTAACTGTTACTGAAACGGAATACGAATTAACCGGTTTGGATTTTGGTGCAGATTTAAGCTTAGCTCAACCGTAAATCATTTATTCACTTAAAATGTACAATAGGAAGGCTCTGTTTAGACAGAGCCTCCCTGGCAATTCAAAATCGGCAAAAAATGTAATCGTATTTAATATTAAAGCTTGTTCAGCAAGAGTAATTAAAGAGAAGACTGATTTAAAATGAAATACCATTTTGTATTGTTAATGTTTTTTATACTGCTTCACAATTATGGATGCAGCAAAAAACCAGAATATTCAAATCATCTGATACAGAAAGATGAAGAACATTTTAAAAATCTTC
>DKQR01000210.1 GCA_002471805.1 Fidelibacterota bacterium UBA7303 | reverse complement strand
GGAAGATGAAGGAAGAGTGGTTTTTATATCGTTCCCTGATCTGCTGGAGTTTGATATGGATTATTCACTAGAGATATCTGCTGAGTTGACTGATATTATTGGTATTCATTTTGATGGCAATATGGATGGAGTTGGTGGAGATGGATTTTCTATTACATTTCACACAGAATCAACTGATCTCACTGGCCCCCAGGTAACCGAATTTTATCCACCTACTGAATTTATTTTTGATACAGATGGTGTGTTCAATATCACCTGGGACGAAATGGTAGACCCTGCTTCCATAAACCAGATGTCTGTTCAGTTTCAGTCTAGTGGACAGTACCTGACAACAGACCATATTGAAAATACAATTGATGAAATAACCACAGTTTCTTTAAAGCCGTTTGCACCTCTATTGAATGATGCCAGCTGTACAGTCATTCTTAATGGAATTACAGACACGCTCGGCAATGCCATAGCCAGCGCTCTTGAGTATTCTTATAACACTGTACCCTTCTATTATTCCAGTAAAACGTATATAGACCGGTTTAATTCAGGTGCAGGATGGTGGCAGCCCGACGGGAGTGGATCTACCACCGGGATCCTAGGCAGTGAAACACAGTTTGGGTACAACAGTTCAGTGTTTGTTCCAGGGGTTAGCATGAACTCAAACGGCAGAAAATCCGGATCACTTCGGTATGGCTGGGATCCAGATGCTTCCAGTTCACTCTTAAGGCTCCATAATGCAGGTACCCCTTCAGATATTGCCCTGGATACATCAAACGTGCTTCAAGTGTATGTGTACAGTGATGGCAGCGGAAACCAGTTCAGTATATCACTCTATGAATATTTAAATGGATCTCTCACGGGAGATATTATTGAAGTTATGGCATGGGAAGAATTAAACTGGATAGGATGGAAATTGATCGAGTGGGATCTTTCAGATCCGGAACAGGTCGGGACCTGGCTAAGCGGTGACCAGACCATGGATGGGGATGAATATTTCCTGGATGGGTTTTTAATGAAACCAGGTCAGGAAAGTGAAATAAGCGGGCGGATCTATTTTGATGACCTGCGAATTGTTACCAAAGCTGAAGGAGATCCACCCATGAACTCTGCACCAGTCATCACTGCTCTACCGGATACAATTATTGAAAATGGTGATAATTTTTATTTTTACGTGGAATTTTCTGATAATAATGAAATTGATATACACCAGATCACAGCTAATACGGATACATCTGTAGTCGTAGCTACTATTTATGGACACATGTCTGGTTCCATTGTGAATATCGAGTATGAACCTTTTATTGGTGAAACAAATATTACAGTAATTGTCAATGATTTTGGCCTTGGTGAGCTGGCAGATACGATTCAGTTCCTTTTAACCATTCAGGGTGATTTATTCCTTGATGAGGAACCCATACCCGATAAGTTTTCTCTGGGGCATGCCTATCCTAACCCATTTAATCCCGTTGTAACTATTCCTTTTACAATTGAGAAACCAAGGGATGTATCAATCCATATCTATGATATTTCAGGCAAGAGAGTGAACACAATCCTACAGAACCAGTTTTTCCATCCCGGTCTATACCATAATAACTGGGATGGATCCAATGACCAGGGAAGAAATGTATCTACAGGAACATATATTATACAAATCACTTCCGGAACTGAACTTTTACACCAAAAAATAACCTTTATTAAGTAATTCTATGAAAAAATACAGTATCATCTTTTTATCTATTTTCCTATGGAAATGTGCTGCGCCTGAAAACACTGTTATTATCCTGGAGCCTCGTAATGCAAGTCACAAAAACGGAGTTCGAACTGGGCTGGATGTTTTGTTAGAAGATTATACCGATTACCTGAAGGGTAAGACAATTGGCCTTGTAACAAATCATACAGGTGTATCAAAAAAGGGTGAAAAAAACTATCAACTCTTTGAGAATAATCCCGATATAACTCTGAAACGGATATTTGCACCAGAGCACGGATTATATGGTGAAGCAAGTGCGGGAGTTAAAGTTGAATATGATGCTCAAGATGATTCAAGGCCAGAAATTGTCTCCCTTTATGGAAAAACCAGAAAACCAACTGCAGAAATGCTTGACGGAATTGACTTGGTCATTTACGATATACAGGATGTGGGAGCACGCTTCTACACATACATATCCACCCTTGGAATTGTTATGGAAGCAGCCAGCGAAAATGGTGTGAGTGTTATGGTCCTCGACAGACCCAATCCCCTGGGGGGAAAGATTATTGAAGGGGCTATTCTGGATACTGCCTTTAAATCCTTTGTCGGATACTATCCCATTCCAACACGATACGCATTAACCATTGGTGAACTAAGTCAGATGGCCGTAAAAGAAGGCTGGCTCTCATCTGTTCCTCCTGTACTGATCGTAGTAAAAATGGACGGCTGGAGACGTTCCATGTTTTTTGATGATACAGGCTTACCCTGGATCTCTCCTTCACCAAATATTCCGGATCTGGAAACTGCAATTATCTACCCCGGTATGTGCTTATTTGAAGCAACCAACGTAAGTGAAGGCCGGGGTACCAATAAACCGTTTAAACAGATAGGTGCACCCTGGATGAATTTTGATATTGCAAAAGAGATGAAGAACTGCAACCTTGAAGGAGCTGAATTCAAGTATGCAAAATTTAAGCCAAAGAACCTTCCCGGTAGTGCTGAAAACCCAAAGTTTGAAAAATATCAGTGCTTAGGTCAAAAAATTGTAGTCACTGATAAATATAAATACAGAGCTATAGAGACTGCTGTTCACAGTATTTACATCACTTTCGGCTTTTACACAGATGAATTCAGATATAATCCAACGAGGCTTGGGCGTTTATGGGGAAATGATCATTTGTTCAGGCTATTAAATGGTCAGCTTAGATCAGAAAATGGCAAGGTTGTAAAGACACCAACTGGCTTATTTAAATTGTTAAAAAAAGATTGGGAGAAATTTACCGTACAATCTGCCCCATATTATCTATATCAATAAAAATAATTTACTTTTTAAAGCTGGATTCAAGTAGTAAGTGC
>DKQR01000191.1 GCA_002471805.1 Fidelibacterota bacterium UBA7303 | reverse complement strand
AATAAGTATTATTATGAGAAGTTTAGGGGGCCATACTAAGGGAGGTGTCTAAATCAGCCTTAAAATCTCATCACCTACACATCAATTCAAAAATCTCAACCTAATTTTCCTGACCCAAAAGCACCATATCCGGAGGTGGGGTCAAATAATAAAACTTACACACAGTGTAATGCTATTTTATAAGATGCAGTCAGTGGGAATGATGTCGTAAATTTGCAAAAATTAGATATAATGACGGAGATACCATTTTGTTAACAGTTGAAAATACTTTCGTTTCCAGCTTTACTGTTTTAAGTCACTTGCCATGACGTCCTCTATTGCTATTGTCCTTGCCCTCTTGGCCTGCGGGTTTGTGCTGTTTGTTACAGAATTATTCAGTATTGATGTAACAGCTATATTGCTACTGACCATATTACTGCTTCTTGGATATTTAAGTCCTTCAGAAGCCATATCTGGTTTCTCTAACCCAGCTGTAATCACCATTGCTTTGCTATTCATTTTGAGTCATGCACTTGAAAAAACTGGGCTTTTGGAATATTTGGTTGTGCGTATTAATCGACTGACCAGTCAATCAAAGCCTCTTGGTAAAACTGTTTATCTCCTGGCAATTGGATTTGCTTCTGCTGTTGTAAACAATACGGCTATTGTAGCTATCTTTATTCCTGTTACCATTCGGATGGCACAAAAATTTAAAATAAGCCCCTCTAAATTACTGATCCCATTAAGTTATGCCGCAATTCTGGGAGGCACTCTAACCCTAGTGGGTACATCCACAAATTTACTGGTGAATTCCATTTATTCTGCCAGTGGAGCCGTAAAACCTTTGGGTATGTTTGAATTCACTAAATATGGTTTAATCCTGTTGGGAATCGGTTTGATTTATATAGTTATTATTGCACCCAAAATTCTTCCATCACGCAGTATTACCTCCAGTTTAACTAGGAGTTATCATCTTGGGGGTTACCTAACGGAAATGAGAATATCGAAGAAGTCTCCTCTGGTGGGCAACACTTGTCTGGACCGGGGAATTAACTATAATTATGATGTAATGGTTCTGAGTATTTACAGAGATAATAAGGAACTGATATCCCGGAATATTCGCAGAAAGAAATTGAAAACAGGTGATGTTTTATTTGTCCGGGGTACCTTGGAGAATTTTCTACGGATGAAGGAGGTAGAAAAAGTTAGCTTATTAACAGATGAAAAGCTGACCCAAAAGGAACTGGAACAGGAAGACAATGTATTGGTTGAATGTTTATTATCAGATCAATCAAACTTAATCGGTAATAGTTTAATGACTGCCAATTTCCGACGCCGTTTCGGTGCGTTTATTTTGGCCATTCGCCGTGAGGGGACCATTTTTCGAAAAAAAATCGCCCATATTATTCTAAATGCCTTTGATACTCTCTTGGTATATGGCCCAGTCAATAAAATAGAAGGACTCTCCAAAAGTGGTGATTTCATCGTGTTGGGAGAAGTGAAAACTGAACTGCGTAAACAGCAATTTTGGTGGATGACAATTGTTGTTATCTTGGGTGCCATAACTTTCACCGCACTTGGAATCATGCCCATTGTAAAAAGTGCCATGACTGGTGTTGTTATTCTATTAGTTTTTGGTGTTCTCACGCCGCAGGAAAGTTACCAGTCTATTCATTGGAAGGTGATTGTGCTGATTGCTGCTTTGATACCTGTTGGGACTGTGATCCAATCTTCCGGTACGGCGGATTGGATTGGTGGATTAATTACCTCAGTTGTACAATTAACACCCTCTGAATGGCAACCCCGGGTTTTGTTGGCCCTCATTTATCTAATCACCATGATTCTTACAGAAGTTTCATCAAATGCTGCTACTGCCATAATTATGACACCTATCGCACTAGCGGTTAGTCAGCAAATGGGATTCGAACCAAGGACTTTTATTTTTGCTGTTGCGTTTGCGGCATCAGCTTCATTCATTACTCCTGTAGGCTATCAGACAAATCTCATGGTTTACGGTCCCGGTGGTTATAAATTCATCGATTATATAAAAGTAGGCTTACCTCTTGCGGTTATTTTCTGGATATCTGCCATATTTATTTTGCCATTAATCTGGGGAATATGATGATTGGTATGATCAAGAATTTGGTATTTTAATAATATTATAAATTGCCCCATTGCAGGCGTGTGGTTAAAGTGATGTTTTCGTATACCTGCAAACCACACAAAAAGGTTTAATCAAGCCCCGGTCACCCGGGGTTTTTTGTTTGTGGGATGATGGGTAGATTTGGTAAATATGAAGAAAACTCTATTCATAGTTTTATTATTTGGGTTTTGGAGTTGTAAAAAAGAAGTTCTCAATTATGAGATTAATTTATCTGATGAAAATTTATTCAACACACCTTTAATAGTTTTAATGCATGGATACGGCGGCAATGCTTATAATTTCAAAAAGGAGATTGGCGAGAATGGAGAGTTTGATTCACAGTTCAGTATTATATATCTTGAAGCTCCTTTTAAAATAATTCCTTTAATGAATAAAAAGATATGGTACGATTTTGAGATTTCTAATGGTGATACTATTTCGAATCAAGAACAAATTAATATAAGTACTGATAAAATTCTTAAAACCATAAAACGAATCATTAAAGAAAATGATATCAAATCAAAAAATTTGTACCTAGGTGGATATAGTCAAGGTGGAATAATGGCATATAAAATTGCTCTAGGTAATCCTGCATTATTTGAAGGGTTTATTGCTAGTAGTGCAAGATTACCAGTAAAATATTCGATTAAAGACGAATTAACGGAGTATCAGAACATTAAAGCACTAATAATTCACGGAAAGAAGGATAATGTATTAGATGTAAAGTTTGCACGTGCAGGAAAAAATTTATTAGATAAGTTGGGTATACAAACACAATATTTGGTAAAAGATAATGGACACTCATTAGTTCCAGATTTTGCCATGTTGATTCAAAATTGGATTGAAGATATTTGAATTCCTATCAAGCCCCGGTCAC
>DKQR01000138.1 GCA_002471805.1 Fidelibacterota bacterium UBA7303 | reverse complement strand
TTATTTAAATATAAAGTTTAAAATTCTATTTAATAATTTCCTTGTAATCAAATTTGCATATCCATGAGTGTATTGATTAGTGTTCTAATCAAAAGGTGGTGTCTTATTGGGATAATATTATCATTCGGAATCTAGGATATTTAAACCACGATCTATCAAATGTTTCTTTTTACTATTTATTTTGGAAATTGATATTAACGCATTTCTAACATCCTTGTACTCTTTTGAACCTTTTTCTAATAATTCAAGTATTTCTAAAAATAGTAACCATGATTCAAATTTTTTATTTTTTAAGAGTGTAATTATTTCTTTGAGTCGATTGAAATTTTTTCCGGTCTCACGAATTGACCTTATTTCGTTATAAATTAAAAACTCGAATTTTTCTTTATCGCTATATTTTATTTTTTTGGCAGTTTCTTCTGATTTGGATGGATAAACATCAAATTTAGTTTTATCTGCTGAACCAGAAAATACAGATGAAATCTTTATACCAACTGCCATATCATAAATTCCCCATTCAGGTTGAAATAATACATCCCCAGTTGGGCCTGTAACTGTACAGTTTTCAAACGTCATTAACACATTTTTTTCCAATTTTTTATGAATTTTTTTAAGGACACCTATAACCTCAATGCCAGAAACGAATTCTAAATGAACGACATATTCTCTTTTTATATTTAATGTAATTAAATCGTATTCTGTCGCATCTTCTAATGGAATCATCAAATTACAAATTGGACCAACGGGAGACCCAAATCCTTCGGTATGGTAAGAGATTCCATGCCCATCTAATTCTTTATTATTTACAGAAATTTGGGTCGGTCCGGTTGTTCCAATATATATTTCTTTATTAACTGAATTTTTTAGTAATCTTGTAAATAGTCCAGAAACTTGTAACCCAGAAGAATATTCACAAGTAGAAATAATTTCAGAATCTATAGCGACTTGTACAGATTCAGCCCCACCTTTTCTAAAACACATTTGATCAGCAAAATCTTCTAAAACTTGCGTTAAATGACGGCAACTTTTTGTTACAAATAATTGAGGTTGTGGATTTGTAATGTCATAAGGAGTGTTTACTGCATCAACTGTTAAAGGTGTTTTTTTAACCTTTTCATCATCCAAACACGATTTACTTTCACTTAAAGATGATAAAAGACCTGCACCATAAATAGTGTAATTATCAACGGTCCCTACTAAACCATACTCAACAGTCCACCAATGAAGTCTTGTTAATAGTGCAGACTCTGAAAGAACCGTTACACTATTTAATATATTATTTATATCTTCCTCTGCTTGTTTAATCTCTTCTTTTGTAACCGACGGATAACCTTTAATAATTGATAAATGTCTTATTGCCTCATAAACTTCTTTATCCTGCTTAGTAAACATTGCTTTGACTCCTATTTCACCAAAACGCTGTAAATAAACAGAATATTCAGCATCATAAACCATTGGTGCATGCCCCGCAGATTCATGTACAATATCTGGTGCTGGTGTGTATAAAATGTGTTCTAAGGATCTCATTTCTAATGCAATTGCAAGAACTTTTAATGCTTGTAATTCCATAAAGGCTTGCGGTGGAATAAACCCATCAACAACAATTGCCATCCAACCAAGTTTATTTAAACATTTGTTCATTTCTTCAATGGATGGAATTTTTTCAATAGAGATACCTGTTTTTTCAAGGCCTTCATTATAAATTGGATGTGCGCTAGATTTTAATTGATGTGATAGTTGTCGCATTACATAGCGCCAAACAGCTTGATCCTGTGCATTATAATATAAATCATAATCCTGAGTCGCGATAAATTGATGTAAATGTTTTGGTAGTTTTTTAAATATTTCTTTTTTAGAAAAGCTCATTATCAAATCCAATGTAAATTATCAAATCCAGTAATGATTTTCTCCTATCCAAAACCGGACCAATAAATAATAGCAGTGATATATACCTAATCATATCCAAATCTACTCATCCTCCCAGAAACAAAAAATACCGGGGAACCGGCGTGTGACTATATGGCTATGTAAAAGAGTAAAATTTATTAATGGAATTTGGAGATTATAATTCTTCAACAGATAAACAATAGTAATAAATAACTTTATAGAATAATATTTTGTAATTTCAATTTATTAACTAACTTTATACTTAATTATTAATATTTAATAGAATTTATATATGGATTTAGATTATAAAGACAAACATTTATTGGAAGAACTCCAGAAGAATAGCCGTATTACAAATGCTGAACTGGCCAAACGCATAGGGCTTTCCCCCAGCAGTACTTTAGAACGCGTGAAAAAACTGGAAATCAGCGGATTTATCGATAAATATATCGCTATTTTGAATCCGAGAAAAGCTGGCTATTCCTGCTTCACATTTGTGGAAGTAAAATTAGCCCGTCATGGAGAAACACCGGTGGAAAATTTCATTAGTTCCATTGCTCTCATTCCGGAAGTGCTCGAATGCCACCACATTACCGGTGAAGCAGATTTTCTACTCAAGGTGGTAACCAAAGATATCCCCGCCTATGAAGAATTGATTCTTCATCAATTATCTGCTCTTACTAATGTTCAAACAATGAAAACTTCTGTGGTTCTTTCTACGTTTAAAAACGAAACAAAACTTACGGTTTAACAATGGCTCTTGTCCCTTCCTACATTCAGCGATTAGCCCACTATATCCCAGGCAAACCCATCAGTGAAGTACAGAGGGAACTGGGGATTGATAATGTTATTAAACTTGCATCTAATGAAAACCCATTGGGAGCATCGCCAAAAGCCATAGCAGCGATCCAGGATTCACTACAAAATATTCATCGTTATCCTGATTCCTCCGGGTTTGAACTACGCACAAAACTGGCAGAGAAATTCAATGTGAAAATGGACAATGTAGTCCTAGGCGCAGGATCAGAAGGAATCATGTCAACTATTATGCGCACTTTTTTATTAAGTGATGATGAACTGATCAGTGCAAAAAATTCCTTTATTGGATTCCGTGTTCTTGCTAATGCTTCTGGACGACAGATACACTGGGTGCCCATGAAACAACACTGTTACGATCTAGGCTCCATGGCGGATAGGATCACTGATTATACCAAGATCATTTACATTGCCAACCCGGATAATCCCATGGGTACGTATATTACCAAGGAAGATTTTGATGAATTTTATGCTCACGTACCAGAAAGAGTGTTAATTATTCTTGATGAAGCTTACTTTGAATTTGCGAAAGAAATACCGGATTATCCCGACTCCATGACCTATCGGTATGATAATGTGATCACACTACGAAGTTTTTCCAAAGCTTATGGCCTGGGTGGTATACGAATCGGATACGGATTTGCCCATGATGAACTCATTGCTAACCTGATGAAAGTTAAAGTTCCCTTTGAACCTTCCCTGGCAGCACAGGCTGCAGGTATAGCTGCCTTGGATGATTCAGATTTTCTTATCAAAACCATCCAGACCAATAAGATGGGAATGAAATTTCTCAAGGAAAAATTTGATGGAATGGGGATTGTACAAGTGCCTTCTGTCGCGAATTTCATTACCACAATCTGGAGTTCGGAAAAAGATGCACTGAGACTCACACAGGATCTTTTAAAAAAGGGAGTGATTGTACGGCACCTTGCTGCATTTGGTTGGCCTAACTGCATTCGAATTTCTGTAGGCCTGGAAAAAGAAAATCAAAAATGCATTACATGTTTAAAGGAAATACTTTGAGCAGCTTAACATACTCAATTAGAGGATTTGATCACTGTGAATTGTATGTGGGCAACGCAAAACAGACGGCTCATTATTACCGCACTACCATGGGATTCCAGCCCATCGCATATCGTGGATTGGAAACAGGCAGTCGCGACAGAGTCAGCTACGTGCTGAATCAGGATCATATTAACCTGGTCATAACATCACCATTGGAAAAGAACACAGATATTGGTGCCCACATTGATCGTCATGGGGACGGCATAAAAGATGTGGCATTTACAGTAGATGATTCAGAATCCGCCTGGAAAACGTCTTTAGAACGGGGTGCAAAAAGTGCCATGGAACCAAGGGAAATCAAGGATGATAACGGCGAAGCAGTGGTATCAGCCATTGAGACCTTTGGGGATACCATCCACTCTTTTATAGAACGAAAAAACTATAACGGGTCCTTTTTACCTGGGTTTGAAAAGGATGATCTGGAACTTGAATCCGTATCTACCGGCTTGGTTCATATCGACCATGTTGTGGGTAACCAGCCCGACGGTGAAATGCAGTCTGTCTGCAATTTTTATGAAAAGATTTTTGGCTGGCACCGGTTCTGGAGCGTGGATGATAAGGATATTAATACAGAATATTCCGCCTTGCGTTCCATTGTCATGGCCAATGATAATGAAATCATAAAAATGCCCATCAATGAACCGGCAGACGGATTGAAAAAATCACAGATCCAGGAGTTCATTGATTATTATGAAACCGGCGGCGTCCAGCATCTTGCCCTATCCACGCGGGATATTATTCCCACGGTGCGCATGATGCGTGCCAACGGTGTAGATTTTCTGCCTACACCTAGATCCTATTACGAAAAATTGACCAAGAGGATCGGCCCCATCCAGGAAGATATTGAAACTCTAGCTGAACTTGGAATCTTGGTAGATGTGGATGAGAATGGCTATATGCTCCAGATCTTTACCAAACCACTCCAGGACCGGCCAACACTTTTTTTTGAAATCATACAGAGAAAAGGTTCAAACAGCTTTGGGAAAGGAAACTTCAAGGCTTTATTTGAATCCATTGAACGAGAACAGGAAAAAAGAGGAAATCTTTAAATGAAATTTGTAACCTACACCTTGGACGATAACGCACGCCCCAGATTCGGATTTAAGAAAGATGATTATATTGTTGATGTGATCCGTTCTGCAATTTGGTATAATGAAAACAATCAAGATCCTAGTTTCCTGGAAATTCCTTCAACACTGAAAAAAACTCTTGAAAACTGGGACACCCATTTCTCTAAATTGAAAGAACTGGATTTGTCTCTTCCCGCCATAAATATCCAGTCTTATTCCAGTGGTGGAGCACCCATTGCCGTATTGGAAACAGATGTTCAACTGATGGCTCCCATCCCAAACCCACAATCATTTCGTGACTTTTATGCTTTTGAACAGCACGTCCGTTCCGCCCGTAAGCTAAGGGGACTGGAGATGCATCCGGACTGGTTCAAGATTGCTATTTTTTATTTTTCTAATCCCGCTGCCCTTTATGGCCATAGAGAAGAAATTCCTTATCCGAAAGGAACTGAAGAACTGGATTTTGAGCTGGAGTTTTCCGTAATCATCGCCAACGGTGGATCGGATATTTCCAGCGAAGATGCTGATCGGCACATTGCAGGATACACCATTTGCAATGACTGGTCTGCCCGGGATCTTCAGCGGGAAGAAATGGCTATGAGTCTGGGTCCTGCAAAAGGGAAAGATTTTGCTTCCAGTTTTGGACCCTACATGGTAACTCCTGACGAACTGGAGGATGCCTGGGGTGATGATGGAAAGCTCCATCTGCGTATGACATGTCACGTAAATGGGGCTCTTATCTCTGATGGAAACACCAATGACCTCTATCATCCTTTTACGAAAATGATCGAACGGGCTTCTATGAATGCAAAACTCCTGCCGGGGGATTACCTAGGTTCGGGGACCGTAGGCACCGGTTGCATCCTGGAATTGAGGCCGGAAAACACTGGCGGCTGGATCAAAAAGGGCGATGTGGTCAAGCTGGAAGTAGAACGATTGGGTGTTTTAGAGAACACCATCGTATAATTCACTATGCCATTTTATCAGAAACGTGGACAGATCCCAAACAAACGGCACATCCAGTTCAGGGATGATTCAGGGAACCTCTACTGGGAAGAGTTAATAAGCCGGGAAGGGTTCAGCCACATGTATTCTAATGTATATCATATCCATCCCCCAACCGCCGTGGAAACAGTAGGTGAATTGAAAAAGAATGACCTTGTGGCTGCAAACCAACCACATTCACATCATCATCTACGAACCGCAGGCTTAAAATCCAACGGAGATGCAATTTCATCCCGTATTCCACTTTTTTTTAATTCCGATGTGGTCATTACCAAAGCCCATGTGACTGATTCTATGGATTCTTTATACCGGAATGGAAATGCGGATGAAATACTCTTTGTACATTCTGGCTCCGGACAATTCAAGTCCAATTTTGGAAAGATGGATTTAACACCGGGAGATTATGTGATTATTCCTCGGGGTGTGATCTGGCAGATTGAAGCAAACAAAGATATGAGAATGCTTGTGATTGAATCGGCTGCTCCTATTGAAACGCCTAACCGATACCGAAATGAGTTTGGACAGCTTCTGGAACACTCCCCTTTTTCAGAACGGGATATCCGAACACCGGAGTTTGTGGAGCCAGCAGAAGACAATTCCATTGAAGTTGAAGTAAAACTTAAAAACGGAATCCAGACCTACGGCTATCATCATCATCCCTTTGACCTCATTGGATGGGACGGCTATTATTTCCCATACATTTTCAATATAAACGATTTTATGCCCATCACCGGGAAGATACATCAGCCGCCTCCGGTTCACCAGACATTCCAGGGAGACGGGTTTGTGATCTGTTCCTTTGTGCCAAGATTATTCGATTATCACGATGAGTCAGTCCCTGCGCCCTATGCTCACAGCAATGTGGATTCTGATGAAATCATTTATTATGTAAAAGGCCAGTTTATGAGTCGGAAAGGGATTGAAAAAGAATCCATTACTTATCATCCCATGGGACTTCCCCATGGCCCGCATCCGGGCAAAATCGAAGAGTCCCTGGGAACCGAGGATACCAATGAACTGGCCGTAATGATCGATACTTTTAAACCTCTCAATATGACAGAATCAGCCCTGGATTTTGATGATGATAAATATCCATATTCTTGGATTAAATCATGATCTTTCACCCCGTAGACCATCTATGAACTTCGGGTTATGAGGGCTATCTAAATCCCTCCTGTACCCAAACATAATTCATATTACAATGAAAATGAACCGCAATAATAGGGGTAGCAATGGCTATGGTAAAAAATATATTATATTTGATGATGAGGGACATGGGTTCAAAAAAATACAAAATAAAAAGGATAGCTTTACAACAATTGTATCTTTTTTAAAGAAACATTTATAATTAACTGCATTTTCATCCAGACATCCCAGAATCCATTACAAATTATAATATTTCTGCTTTGCTATCTATTTATAGATAGGGAGATTTAGTGGAGGCGGGGAGAATCGAACTCCCGTCCGAAACAGAGGGATGGCAGACGTCTACACGCTTAGTCATCCGATTAGATCTTATCCTACCCTTTATCAGCGACAAAAATCAGGAAGGACCAGCCTGCTATGATCTTACTCCGAATTTGCAGGCACATTCGGAGCCAGCCTATGTAAATGACGCTCCTGGATCAGACCATAGACTCATCAGATCTGGAACGGGCCACTATTTAAGCAGCGGCCATGTAGCCGTAATCGGCAACTAAAGATGCGACAGGTGATTAAGGAGGTAACTATCATCCTCCGCGTGCGGTCCGACATGTCTCTTGCCCCGTCGATACCGATCGCCCCCATTGTCAAAAAGCAGTTAAAGTTATACTTTATATACAAAAAAAGAAAAGGCTTCTAGCGCCAACCCGAAGCCTTATCTCCTCAATTGAACTTAAAGTAATAGTTCAATACAATTTCATTTGTCGCCTTCTATCCTCAAAATCTTCTTTTCAAAAATTTTGCCAAAAAAGGCCAACAAGTATAGAGGTGCAGAAGTTGATTGCGCAACTGCTAATGTTCAGATTTGTAAAATAAATGTATAAAACCTAGTATGGAGCATGATAGGATAAGATAAAAACCAAAGATATAATCCAAGTGATAGACTAATTGTTTTTAACGAGAGTTTTTGCTTGTGGGGGAGTGACAGGTTTGTCTGAGTTCATTCTTCCTTAGAGCGTTTCGGCAATAACACTGTTCAGGCGTTTCACAAATCCCGCCGGGTCTTCCAGCTTCACTCCTTCCTGGATCAGGGCCTGCTCGTAGAGCAGCAAAGCAACATTATCAAATGACTTTTGCTTAGTTTTCTCTTTTAATTTTAACACAATCTCGTGGGACGGATTAATTTCCAGTATCGGCATTATCTGAGGCATGTCAGGCTGGCCCATTGAACGCATCATTTCCTGCATTTGTGCCGTTGGATCATTTTCATCAGCGACTATACAGGACGGCGAATCATTCAGCCGATTTGATACTTTTACATCCTTTACTTTTTCGCCCAATAATTTTTTTATCTTTTTCAACACTGGTTTCAGGGACTTTTGAGTGTCCTTATCGCTATCATCGGAAAAATCATCGGCCGCTCCGCTGCGGTTTACTGATTTAAGCTCTTTATCATCATATTTGGGAACACCTGTTATAATAATCTCATCTATTTCATCATCCAGGATCAATACCTCTATATCTTTTTTATCATACATTTCCAGAAGCGGGGAATTCTGCAGGGAAATTTGATTCTGTCCTGTAATATAATAAATGGATTTCTGCTCCTCTCTCATCCTGCCTGTATAGTCACGCAAGGATACAAGCCCTTCTTCTTTTGTTGAATTGAACCGAAGCAAATCTGTTAACGCTTCCTTGTGTTCAAAATCCTGGTAGACACCTTCTTTGATCAGCCGGCCGTACTGTTCATAGAACTGGGCATATTTTTCCTTATCACCGGCTATGGTCTTAAGCTTGTCCAGGATTTTTTTCACTGAGTTTGAGCGGATCTTGGCCATGATCCTATTCTGCTGCAGGATTTCACGGCTCACATTCAGCGGCAGATCCGAGGAATCAATAATCCCTTTTACAAACCTCAGCCAGGTAGGGAGCAGTTCCTTATCATCATCGGTAATAAATACACGGTTTACATACAGTTTTACCCCGGACTGGTAATCAGCACGGTAGATATCCGGTGAAGCATTCTTAGGGATATAAAACAGGATGGTGAATTCCAGGCTCCCTTCCGCCCTGAAATGTATCCAATCATAAGGATCTTCCATATCGTTGGCCATGGATTTGTAAAATTCCCGGTAATCTTTGGCCTTCAGATCGTTTTTTGACCGGGTCCAGAAAGCCTTGGCATCGTTGATCTGGTCTGTTTTCAGATTCCGGCTTTTTTCATTTCCCTCCTTGTCATAATCAATCTCAGAATAGGTGAGAAAAATAGGAAAATCGATATGATCCGAATATTTCTTCACCAGGCTTTCAATCTGCCAGCGGCTGGCAAATTCTTTGCCTTCTTCGTTTAAATACAGAGTGATCACAGTACCATTATCTTTTTTCACATCCTTAACGATCTCAAAACCGGATTGCCCATCACTGGTCCATTTCCACGCTTCTTTATTTCCGGCCTTTTTGCTAACCACATCCACACGGTCAGCAACCATGAAGCTGGAGTAAAAGCCAACGCCAAACTGTCCAATCAACTGTGAATCTTTTTTTGCATCCCCGGATAGTTTGGTCAGAAAACTTTTTGTGCCAGACCTTGCTATGGTACCCAGGTTATCCTGAAGCTCTTTTTTGCTCATGCCGATACCGCTGTCAGTGATGGTTATGGTAGGGTTATCCCCTTCTTTGAATTCCAGATTTAATTTTGGCTCAAACGACAACGATTTGTATTCGTCTTTTGTCAGCGTTAGATATCTCAGTTTATCCAGGGCGTCTGACGCATTCGATATAAGTTCCCGGAGGAAAATTTCTTTGTGAGAATAAAGAGAATGAATAATCAGGTGCAGTAATTGACTTACTTCAGTTTGAAAAGTGTGCTGCGACAAAGGATACTCCTATTATATATATGTCTAAATATTTATTATTATCTGATCAACTTTTATCGACATCAGATTAATTTCTATTAATTAAAAGCCGGGGAAAATAAAAATTAATTACTTTATTAATCCACATTCTTTCTGCGGTTCATGAATGTAGATAACTATCAAATAGAATAATAGATTATGTCAACACTATGGAGTTAATTGAGCCTTATGTTTATAAAGAACTAAGTCCTGAATTTGTTCCAAAGCAGGAGTATTTTCATCCTTGATTTTGATATGATTAATTGCTTCATACCATTATTTGTTTTTATGGTGCTGGGTTTCTGGGGATGTTCAGACGAATCTGGACATGAGACAACTCCGCTGCCTGAACCAATAGTCACATTCAAAAAAGATATTGAAAATAATAAATCAGCTATTAAACAGACTAAAGATGGTGGTTACATCATTGCCGGGGGGAAGAATGGTTCTGCGTGGTTGTTAAAAATAGATAAAAATGGTGAAGAAGTATGGCAGAATACATATAGTCTAGGAGACTTTGGTTACACTCGAGCAGTCATTCAAACCAGCGATGGCGGTTATCTCTATGCAGGATGGGAAGGAATCGTTAAGGCAGACTCGAATGGAGTAGAAGAGTGGAAAAATAAAAACAGTGAAATCGGTCTATATCCATACTATGAAGATGTAATTCAGCATAGCAATGGGAATTATTATGCCGTTGGAGGACCCAGTGGTGGCCAGGCACAGTTCGTTAAATTTAGTCCAGAAGGGAATGTCTTAACCCGAAAATACTTTGGGACGAATTGTGAGGATGATATTTTTAGATCTTTAATTGAAACACCGGATGAGATGCTAATGATAGTAGGAGAAAAAGCTCATGGTGAAGGACCCCATCCCTGCTCATTTAATTTTATGTATTACAAAGATTTTTGGATTGTAAAAGTGAAGAAAAATGGTGGCCTATTATGGGAAAAAACATACGGTGGTCCCTATTTGGAACAGGCAGATGATATTGTTAGTATGGAGTCAGGTGGATATGCAATAATTGGAGATCAATGCGTACATGAGTCAAACCTAAATTCATGTGGATGGAAAACAAAGGTTGTTGTGTTCCAGATAGATGAGGAAGGTGAATTTTTAACTGAAAATATATTTTCTGGAGTAAAATTTCTTGAGCGAATACCCTACTACTCAATTACGACTACAGCATCTGGGGGTCTTGCCTGGACAGCAGAGCATAAAAATCATGGCACATGGATACATAAATGGGGACCCAATGAGGATACTGTAAATGTTTATTCTGATGGTATTGGAGGTTTTGAAATAAACCGGACTTCGGATGACGGTTTCATAATTGGGACATGGGGAGGGTTTATAATTAAAACCGATTCGGAATTATACTATGAATCAGAAATTGATGATGGATAAAAAAATATTTGGCGAGAGGGCACCCAAAGAATAGCAATCATTATTGCTGTCGACCTTTATTCTTCGTAGGGGAAATAATCTTAATTTTTATCAATACCGGTAAATGGTCAGAAATATGTTTATTATCATCTAATCTATCATCAATATGAGCGTAGGACAGTGTTTTCATTTTGGATGTGAAAAAATAATCGATTCTTTTATCAATTTTCAGATCTTTATCAAAGCCATTAAATGTGCCAACCGGACCATATAGCGTTGTTGAGGAAATCTCCTGTGCATCACTCAGTTGGAATTTTAATACCTGGATTGGTGTGCTATTCGGCAATGAATTCAAGTCCCCCATAAGGACAACAGGATAAAGAGTATTATTCACTTCATCAATTTTTTTCAGGATCAGTTCAGAAGATTTTTTTCTTGCCAGACTCCCTACATGATCAAAATGTGTATTAAAGACCCAGAATTTTTCCTTTGTATTCTTATCTTCAAAAAGGCCATAGGTACATATTCTTTCTAAGGCAGCATCCCAGCCAACAGATACACTTTGGGGTGTTTCAGAAAGCCAAAATGTGGCATAATCCGATATTGTAAATTTTAAAGTATCAAAAAATAGAGGGCAAAATTCTCCCTTTGCAATACCATCCTCTCGGCCCATACCAACATAACTGTAATTGCTGAAGCAGCTGTCTATAAAGTTGACTTGATTTAGCAATCCTTCCTGCAGACCAAAGATCGCCGGGGCATAGTAACGCAACAGCTGTTCAACCTTATGTCTTCGGTTTTGCCAGCTATTTTGAACATCCCAATCGTTATCGTACCTGATATTATAGGACATGATGTTGTAGGTTTGACTATTAACAGTGGCTGATAGTGTAAATACGATTACAATATACAATAGGGTATTTGATACGTTTTTCATATTTCTCTGCATGTTACAGCCAAAGCCTGGTTATACAGGTTATACTCTAAATTATATTAAATTTCAGAAAATAACCATTATCCCAATACTCTAATGTTTGTTATTTGAATGCCAGGGAGTAGATTCTTCCCACATCAAATGAAAAGAAAAAAATTGAATAAGATCCTTCTCTTTATATCTTTCTTGACAATTATGTTGTCCACAATGGGTTTTCAGTCATCTAAAAAACAGGCAAAAAATATTTTAATATTTACAAAGACTGCGGGGTATCGGCATAAGTCAATTGACCAGGGTGTAGCCGCAATCAGGACCTTGGGTGATAAACATGGTTTTACAGTGTTTCACACGGAAGACGATTCCTTTATTAACCCTGGAAACCTAAAACATTATCGTACAGTCATTTTTCTTAATACCACCGGCGACATATTAAACGATGAACAACAAATGCATTTTGAACGCTACATACAGGCAGGCGGCGGATGGGTGGGAATCCATTCCGCAACGGATACGGAATATGAATGGCCATGGTACGGGCAGCTGGCGGGAGCATACTTTAATGGCCATCCAAGGATCCAGGATGCAGATTTGATTGTGGTAGACAAGTCCCATCCCAGTACAAAGAATCTACAAAATATCTGGTCAAGAAAAGACGAGTGGTACAATTTCAGGTATGTAAACCCCAATGTAAATATTCTTATTAAAATAGATGAGGATACCTATGAAGGAGGAACAAATGGGGAAAATCATCCCGTGTCATGGTATCACTCTTACGATGGCGGCCGCGCTTTTTACACCGCATTGGGACATACGAAAGAATCCTACCAGGAAAAATTATTTTTAGAGCATATCCTTGCCGGTATCCGGTGGACAATGGGTGTATGAAATGCTGAATTTTTAAAAACTGAAGATCATTTGACATGAATTTGGTTTTTCTTTCCTTCAAATTCAGGTTACCTGTTCTTATTAAGCAAAGGAGCTAGAAAT
>DKQR01000155.1 GCA_002471805.1 Fidelibacterota bacterium UBA7303 | reverse complement strand
CCAGTAGGAGGATTCTTTTAAGGATATTACAAAATGAGAACTTATCAACAGATAATACAACGTGCAATAGACAGAGATGAGCTTGACAAGCTTAGTCCGTATGAGAAGAGTTTATATAGGTTAGGGACAATTGCGGACATTTTCAAGAAACCAATGTTGTCGGCCCCTGCCAGGGTCCCAGACCCCCCTGAATATTACAGGGACAGTAAAACAGGGGAATTAATTCGGGGAGACGTAAACCAAAGAACAGGAAAAATATTGGCCCCTGAAGGTAGTATTCGTTATGGGAAGGTATTAAGCGATGCGGCCCGTGATAAGAAGGGTATATATAAACAGTACTCGCCTCTATTTGATATAAACAAACCACTTGTAAGGGACGTGGGCGAATACGTGATTTCTGATAAAGATGTACGTACTGAGTACGATCCGACAGATGGTAATTGGATTAAAACACGGAAGCAGGGATGGTTAGGCGATCAAAAGGGGTGGGATGGCAATCTTGTACGTGATTATTCATGGCTTTCTGATATAAGAATAAATGGTATCCAGATGAGTATGCCACTAATTACCGAAAAAACAACTGGAGATGAGTTAAGCTGGCTACTTAGCGGAAAAGAGCCAACAAAAGATATTATAGATAAAGCTAACAAGTTTGCAAGAGATCGTATAATGAGGGGGTTGAGTCCCTTTAAAGGTGGAAGAGGAGCATCTAAACTTACCCCTATCCAGTCATATACAGAGTTTAAAATAGAAGAAAAAGGTGAAATATCTACTAATAAAGTAGCTGCACTTCTCAGGGGCCTTGGAGAGGGTATAACAACTGAACTGCCCCGTATGACGGGCGAGGCATGGAAGTTTTTAGGAGCAGGGCCAGCAGGCAATGCGCTGACAGAATGGGCAAATAAACAGTCTAAGAATCTATGGGGGTCAAAACCTGAGTATGATGAATTTACCAGGTGGTTCTATGAAGCGGGTAAAATAATACCTACATCAGCTGTTCCTGGTGGTATCAGCCTTACTGGTGCAAGAATATTACTTTCGATAGGGCTTAGATTAAAGCATGTTCAGAAAACACTTAAAACTGTGCATGATCTAAAGGCATCATATCAAACACAAAGGCTTGGCACTAAACTTTCAAAGAATATAAAAATTGCCAAGAAACAAAAAAAAGCTATGCAAGATGCTTACCATTCAGTGCAGGTAGATAATGCAACAAAGGTGCGAATGGCCAGAAGAGATTTAAAGACAGCACAACACATGGTAAACCGTGTTACTTCAGCATCAGTAGGAGGGTTCTTTGGGCTTTCAGCAGCACAACATACTAAAGAAATTACCTGGGACAGAATACGTATGTTGGAAGACCAGGGGGATTTTAAAGGGGCAAATGCTCTCAGGAAAACACTATCATGGGCACCTTTTATAACGGGGCTTATTGAGGGTAGTGGTGAATACTTTGGAACCAAGTATCTAGCAAAACTATTCATGGTGTCTACAGCCGAAATAGGAGCCAAAACAACTACTGGATGGCTGACAGATCTTATATTGAATATGGGAAGGGTTGCAGGCGTTGAGATGGGAACTGAGGCTGCCCAGCAAGCTGGTATAGCCACTACAGAAAAGCTGACTGGTATCAGGCCAGAAGCTGAAATATTAGCAGAAGTTGTCAGTGTTCTTGGGCCTGCTGCCGTAGCAGCATTCCTCTTTGCTGGTGCCAGTGGTGTTGGTAACTATCCCCGTGCACGGAAGTCTATAGAGCATTATCAAATAAAGCAGAAGGAAAAAGATGATAGACAAAAATATGCGCTGGAAACCAAGATGATGAAGAAAACATTTGATTCTTACGCATCTAATACTACTCCTGAATTAGCAGCGGCATTAGAAGGTAAGGGTATCAATACAGGAAACTGGGTTGATTATATAGCAAAGATAGCTGAGGGTTTACCTGAAGAAGAGTTTGAGGCAACAGTACGGTCGTATATGATTTGGACACTTGCTAAGATTGAGAGGCGTGGTATACAAAACGAACAACAGTTAGCGGCTGATATAATACAAACTGAAGCATCAAAGGTTGAAGGACATACAGAGGCATCATTCCTTGATTATATAGGGTGGGAAATGGAAATGTTGCTTGCTAGACAACATTCAATACAACTAAAAAATAAGAAGGGGGAGGTACGGGAACCTGCTGATGTAAGAAAGGATATAATATCTTACTATGATAAAGAATTTCCAGATGCGAGGACTACATTAAAAGAGGGAGTGGATGTAGAGGTGGATCCCCTTATCCAGAAACAAATAACGAGGAAAGAGAAAAAATTTACTTTCGATGTCCATCAATATTTAACAGCGGAGAATGACTTTAAAATTGAAGATCTAAATAAAATGGCCCGTGAAGTAGAATTAATCCGTAATGATGAAGATATAACGTCTAAGGGGTGGAGCAATACCCAAATATACGATAAAATATTCTTGGCAAGTTTACTAGGTGGTAAAAACAAAAGACGTGCCAGCATTGCAAATATGATGAAGACGGTTGACCCATCTCTTAGTGAAATAAAAGGGGATATTATAGATGGACATCAAGAAAAATATGCGACTGCACTTTACAGACATTTTATGAACAAGCCGATAGAGTTTAAAAAGGTGGTGCAGGCTCTTATAGATCAGGACTTACTACTATATAATATAACAGATGGTGGTTTACATGTACCTATTTATGATAAAAAACCTGCTATTACTGCAGAAGAAGCTGCTCGAAATGCTGCTGACTATGCTCTTAGGATAATGAAAATCAGGATCAGGGTCGGTGAGGTGCTTGGACTTGAACACCCTGGGTTTTTAGAACTAGGGTCAGCTTTATATTTTTTGGCAGATAATTCGTTTATTGATAACTACTCCGATTGGGAAAACATCATAAGTGAACAGGACAGTATATTTATATCACGGGGAATTTCGCCTTACAAAGAAGGGCAACAGCCAGGAAGGTCTGTAAACAAGAGCCAGATTAATAATATAATCAAGGATTTTATTAGAATATCCAATGAAGAATTAGAAACAAACGTGGCGGTTTCACCAGCGAAGGTTATGACTACTACTGCTGGAACGAGGATGACAAGAGAAAATTATAGGTTGTTTAGTGATTCCGTTTTTATGCAAATGCAGGAGAGAATGGAAACTCTTAAGGAGGAAGGTAAGGATGGTCCGAGGTTGGACAAGGTTCATGCATTCACCATGGCTATGGATTTATTACATCAATCCTTAGAGGCTGATAGTAAAATGAAAGATATATTGATTACTGAGGACGGAGATGTTAAGCCTTGGGATCAAGTACCAAAAAAAGAATGGAAGGAATTTCTGCAATATCATAGGGACTGGTATATAGCCAATCGAACAAGAACGGTTGATGGTGAGTTAAAGCTGCCAGCTAATGATACTATAAAAAATCACTTCTTTAAAATTGCTGAATTTTTTCACGTCCATCTTGGGTGGAAAGACAAAGATACAACCCTGCTAAAACAGCCGTTTAAGGCGATTGTGCAGGTTGTGACTACGGTTAAAGTGGCTGGAAAAAGACTTCATCCTACTGGTGTATCAAACCAAAGTAAGATATTGGCTATTGAAACCATGACCACTCGAAGAACATGGGAAAAAAACAAATCCATTAATAATGCCCGTGCTCATTTTCTAGCAATCAGGGACCTTTTAGCTTCGATGATATACACGGGCTCAGGTGTAAGAGCAACTGAAAACAATCCTACCTGGGCGAGTCTTGTGTCTAATATTGCTGGTACTAAGGCTGAGATTGATATTGCAGCATCAAAGAGTGTAAGACAACAAGGTAGAGAGGCAA
>DKQR01000219.1 GCA_002471805.1 Fidelibacterota bacterium UBA7303 | reverse complement strand
CCCTCACAGGGCAATAGTAAAGATAAAGAATCCACCCATTTCACATCGAAACTTGCAGGAAGAGGCTTACTTATTTCAGCGTCCCTGATTGTACTCAAAACATGAGTTGGTGAATTGCCAGGGTTATCCAGGACCTGAGCCCAAATGAAACCAGTAATAAAAAGTAATCCAATTAATAGATTCATGGTTTATTTGAGGATAAAAGATAATCCAGGCCCTCAATGCAAGATTCAACAGGTGGCCCGGAAAATGATTTAATATTCTTCCCCGAAATGATGGACTCTGATGCAGGGGTTCCGTAATCATAAGGTTTTTCAAAATACACCACTGCTGTGGAGAGGGCGATCAATTCCAGGGTTTCCGTCATGGTCCAGTCGTATCGGGCCCATGAGGTGGGAATGAAAAGCAATCCATCAGCCCAGTTGCGGTTGCGCTGCAGGAAGTTCAGCGCTTTATCCTGTTTATGAGTTTGCAGAAATTTTAAGGTTGTTTCCTGCCTGCGTACGTGTTTTCTTAAAGCTTTATTTAATTTATCCAGGGTCAGCCTGTCTCCTGTCGGCGCAGATTTCAAACCCAGGAGATTCAAATTAGGTCCCTGTAAAATGAGAATATTCATTTCAATGGAACCAGGTTGCCAATGATATAACCAATAATAATCCCGATCATTAGTCCCAGGGTTACCACCCGCCCCTTTGCCAATTTTGCCGTATATCCTTTTTTAATGGCAATGCCAGATACGACAGTCCCCAAGGCGTTCAGCAGAAAAAACCCGGGAATGGTTACTACTTTGATGATTAATGGTCCAATCAGGGGTATTAATGCGATCAGTGCGCCCAATCCGGTAAAAAGCTGGGTAAAGACGCCAAATAAAAGGGTGACAAATACAACAATTTTTTTGTCTATGCCGTAATAGAGTGCGGTACCAATGGCCGCAGCAGCTAGGAGCCAGACCAGTAATTTTTTTCTATACAGTTTCCAGATGGCTTGTTTATTCATCGATCAAAGCTATAAGGGGTAATCCCATGGTTTTAATGGATGCCTGTATGATCCGTTTTTGTGTTTCTCTGGAAACCCAGAGTTGCCGAACAATGCCGGAAGCAATGATTTCATCCATAAAATAATCAGAATTTTCCCGGAATTTACCTGAATCATCATTTATGATGATATCCAGACGATAATGATCACACAATTCCTTATATTTCCTGTAATTAATAGTGGCAGTATCAGACCAGACAAATCGTGCCTTCCCCAGCTGGCCCTCATGTTCAAAAGGGAACCAGTGTGTATCCAGTTCTCTATAGTCTGCAGTCTGCACCATGGCCAGCAGGGTGAATATGGTTTGCGTCTTGTCTGTAATCTGTACCTTGTTTTTGGAACCATAGATCAGTTCAGTGGTCGCCGGGTTAAAATCAGCAGATAATTTTTTTTTGAATTCCCCTTGATGAATTTTTTTATCCCACCCGCGAATTCCGAAGGAGGCTGAATCGAATTGGGCGGAGTAGAAATTTTTTGCAGGCCAGATCAGATCTGCAATGCCGGTGTTTCTGGTTTCAAATGTGATTGTACTGTGATGACTGCGGGTTTGTTTTACTTCAGCTACAGGAAATCCAAAAACGGATATGATATAATCCTGTGCCGAAATACATTTCATAAGAATACATAAAATGACAACTTTTTTCACTAAGGCTTCCAGGTGTAAATATTGGCCAAACCCAAAAGTCCAATAAAAGGAATATAGAAAGGCTGTACCACAGCCCAGGTTAGATAAACCAGCGATGGTACAGGTGTCTCGAATAGTCTTCCGCCCAGGAAGATAACCAGGCCTTCAAAAATAAATTTAAGGAAAAAAGCAAACTGAATTCCCTTTGACTGCAGAAGAAATCCGCTGAATAAAGCAAGGTTGCATAAAAATGCACTAAACAGGAAAGAAAAGAACCATGGTTTTTTTCTTACATTTCCTCGGGCATTGGAAGACCACCTGATTCTTTGGTTTACAAAATCTTTTATTGTTTTAACTGGTTGTGTACTCACAAAGGACTGGGGGTCAATATTAATTGTGGCGCCATCTATTGCTGAAATGGCTTGAACCAAGTACATATCATCACCAGATATTTTATCCTTAACGGGTGTAAAACCATTTATGAGTTCAAAATTTTTCTTTTCATAGCTCAGGTTCTGGCCACTACCGGACCAGAATACCTTCCAGCCGCCAAAACCGGCATTCGCGGCAGTGATACTTAGAAAGTCGATCATCTGATATTGATCAAAAAAAGATTCTCCGTCAATCTTAGAAAAACCAATGGTAATTCCACCATTAGACTTTACAGATGAGGCCATAGAGGATACCCAGGTTTGCGGAACCTGACAATCCGCGTCCGTACAGACAATGATGTCGCCAGTAGCACGTTGTATGGCTTGCTGGAGTGCATGCTTTTTCGATGCCATTTCGGGGTTGCATTCCTCAATTTGTATATGGTGAATATATGAATGTTTTTCAGCTGCCTTATTCAGTATGGCTCCTGTTTGATCTGTGGAGCGATCATTGGCAATAATAATTTCCAGTTTATCCCGGGGGTAAGTTTGATGTGTCAGATCATGGATTAAACTGGCGATGTTGTTTTCTTCATTCCTGGCTGCGACAACTATTGAAACCTTTGATAGTTCATTATTTGTTTTTACTGCACTTGTATTATGTTTAAATAGCCCTGCAATGATGAATAATACAAAACACAGGTACAACCCTGTACATAGGTATAGGATGACGGTCATGTGCTTAGAAGTTCAGTAATAAACCGGCGATCATGAAATACAGCAAAACGCCTAAAATATCAATGCTGGTAGTTACGAATGGACCTGTGGCGACAGCAGGATCAATATCCAGTTTTCTTAAGAACAGGGGAATAAGGGAACCCACAGCCACCGCAAGTAGCATGGAAGCACAAATACTCAGACCTACAACAAAACCCAGCATTGGATCTGCATCCATAAATTTAAATTTGGCAAAGAGCCCAAGGAGAAACCCATACAGCAATCCTAAGATCAATCCCACGCGGATCTCTTTGAATAGGACTTTGAATTCGCTGCCCGGATCCACTCTGCCGGTGGCCATACCCCTTACAATAATGGTAGATGATTGAGTGCCGATATTTCCGCCCATGCCGATGATAACAGGGATAAAAGCAGCCAGGACAAGTATACTTTCCAGCATATGTTCGAAAGCGCCAATTATGTTGGCAGCAATAATGCCCCCTACCCAGCTGGCGAATAACCAGGGCAATCGCGCCTTGGCATTTTCCCAGCTTGACTTTAAAAGGATTTCCCGGTCCTTGCCCGCACCGGCCATTTGCAGAAAATCCTCAGTTGCTTCCTCCCGGATTACGTCCACCACGTCGTCTACGGTCACAATTCCCAACAGGTGCTCACTTTCGTCTAAAACCGGGACGGCTAAATAATTGTATTGAGCTACAATTTTAGCAACATCTTCCTGATCAGTCTCAGGACGAACAGAATGAACCCGTTTGATCATGATATCGCACATTTTTGTATCAACTTGGGATGTGGCCAGGGCGCGAAGCGAAGCCACACCAGTAAGGCGCCCATCCTCATCGGTAAGGTATAGATAAAAAACCATTTCTGCATCTTCCTGATCCTGTAGTGTTTTAAGTGCATCACCACAGGTTGTATCCTGCCACAGTGTGAAAATGTCCGTCGTCATCATTGCACCAGCAGAATCTTCCGGATAGCCCATCAGTTCTTCAATTTCTTCCTTCTCTTCCAGTTTTAATAGATCAATGACCGATTGTGCTTTTTCTTCGTCAAGGTTGCCCAGGATATAACTTTGGTCATTAACAGGCGCCTGACGAATCAGGGCTGAGATACGCTCGGGGTTTTCCTCTTCCAGTAAATTTTGTAGTATGGTATCATCCAGTTCCACCAGAAATGCTGCCGTCTGTTCGTTTGCTTTCATTATTGAAAAAACATGTTCCTGTTCCTCATCCAGGAAATAGCGGAAAATAATGGCTAGGTCTGCAGGGTGTGTCTTATCAATCAGTTTGGCCAGATTGGTGTTGGCGTTGCGACGCAAAAGTCGTCTAAAAGTGTCACGAAGAATCGTGATTTCGTGATCAAACAGTTCTTTTCTCATTTTTGGCCATCTGTAAGATTAATTCCTTTAAAGCCATAGGTAAATAATCCAATCGATAAAATAATAATCCAGGGGGCCACATGATCGTGCCATAGATAAATGTTATCCAGGTTAAGTTCTGTGAAGGAAAAAATCAGGGCTGTTCCATTGTTGATTGCATGCAGAATCAGACTGGGGATAACAGAACCGGTTCGCCAAGATAAATACCCCAGGAAGATTCCTAAAATATAGATTTGTATCAACCAGTATGAATTCATATGGATGATAGCAAAAAACAGACTGGTGACCAAAATAGCGCGGGTCACATCTTTCCAGTGCTGTTCAAGAAATTGCTGCAGGAATCCGCGAAATAATAATTCTTCCCCAACGGGCGCAATAATTACAATTGCAAGAAACAACAAAATAAATCCTATAGCAGAATCCGGCTGCAGGGCAATATTAAGATCAAGAATGTAATCAGGCTGGGGGAAAACGATTTGGATGACACGATCCAATTCGTCGGACAATACAGTCAATCCCAAAGCCAGGCTTGCGGCACACAATGCTATATTCTTTGAAACGGGATTTAACCGCAGTCTTTTAACAATTGGTTCATTGCGTAATTTCAAAAATCCCAGTAAAGGAACCAGCATAAATCCCTGGCCGATAATGACGGAAAGAAAGGTATAGAATTTAGTGGGTGTTTCTGTAGTAGCCAGACCGATCCCCATAACCAGCCAGCCAACCAATAAAGCAGACAAGATGGATGCAATTACCACAACAAATGCTGTGCGGAGTGTTAGCGTATTGTTGTTCATTAGGGTCGGGTTCCTGAAATTCCATTTCGTAAAAGTTACGGCTCTCGATCTGAAATTAGAAAAGATGATTTAAGTACGTTTATTCTCCAGAAATATCGGTTGTTTGCCTGGCTTGGTAGAATTATGTTTCGTTGATAATTAAAACCATAAAATTAACCAGCACTGTTAGCGGGTCTACTAAAAAGGTGGATCCGCTTTTTATTTTCTAGATAATTGGTGCATCAGAATAGCGCCTGCCGCGGACACATTTAATGATTCGCCAGCTCCGCTTTTCGGGATTGCCAATGTTCTGTCTAATTTCTTATTTACGGGGCCTGATAATCCGTGTGCTTCGCCTCCAAGCACCAAAACCCAGCGCTCAGGAATTACGAGTGACTGAGTTAGGAGCTCACCGCGATGATCTGCCCCGACAATGTAATAGTTGTTTTCTATAAAAATGTTTATATCCATATTTGAATGGATTGCAAGATGAAAATGGGCGCCCATCCCAGCCCGGACCACTTTTGGATTATACGGATCCAGAGAATCGGGTGTGAGAGCAATATTGTTCAGTTGAAACCAGGCTGCCGTTCTTAAGAGTGTCCCCAAATTTCCAGGATCTGAAATATGGTCCAGATAAAGCCATCTATCAGTTGTAAAGTTAAGTTGTACTGTCTCTGATAAAGTACATACAGCAATGATACCTGATGGTGTTTTTGTTACGGAAATTTTGTTAATCTGTTGTTCTGGTATACATTCAAGGCGGCATCCTTTGGCAATTAGATCATCAATGAAATCCTGATTGTTTTTCTTGAATGATTCCGTATAAAGTAAAGTATGGATTGCAGCGTTATGCTTTATTGCCTCATGGATAATTCTTTTTCCTTCAATCAGGAATTGGTTGTATTCCCGGCGGTATTTTCTATGCTTCAGGGCTTGGTAACGTTTGATAAGGTTATTAGTAATCATGATTTAGAATAGTTTATTCTGCAGTCGGCTCCGGCATTGAAGAACGTGCAATCAAATCAGCATTTTCCCCAGAAGTTCTTTAAATATTTTTGCCGCAGTTGCAGCGGTAATATCATTGATATCCCGGTCCGGATTATACTCTACGATTTCGCCACCAATGATATTACCTTTTATATTTTGTATTACGGTGATCATTTCCCGGGTGGAAAGACCACCGGGCTCAGGATGAGATACTCCAGGAGCAAAAGCCGGATCCAGGCCGTCCATGTCAATAGAAATATAAACGGGGCCATCAAACTTGAGTTTGAGATCGGTAGAAAATTCACTCATGCTGATTACTTCCACGTTATATCGACTGGCTTGTTTCCGCTGGTGGTCATTCATAGTGCGAATAC
>DKQR01000048.1:441-7362 GCA_002471805.1 Fidelibacterota bacterium UBA7303 | reverse complement strand
GCTTTTAAATATTTTTTTTATTTTCTTATTCCTTAAAAAGTGCATAGGCCTCAACTTTTTCACCCCCCCTTTCTCTGTATTGGGTTACAATCAAAGTTGCCCACCCTTTTTTCGCTAACCGTTCTGCTTCACTTGTTAGCCAATTCAAGTCAGTCTTGGGCAGGTACTTTGTTATTCTATCTTTATCAACCATTGTTTTTCTCCTTTTCGATAAATTTTATGCTGCACGGTATATGAAACGGCGTAACCGGCGTAATGCTGGTGCTTTTTTTGACGTACTTGAATGGGAGGTTAATTTTAATGGTAAGTCTGTAAAATTTATTCAGGTAGCCTGCCATGCAATAATGTCCATAATCTTTTTAATTTAGAATCACTTATTTCTTTAAGTATGTAATGATATTCTTTTTTCAGGTATTGTTCCAAATCTTTAATCATTACCTGCTTATCGTGTTTATCCACAAACATAAATCCCCTTCTGTGTATTTCAGGCACTTTTATCTTTATTTTCCGGCTCAAGACTTTTTTTATGTTTGAAGTCAATCAATTCCCGCTTAATCCTTTTTAAGTCTTTTTGCAGTTTCTCGTATGGTGTTTTCCACTGCCCATTGATAACACATGGCACTTTTGTTGAAATCGTCATTTCCAGACTGTTTATTAATAATAGAATTTCTGCTTCTGTATATTTTACTGTCGCTGTTGCTACTCTATTCATATTAATTCCGTTGCCCTTTTATTCTATCTATGAAAGTGAATAACAATAACATACTGCACCATATTGCCACAATCCACAATATTGCTGCAATGGCGAATATCAGTATATTTGCTATCCAAGTTGCTATTGTAATCATAAGAACTCCCCTTGTTGTTCAAAGTTCAATTCAAAATTATGCTTTTCTATTTCCGCGTATTTCTTTTGAAGCATATCGAGGTTTATGAAATGTTCCGATGTTAAAAAATAGTATTGCCAAAATGGATTTTTCGGATGATTTACATGAATGAAATGCGCGATTGCCCTTTTTCCGGTATTCTTTTCAAATATGACCATCGCTACTTGTGCAGATAGCGGAATGATTTCTGATACTTCAAATGTTTCATTGTTGAAATTCTGCGTCCGTTCGGTGTTTGAGTATTTCCGGGCGATGTTTTCCGCCTTATTCTTTAATTCAATGGCTACATCTTTACGCATATTATATCGGACTTTGATCACCGCGCATTATCTTCTTTTTAGGCGGATCGACAAACACTTCTTTGATTTTTTTAACTATTTTTTTCTGGTGATTTTTGGAAATCTGTTGGAAATCAGAATTAGCCTCTGCTTCTTTTAATAATTTTTTGTGGGTTCGTAGAGCATCATTAAATGATCTTTTGTTATCTTTGACAGTTTCCTTCGCCAGCATATCCTCATAAAAACGTATGCAATTCTTGTGAAATCCTATAGGCCCGATGTTTGAATACGACATACAAATCTGCATCAGCTGACTGAAATCACTGCCTGATTCAAGGCTCATTTCTTCGTGTTTGGTCTTATGGTGTGTTTTCTGCGATATGTTGGCTGATACTGCCTTAAAATGTGCAATACCATCAGAAATAGAGGGTACATAGTGCGGTTTGAGTTTCTGAATCCAGCTTTTCCAGCCAGCCTCCAGAACATCCGGGCTGAAAGTACGCAAACCCTCTACCCATTCAATGATCTGCCGCTTGTGCATCGTGATCCGGCCTTTGTTTATAATCTTTAAATATTCAGCAAAATCTCTTATGTACTTTGTTTGTATATGTTTGGAATAATCCCTTTTTTCCTGATCTGTCATCTTGTAATAAGATTTACTATTGTCAGACATCGTAATCTATCTCCATATCTTCAATGTTTTCAGCAGAAATACCATACAGGGCTGTCCAATTATCATACACTGCCTGTATTGATTCATCAAGATTCCTGACCACGTCAGCAAGTCCGTCTATGTAGTGCATCTTTAAATTACAATCAGGTATGTTCTCAAGCAGAGACAACCAGCTTTTCATTACATTAGGGTTGGACGGCGGTCTGTTATACTTGGCCCACTTCGGTAAATAAATAACATTATTTTCATCATCAAATTCCAGCATCTCACGATCCTGTAATTCTCTGAACGCCTGATAAAACTTTTCCGGCTCCCAGCGCAGATGATCTAAACAAGCACCAGCACCCACACTGTAAAACCCCGGTAAAGGCGTTTTAATAGGCCCACACAGGAAGAACAGCCATAATAGCTGTCCATCCTGCGTTAGACTCTTGTAATCGGCAGAAACCCAAGTTCTGACAGATACTTCATAATATCTCATTTTTCAATAATCTTCTTGAGTTTCTCGATTGTTCTTTCACCAGCTGCAAAGGTGTGGTTATCAACCTTTTCCGACAACCATAAATCCACATCATTTTTAACACCGGTACATTTTTCATCTTCCACCAGCTTCTCAATCTCTTTACGCTGTTCCTCCGTCATTTCCTTCGGCGGGTTTTTTCCATTTTTCGCATCCTCAACCTTTGCTTTGAGTGCTTTCATCTTTTTATTGGTTGCATTAACAACAACTTCCGGCGGTGTTTGAGCCTGTTCCATCTCATCATCAGTATAAACACCGCTTAAATCGTTAGGGAACGCTTTACGCAATGCCAGCGCTTCAGCACACTTGCCCAGCATCAGGTATGGCATTTTTTTCCACATAAACGATTCATTACCCTTTGGACAGTAAGCATCCCATATCGCCGTAGCGGAAAAGGATACTCTTACCCCGCCAACAATCTTATAAACCGTGGCAGTTGCTGTGATAGGGTTTTCCATCTTCGCCTTCAGCATTTCATACATCGTCTTATCATTGTTAAACAGGTAGTCATCATTACCAGCATACTTACCTGTTCTTTCAGCAATGGCCCGGAAACCGTCAATGCCGGTTTGGATAGTTGCTTTTCCACCTCTTTTAATGAAATGAATCTGTTTGCTCAACGGATCAAGCCCGGTGCGACTGCACTGGTATAGAAACAGCTTCAGTTCATTGTCTGTTGCACCACTCGCAACAGTTTCTTTTATTGTGATGATCTGACCCTCGGTGAAATCGGTGTCTGGGATCACTACACTTGTTACTTTCGTCATTGTATCCTCCTATATTGATCTAATGCGAAATGGTCTTGATACACTTTTGTAAGCATATTTTTCATATAGGTCAGGGTTCTCTTTTTTCAAAGCAGAACTCTTGAACCGTGTTGATTCAACCGGTTTGTAATACAAACGGAAACCTGTACAATCAACTAACACCCGGTCACCAAGCGCTTCTTTAATATCCTGCTTCTTGCTTTCGACCAGTGCTGCTGTCTCCTCCTGTAATACCTTCACTGTAGCATACTCATTCATTAGCGTGTCAAGCGAATTATCGAATGGTACCTCATCAGAATTTCCCTGTGCAAGCACCATCAGTTTTTCACCCTGACAGGTGTGGCGGTATTCGCAGTTGGAACAGCGTTTGTCTTTTGCGTCCAGCTGTACCGGCGCAGGGCCGTTCTCAACCATCCGCCAGAAACCTGTGCCGGCACTGATGATTGATTCCTGCAATTCTGCATCTACCTCAACATCAAAGTGAATGAACTCCCAATTATCAGCCCATAGCACAGCATAACTGCCCCATTGACGATTGGTTGTCAGCAGATAGTGTTGCATCTGCCATATCCAACTGGTGGGAATCCCCTCATCCCTGATCTTGTAATACATCGGCCTGCCAACTGATTTACATTCCAGTATCCCGGTTTTACGATCATCAAATGCTACAATTTCAGCATCAAGATGACACATGGCCCACGGATGTTGTTTACTGGTTATCATACGGTTAACCCTGCGGATCTTCCTGTCAGTATGCAAAACATATTCTTCCCTGATCAACTGTTCCAGCTTATTGCCCCTTGTCATAATATTGGAAGCAATAACCGGGTAGTCAGGCTCTTGACTCGTTTTGTCATACCACAGCTTGCGAGAGCATCCGTATGGTTCTTCATTGAATAAATGGTGAATATCCGATCCACCAAGTCCTGTAAGACGTTCCTTCAAGAACTGTTTTCTGTCCATTGTTTACTCCTTGTGCGTTAAGTTGCCAAGCGCAATATAAATGAGAGAACTTGTTAAACGCGGAACATTGCCCTCAACACAGCGAGCAACCATCTTTCTTACGTCCCTCGCTACAATGTCTCCAATCATTTTAACCGCATCATCACTTATCTGAACTTTGCGCTCATTAAACAATTTTCTTACTTGTGAAGCCTTGATTATCATAGTATAGCCCTTATATTTCGCCCAAAAACTACGTCAAAATAACCTTTTCTACTAATAAATTATGAGAAAATACTATACTTCAGTAGATCGGCGGTACCATCCAAAGTAATATTTCCACATTGAAGGGCGTTTTTTGCAGAGTTCTACATAGTAAACAACGCGGTAGGCTGTAAGTCTTTCTGGTTCAAGGTTTTTATCTTTGACTGCTCCAAGCGTTTTAGGCCCAAGTTTGCCATCAACTATCAGGTCAGCTCCTTTAGCGTTCACTGCCCGCTGCACAACTTTTACTGCACGGCTGTAACCCATATTCACTACCATATCAAGATATATTTCCTGTAAGTCAATAGGGAATGATCTTGTTTTGGCAGGTTTATAATAATGTTCGTAATAAATATCCGAAGCCTTATCATAGGTGAGATTCTCAATGTCTACATCCTTGTGAGCGCGTTGGCTTATTCCAAAGCGAGTAGTTCCGCCGGGATCATCCGGATCGCGGGTTATTTTTGATCCGCCTTCTCTTTCAATGATATTTTTAACCATTGCATTAAACGCTTTACCCATGATAGACTCCCTTCTTTTTTTTTACTTCTATATTTTTTCAGCTTCCCAACATCATCTTTCATTTCCACATATTCACCGAAATTCTTTTCCAGCAGCTCAAGTCTTTCCACAAGGCTATTCATACTGTGATTAAGGCTGTTAATGGCACGGATAATATCGTGCTTTGAAATTGTCTTTTTCTTTTTCATACCTGAATCTTCATTATTGTAACCGGTTCATGTAGTTTGTCATAAGATTTGGCGTGGTATTGCTGCGTTTCTTCAGCTACAGTATATCCAACCTTGATATTTTCCACGTTATTCAGGTCGATCCTGATGCCGTCCCGGTTGCCGTTATTATGAAATACATAACAGTTCTGTGATGCTCGACTTTCAAGATTCAATGCTTTTTCACTATAATCATTAGCACCAACCAGCGACGCTGATCTTGCGGATGTATCACCTACCCTTGCAGAATGTACATGGCCTGATACCACATAGTCTAAATTAATTCCTCTTGAGGTATATACACCCTTGATCTGATTAATAGCTGTTTCGTGGTTTGCCTTTATCCTGCCGTGTCCGTGAATAAATAAAACTTTTTGTCCTCCCAAGTCAACAACCTTTTCCATCGGATCTCCATCAATGAAGTCTATGTCGCTGCCTTTGAATATATACCGCAGTATATTGACAATAGTATGATCGTAGTTATCAGTAGCCACCACATCGGCCCAGCCGTAATCGTCTTTTATCCTTGATTCATTACCACTGACACTTAATACAGACAAATTAAAACTGCGCTTCATATCACGGATCAGCTGCTGGTACAGGTCTACTGCACAGAACACCGCCGCTGATCTGTTACCGGCATTGGTAAGGTATTCATCCAATCTTCTGTCGGAGTTCAGTAAATCGCCTGTAAAGGCGACAAGTACATTAGATACGCCATACATCTTAAAAAACATTTTAGCGCGTTCTGTGAGCAATTTCAGGCGTTTACCGGCTATTTCGTAGTTAAAGGTGTTATGCGGCAGGTCAACGCGCTCATTTAAGTGGTTATCGGACAGCTGCAGCACACCAATGCAACTGTTATTTTCTTTTTTTAATCTTTTTAGGGGGGATAGCTTATGCTTTGTTAATATTTTAATGAGGTTTTTATTTAATTCAGAAACAGCATTTTCAACCCGGGCGTATTCCCTGAAGGACTTGCGCTCGATCCGGTTGCGATCCTGATAGCCCTGCTTTTGCTTGCTTAACCGGACATTTTCGGTAATAGTATCCCGGCTGTTGCGGGCAGGGTATATGGTGCGGTAATTACAGTAAGAACAAAGCCAGCGTTGTTTGCGCAGGCCGTCTTTTGTCTCTTTATAACCTTTGCGTGTTAAATTGGAAGAACCGCACTCCGGGCAACTTAAATAATTACCCTCGTCATCTACTGTTAAAAATGGCATTATTTAATGTATATTCTACCATTTCCAGAAAATCTTTACACCGGCAGAAGCAATGTCTAATACTTCTTTGACAATCTTATCGCGTTCCGCTTCAGTTATCTTTCCATCTTTAGCAGCTTCGTGATAAGTATTTAATGCTTCCTTTATCTCTTTCAATAGGTTTTTATATTTAGCAGCAGCAAAGGTCATTCCACCGCCAATAATTATCGCTGCCAAATAAGCACCGTTAGTCCAGCTTAACCATTCCATATTATATTCTCCTTTTTATTGATTATTGTCATTTTAAAATGTTTAACCACCTTTTACACGGTATAGCCAAGCAATGAAACCGCTAAAAATAATACCAAGTACAGAACCAATCCCTTTAATTTTCTCAACAGCCTGCTCTGTTTCCCTAACCCTGCCATTAAGTTTCTCAAGAGACGTCTCGTTCTTGTCCACTGTTTTCCGGATATACTTTAACTCCACGATAACTGTGTCGCGGTATAGTTGAAGTGGCGTTTTTCTGTGTTTTGGCATAACCCACCCATACGCCTATAAAGGATGGCCCAGCTGCGTGTTGAGGACATCGGTTGAGCCAGTAACCGGATGCACAAGGAGGATTCGATGAAATGACAGCTGGGCCGGGTATGACGAACA
>DKQR01000048.1:0-146 GCA_002471805.1 Fidelibacterota bacterium UBA7303 | reverse complement strand
CTGGGCCGGGTATGACGAACAAAAACCTTTATTGTGATTTACCATTCATCCTCCCCTTTATATAGTTTAAAGTATCAGTCATATCATTTATTTCGTCAATAATTTTTTCGTGCCGGCGTTAATCTTCATTTGCCGTTCATCCGTTC
>DKQR01000203.1 GCA_002471805.1 Fidelibacterota bacterium UBA7303 | reverse complement strand
TCGTCAGTGTCTGTATCACAGGCTACCTGGGCGGAGAACTGGTACACGTCTGGGACATATAACCTAATTTAATCTTCGTCCTTTTGCACATAAACCAGGAATGAAGTGGCTGCGGAACTGTAAAAAACACCCAGCCCTCCTTCCAGGTTGGTATCAGGCAAAAGATAAATATTCTGCCCCACCGGGTCGCCGCTGAAGTAGTTGAAATAAGATTCACTGGTGGCATTAAAGGTCATCAGGTAGTATCCATAATAATCAAAATACAGCCACATGACCACCGTGGGCGCACTCTCAATATTCCACAGCCAGGGATTATAGCGGTAGGGGCTGTTCTCCCGCCAGGTCCCCTTTTGTGTCTCCCGCCGTAAAGGGTTTTTCCAGATCCTGGCAATATCATTGTAGGACAAGCTGTCATTATCGAAGTATTTGGTTTTCTGCTCGTTGTAGATCAAGTTGATATAGCAGCTGTCACGTATGCCATTGCGGTTGCGGTCCGAAAATTCATTTTCGTCTATGTTGCCATCGTTGTTTATGTCTAGCTGTGGCTCAAATCCAACAGTGTTCGCCTCAAGAGCCAGGGAAATAATCTGGATTGTATTGTAATCATCATCATTGAAATCAATCCCAAACATGGGATAACTGGCAAAACTTTTGGTAAAACAATCCCCAAAGCGGAAGATGATTGAATCTACGTTAATATTGTTGGCAGCAACAAAACCTGCAGGATCCTGGTAAAGTTGAACAAGCTCTTCCAGCGACAATTCATCCAAATTGTTTACATCCACGTCCCCTACGGGTAGTATTTCACCATCGGGACATGTATAGGTACCCATATCCGCGGGAGAGATATCAAACGATACAGGAACATCAGTAGCGGCGATCACGGAATCCTGATCGTGGACAACAACCAGGCGATAGGTGTCGCCGGGTTGTATGATGAAATCCAGGTATTCTGTAATCTCTTCCATACCTGCACCAGGCCGAATTGGGAAATAACGCCCATTCCCGACTGAATGGAAAACCAGTTCTGCAGAGCTTGAATCATGTATCAGGCGTACATCAGCATCATCAATCCAAAGCTCATTCGCAACAATATCCTCCCCCAGATTTGCAGACCGAGATACAAAAACAGTATCCATAACGGGCATATTGGCCACAATAGAAGCAAACACAACCAACTTTTCCTCATAGATAATTTCCTGGTCATTAAAATCGCAGGATTGGATCAGCAAGCTAATTATGCCGAGGCAGACTAAAGCTTGAATTAATTTTTTCATTGTTAAAATTCCCAGGTAAACCCAATGGTTGGAATTATTGGGAAAAGGCTGATTTTATTCTCTTGTATCTTGCTTTCATCAGCTTCATCCACGTTTGGTTCACCCGCGTCCGGCTCACCATTCCCGTTGGTGTCATGCTCTTCTGCTACCCAGTCATCATCGTCATCCAGTCCATTGTAAGTGTTGCCGAGGGTGTAACGCTTAGCAAAAACATTTTCCCTATTGAAAGTATTGATAATCTGCAGGAAGATATCCAGCTTCGTGCTGCGGATCTTGGCGTGGTACACCAGGCCCAGGTCCAGCCTGCTGTAGGGCGAATAACGGCCTGAATTCCTGGTGCCAGGAATGGTGCGGAAGGTTTCGTCCGGGCTCCCGGGAAAATGCTGTACATAGTAACCCAGGATGGGCGTATAAGCCTGCCCCGATTGTAGGGCCAACCGCCAGTTCATCTCCCATTTCTCATTAAACTGGTAATTTCCCAGGGCGCTGAAGGCATGGGTACGGTCCCAATTAGTATAGTATTCACGCACTTCACCAACGTAAATGCTGTTCATGACCTTTCGCGAAATAGAGAACGTATAGGCCAACCATCCGCTAAGCTTTCCTGACATTTTTTGGCCAAATACTTCTAGGCCGTATGCATAACCATCGGCGGGAGTCAGGATGTCGGAAAGTTTTTCATCGGAAATTTCCGCGTCAGTGGTAGATCTTTTTTCCTCAAAGGTCAGAAGATTTTTTATATCTTTATAATATCCTTCAATCTGGACCTTATATGTATTACGGATATATTCCTCGTAACCCAGCACAAATTGTGTTGATTTTCCCGGGGCAACAGAGGGGTCCACTGCAATCCACTGGTCCAGGATGGTAGGATTATAATCATCCTGGAAGGTGCAGATAAACTGGTGATAATTCCCCATAGACATGTTGATATAGCGGTCGTCTGTAAGTAGGTATTTCACCCCCAGGCGCAAGTCAGGGAAAAGAGAATCCGGAAACACGTTGTAATGACTCAAGCGCAGACCAGGTTCAATAATCCAGACACTGTTGGGCGCATATTTGAATTTCATATACTGTGCAAATTCCGCAGGCCGGGTCTTGATTTCAAACTGTATGGAATCCTGAAAAGAATTCAGGTACTGAAAACCTAGTGTTTTATGCTGCACTCCAAATTTCACCGTGGTTTCTGGAGATTTAAACCAGGTCATGTTTCCAGAAACAGTAATATCGTCAATCTCATTCTTACTTTGTATCCCGCTGGAACCACCTAGGCCAAATTCCGTAAAGAAAATGCTGTTGGCAATGAGAAAATTTCCAATTAACCTCTCAGAGAAAACCCGTCTGTAGTGGGTACTTACAGTATTATTTCCCCATTTGGCTGTTAAACCGAAGGTGTCAAATATGAGATCATCAATTCCATTGTAGAAGCTAATTGACACCCGATCCTGCGATGTAATATCAGAAAAGATATGGCTCTGGATATCATAGAAATAGTACGGCGGAATCTTGGATGCGGTGCCTTCCGGAAGCACCTTTGGTAATAGGACATCAAAATAAGTACGACGGCCTGAAACCAGCCAAGCGCCTTTATAAAAAGGCCCTTCTAGGGTGGTCTGGGCCGATAAGAGCGAAAGGTTCGCTTTGCCCTTGAATTTATTTCTGTTTCCTTCCCGACTTATTACATTCAGTACCGCTGAAAGGCGGCCGCCGTATTCCGCATTATATCCGCCCTTAATCAGCTCTGCTTCCTTTACCCCATCCACAATAAAATTGGAGAATACTCCACCCAGGTGGGACGGATTATAGACAGTAATGCCGTCCAACAGTATCAGGTTCTGGTCCGTATTACCACCACGAATCACCAATCCGGTACTGAACTCAGATGTGGTCAGAACCCCTGGAAGGGCCTGGATGGTACGAAAGAGATCCGGTTCTGCCAGTGCCGGTGCCGCTTTCATCATCCGCGGGCTAAGGTTGATCTTGCTGGGCTGTATATTATTGCGCCGCTGGAGTCTTTCTGCAGTTACTTCCACCTCGGTCATTTCCACCATTTTCTCTGATAGTGTAACATTTATTTTTTTTGATTCTCCGGCGGCTATGGAGACCGGTGCACGGTAGGTTTTAAAACCAACATAGGAAACCATCAGCGTGTACGTTCCTTCTGCAACACCCTGGATGATATAATAGCCATTCATTTCCGTGGCCATTCCTTTTCCACTTTCTATTAATACAACATTGGCACCAATCAGGGCTTCTCCGGATGATGAATCGGTGACAAATCCTGATATGATACCATTCTGTCCGGAAGCAAATGAAAAGATAATTGATATTAAAATAATGAGCTTTTTTTTCATAGAATTTATTTCGATAAGTAGTCCATATTTTCAACACTAAATGGAATTGGTTCTATGGAATATTGTTTGAATAGTTCCCTGGAATTACATGTATTCCCCTGAACAAGATCCTGGAGTTGATCTCTGGTCGCCGGAAACCAGGTAAAACGATCAAGCATAAGAGCAGCCAGCCAGACAGCAAAGAAGGGAACGGGCATCATAAAGATTTTTTTTCCGCTGCTCGATGCAATTGCTTTGATAATCTCATTCCAACTCATTTCCTGCTTACCTCCCAGTTCCAGTGTTTTGCCAATTGCTGTATCGTCATCCAGAACGTTTGCAAATAATGTTGCCACGTCTGCTGCATGGATCATGGAAAGGGAAAAACTGCCTGCATTAAAAGGGTTCAATCCGGTAAAAAATGACGGTGCTGGAAAGGGAAGAAATCCCGGGAATGGTATCAGATTCAGCATATCTTTATTGAGCATGGTGCAAAATTCCGGTCGTCCAAATCCCCAGGGATCGCCAAATATGGAAGAAGGCCGCAGGATGGTCCAGTTTAGTTCTGTGTTTTTTACTGCCTGTTCAGCCAGGTGTTTGGCCTTAAAATATTTGGACGCTCCAGGCCCGCAGTTGGTTCCCAAGGCACTCATCAGCAGGAACCGCTTTACACCAACTTCTAAAGCAATATTGGCCACCCTCTGGGCGCCTCTAAACTGCAACAGTTCATTGGTAATTCCTTCCTTGGGGAATTCCCTGATAACCGCAATTAA
>DKQR01000202.1:1048-13122 GCA_002471805.1 Fidelibacterota bacterium UBA7303 | reverse complement strand
CGGAAATGAAAAAGCAGAAACCTCTGCCAGCACAACAACAACAACCCATGGCGGCGACATAACACAGGGCAGCAGGATAGAATACACCCGGACCCGTGTGGGAATAATACTCAAAATGCGGGACACTGACTCCGGCAGTTTAGTCTGGTCCAATTCCTACTGGTACAGCGGACTGGAACTACATAGGACAACTGAAATTTGTGTCCAGAATGCTATCAAGCAGGTGAGGAAATTGTTCCAGTAATTGCTCACTATAATTGAATCAAGTAATAAAGTGAACACCTAACCATCGCTCCACCGGAGAACTATCATGATCCATAAAATCATGTCACGATAACCTGCCATGAATGAATCCATAACTGTAATTCCCTTTACCAGCCTCTTGTTGGTTTTTATCCCGGCAGCAGTAGTCATCGGTCTGCTCCATACCTGGTCTCTGGAATGGAAAAATACAATCTATGCTGTTATCAGAATGCTGGTGCAACTGCTGCTGATCGGTTATTTCCTGGTTTATATCTTCGAATCCAATGATGCGGCCATCACTGTAGGTGTTTTGTCAGTGATGGTCTTTGCCGCAAGCTGGATTGCCTTGCGAACCATACAGCAGAAAAGAAGGAAATTTTATCAGTTTGCCCTGATGGCTATTTTGATTGGCGGTGGTTTAACGCTGTTTCTGGTGACTCAATTCGTTTTAAAATTGAACCCCTGGTTCATGCCCCGCTATATGATTCCCCTGGCTGGAATGATATTCGCAAGTTCTATGAATGGTGTCAGCCTCGCTGCGGAGCGACTGCAGGCCGAAATGGATAGAAATGTAGAATATATTCAAGCACGGAGCATCGCCTTGAGAGCAGCTCTTATTCCAATTACAAACTCTCTTTTTGCTGTTGGGTTGGTCTCCCTGCCCGGGATGATGACCGGTCAGATTCTTTCTGGTGTGTCTCCACTTATTGCTGTCCGGTACCAGATCATGGTTATGTGTATGATCTTTAGCGCCGTGGGACTTTCTTCAGCACTTTTTTTGATCATGATCAAATCCCAACTATCTGAATTGACGGGTAAAACTTTAAAATAGATTGAATCAGGCAGACTAGACTTCTATATGATTGTACAAAAGACTAAACTTCGTCGGGACCTGGGTCCTCTCTCCGGGTACGCCACTATCATTGGTATTCTTGTTGGTGCAGGCATTTTTAGAGTAACTGGTGAAGCAGGAGCGATGGCAGGGTCTTCCGTCCCCCTAGCGTACTTACTCTTTGCACCAATTGTTATCTGTACAGCATTGACCTACAGTGTTTTTGTGTCCACACCACTTGGTACACGTCCCGGCGGTGCTTACATACATATTTCCAGGACCTTCAAGAATTACTACCTGGGCTTCATTGCCATGTGGATGAAACTCCTGGCTTTTATTGGTGCTATCTCCTTCATGTCCACCAGTTTTGGTGAATATTTAACTTTTTTCTACCCAGATGCTGACCCGAAAGTTTGGGGATCTATCGCACTCATCTTTTTCTATGGGATCAATATGGTTGGCATCAAACATTATGGCCAGATCCAAACGGTCATGCTGGGTATTCTGATTTTCAGTATTTTAATTTTGGTGATTCCGGGATTTTTTGCGGTGGATCTCACTTTTTATGATCCTTTACTCCCAATGGGATTTGATGGACTCATGAAAGCCATGCCTATGCTTTTTTTCAGTTATGCAGGCTTTGAAACCCTCTCCCAGGTTGCAGGCGAAACAAAGGACCCAACAAAAACTCTACCCATGATTTTTGTCCGTGGAGTGTCGATATCAGTTGTGATCTTTTTTTCCATGTCCTTCGTTGCTTTTGGTGTCCTCCCCGCTGATTCTTTGGCAACATCCCAGTCTGCTATGGCCGATGCAGCAGGTGTTTATTTACCCAGGTGGGGATCGAGTATCGTAGCTATCGGTGCTATGAGCGCTTTCCTGACAAGTATAAACGGCTCAATCCTTGTCCCTTCGAGAATGTTCTTTGTTTTCAGCGAAGACCGACTACTTCCTCCGGTATTATCAAAGGTTCATCCAGTCTGGCGGACACCTCATGTAAGTTTGATCATTAGCGGAATCATTTGCCTTGGTCTCATATGGTCAAAATCCGCTGTTTTTTTATTGAATACGGGATTGATTGGTATTTTTATAATTTATTTGATCCAGGGAATTTCGCTGGTCTGTTTACCCTACGTGAATTCATCCCTGTATGAATCTGCTCAATTCCGACCATCCATCCCCGTGCTTTGGGTCATTGGAGGAACTGTCATTTTGGCCATGGGATATTTTACCCTAACCACGCTCCCGGATGTATTTCTTTGGGTTTTAATTGGGGGAATCATTGGAACCGGTATTTACTGGATAGGCCGTAAATTAGGCGCAAAAGAAGGGTTTGATTATAACGCACGTATGAATCGAGATTATACAAGCTCCGAGTAATAAACCATATCATTATGGCCTACATAAATACAATTGATCCGGATCATGCTGACGGCATCGTTAAACAGGAATACGAAAAAGGTATCCACCGGGCCGGACGCGTCTATAATATTTTAAAGATCATGAGCCAGAGCCCGGCTGCTTTAAAAGATGCCATGCGCATGTATCTCACCATCATGCATGGTGCATCGGAATTATCAAGAGCACAGCGCGAAATGATCGCTACAGTGGTTTCCCAAGTAAACCATTGTAAGTATTGAATCGAAGCCCACGGGGATGATTTCCGGGATGAAGTCGGGGACCAGGATTTAGCAGAGCAGTTGAAAAAAGATTGGCGTGAAGCTCAATTGTCGGATATAGACAAGATACTTTGTTCATGGGTAGAAAAATTGACTTTAACACCCGGTAATATGAATAAAAAAGATGTGGAAAAACTAGAAAGCGTGGGATTTTCTCAATCGGCTATCAGTGATGCGGCACAGGTTGCGGGTTATTTTAATTATATCAACCGCATTGCAGATGGGCTTGGTGTAGACCTAGAAGATGAGATGAAATAATTAGAAACAAATGTCAAAATTAAATGACCAAATTGCAGAAATTGTTTTACCATGTGGAGAAATGGATAAAACACTTACCTTTTTTTCGAATGAATTAGGGTTTCAATTGGAATCGATTTATCCTGCGGACAATCCAATTGATGCAGTTATTTATGGTTTTGGATTGCGAATCCGGTTGAAAAAAGATGATACAATCTCTCCTGGAGTTATTACTATTACAGGAAAAACAACTGGAAATCTGATCGCACCAAACGGCACTGAAATTCGATTTAAACATTCTGGCGACTCATATTTCCTTCCAAAAGGGAATCAATCCCTTCAGATCTCAAAACTGAATGAACCTAAATGGAAAATCGGACGTGCTGGCATGGAATATCGCAACCTCATCTCAGATCGGTATGGAGGTCGATTTATCGCATCCCATATCCGAATCCAAAAAGCAGGTCCTGTACCGGATTATGTCCATTATCATAAAATTCGGTTTCAAATGATCTATTGTTACAAAGGCTGGGGAAAAGTGGTTTACGAAGATCAGGGTGATCCATTTACATTCACAGAAGGAGATTGTTTTTTACAGCCCCCAGAGATACGACACCGGGTTCTTGAAAATTCTGATCAATTTGAAGTCATCGAGATCACGTCACCGGCGAGTCATATGACCTGCACTGATCCGAACCTTGAATTACCCAATTCAAATATTGATCCGACCCAGATTTTCAACGGGCAAACTTTTATCATTCATAAAGCAGAAAATGCTAACTGGGAAGATTGGAGAAATCCAGGATTCATCATGCGGGACATTGGTATCGCAGAAGCTACACATGATCTTGCCCAGGTTCAGGTTGTAAAATCTTCTGGGAATAAAACATCATTTACTGAAAAGCATGAAACTGAATTTCACTTTATCTTTTTACTTAACGGTAGTATGGAACTCTTATTCCAAGGAAATCGTAACTACAATCTCGGATCAGGTGATTCAATTACGATTCCATCTCTAACCGAATTTTCCATTGGCCAATGCCCTGATGGAACTCAGTTTTTGGAGATATTATTTGCGTAAAATAATGAGTAGAATTACTCTAGAGATGAATACAGATCGTACTATTTATTATCCATTTTTCAGACCAGATTACTAGATGAATGAATCTGTCAGCATTATTTCAATTGTTAGATAGGAATTGGTAACGTTAATTATTTGGTTTTTTTCTGAGCTGAATTCCTAACTCCTTCAACTGCTCTCTACTTACGCTACTGGGGCTCTCATCCATCAAAGACGTGGCTGATGTGGTTTTGGGGAAAGCGATCACATCACGGATATTTTCTGCCCCAGCCAAGAGCATAACAAGACGATCAAACCCAAAGGCGATTCCACCATGGGGCGGTGAACCGTAGGTCAGGGCTTCCACCAGGAAACCAAATTTTTCCTTTGCGTCATCATAACTAAGGCCTAAAAGGGAAAAAACTTTTTTCTGAACTTCAGGGGCATGGATACGAATGGAACCACCGGCAATCTCAAGGCCATTCATAGTCAAGTCATAACCCCGGCTGAGAGCAATGGAGGGATCGCTGTCTAGTTTTTCAACGTCTTCTTTCCTCGGCGCCGTAAATGGATGATGCATTGCAAAATACCGGTCCGCCTCCCGGTCATATTCAAACATTGGGAATTCCGTAACCCATAGTGGTAAAAAAACACCTTCCTCTGCAAGATTTTCCATCCTGGCAATCTCAACACGCAGAGCGCCAAGGGCAGACAGGACCGTCATTCTTTCATCTCCGACCATTAAGAGAGCGTCGCCATCTTTAATACCCAGTTTTTTACACATGGATTTTTGGAGATCTTCGTGGAAAAATTTGGAGATACCGCCGGTGAGAACCCCGTTCTCTCCTTTCATCCATGCCAACCCTTTGGCCTCGTATTTTTTCACAAAATCCGTGAACTCATCAATGATCTTCCTGGAATATTTCGCCCCTCCTTCCACCACTAGTCCTTTTACGGTTTTGGCAGACTTAAAAGCATTGAATTCAGATTTATCAGAGAATTCCTTCACATCCTTCAGCGTCATTTCATAGCGCAGATCAGGCTTATCCGAGCCATAGGTATCCATAGCCTCCATATAGGTCAGCCGGGGAAAAGGATCCGGAAGATCCACATTGCGGATTGTTTTAAAAATATGTCGAGTCAGACCCGACATTGTGGTGAAAATATCCTCTTCATCTACAAAAGACATTTCCAGGTCGATCTGGGTGAATTCCGGCTGGCGGTCTGCCCGCAGATCCTCATCCCGGAAGCATTTCACGATCTGGAAATAGCGGTCATACCCTGAAATCATAAGAATCTGTTTGTAAATCTGGGGAGACTGGGGCAGTGCATAGAAATTACCCTGGTGAATTCGGCTGGGAACCAGGTAGTCCCGGGCACCTTCCGGCGTGGATTTCATTAAAACTGGTGTTTCCACTTCCACAAAATCATTATCGGATAAATAATGACGTGTGGCCTGGTAGGTATCATGGCGGATTAAAATATTCCGCTGAAGTTCTTCCATCCGAAGTTCGAGATAGCGGTATTTCAGGCGAATGTTTTCTTCTGCATTCTCTCGGTCTGATAAAACAAACGGAAGTGGAGCAGCCTCGTTCAGCATCAAATAATCAGTCACCAATACTTCGATTTTACCCGTATCCATATTGAGGTTAATTGCCGATTCCGCACGATCACGAACGATTCCTTGAACCGATAAGACGTCTTCCATGGAAAGTTTTTTCACGGCTTCAAAGTCACCGGAAAAAGAATCAGTGTTAAAAACAATTTGAGTTTTTCCGTAGCGATCTCTTAAATCAACAAAAACGATTTGTCCATGGAGACGGACCGTATTCACCCATCCATTAAGATTAACAGTTTCTCCCACATGGGATTTTCGAAGTTCACCACAAGTATGAGTACGTTTATACATTTATTTCTCTTAAAGCATAAAAAAAACCGCCCAAAATTACGAGCGGTTTCTTTGAATTCATTTTGAATTATACGTTTATCGCCGCGCTACTCGAAGCCGGTTTAACGCGCGGTCCAATGATAGTTCAACTCTCGCTCCATCAATTTCAAGACTATGTTTTTCTTTCCGCACTTGGGCACGATCTAAAGACCGTTTGGCACGATCCGTATCAATCTCATCAGAGTCTTCTACAGATTCTACCAGCAATTGCATCTTTTCATCTGTGATCTCGGTATATCCGCCGCTGGTTGCAAGATATTCTTCCTTACCATCTATGGTAACTTTGATCTCACCAATAGACAGTGCGATGATACCTTCAAGATGGTTTGCCATTACACCAAAGGAGCCATCCATTCCAGGACAGCGTACATAATTGACCTGGCCTTTATCCAGAGTACGGGTCGGAGTTACTATCTCAAATTGGAAGGTACTCATCAGGCGGCCGATTTTTTATGTTTCTCCACAGCTTCATCGATGGTGCCTATGTAAGTGAATGCATTCTCTGACAGCTCATCTACGTCTCCATTGAGGATTGCCTCAAAACCAGAGACCGAATCTTCCAGGCTCACATATCGACCTGGAGTACCTGTGAACTGCTCGGCTACAGAGAATGGCTGTGAAAGAAATTTCTGGATTCGTCGCGCACGGTGAACTACCAGTTTGTCTTCATCGGAAAGTTCATCCATTCCAAGAATCGCTATAATATCCTGCAGGTCCTTGTATTTCTGGAGCACCTCCTGAACATTTCGCGCTACCCGGTAATGCCGGTCACCAATCACCCGCGGATCGAGAATCCGGGATGTTGAAGCCAGTGGATCCACAGCTGGATAAATTCCCAACTCAGCAATTTTCCTCTCCAGTACTGTTGTTGCATCCAGATGGGCAAATGCCGTTGCCGGTGCCGGGTCGGTCAAGTCATCTGCCGGGACATATATCGCCTGAACCGAAGTAACGGAGCCTTTTTTCGTTGAGGTAATTCGTTCCTGCAACTCTCCCATCTCGGTGCCCAGGGTCGGCTGATAACCCACGGCAGAAGGCATTCTGCCCAGCAGTGCGGAAACCTCACTTCCTGCCTGGGTGAAACGGAATATATTATCAATGAACAACAGCACATCACGTCCTTCCTCATCTCGAAAATATTCTGCCATGGTCAGGCCCGAGAGTCCCACGCGCAAACGTGCGCCCGGCGGTTCATTCATCTGTCCAAATACCATGGTTGTTTTTTCGATGACGCCTGATTCTGTCATTTCAAGATACAAATCATTTCCTTCACGGGTACGTTCGCCGACGCCCGCAAAAACTGAATATCCGCCATGCTCCGTAGCAATGTTATGGATCAATTCTTGAATGAGCACCGTTTTGCCCACGCCGGCACCGCCAAACAGCCCTGTTTTTCCACCTTTCGTGTAGGGTTCCATCAAATCCAATACCTTGATACCCGTTACAAGAATATCTGCAGAAGTTGTTAAATTTTCCTGTTTTGGCGCCTCACGATGGATCGGTAGACGCTTTTCAACTTCCGGTGCCGGTTGATCATCAATAGGATTGCCCAGCACATCGAACATCCTGCCAAGCGTTTTTTCACCAACCGGGACCGTAATTGGTTCACCTTTATCAATGACTTTATGTCCGCGTTTGAGTCCATCTGTGGAATCCATGGACACTGTTCGAACGGTGGAATCTCCCAGATGTTGGGCTACCTCCAGCACAAGTTTCGTACCGTCATCCCGTGTAAGTTCTAATGCGTTCATGATTTCCGGTAGATTTCCGTCTTCAAACAAAACATCCACGACGACACTTTTGATTTGTGAAATTTTTCCTTCTGCTGCCATACAATTCCTTTTCCTAAACTATGTTACCAATGCCTCTGCACCGCCGACAATTTCCAGCATTTCCGTTGTAATTGCTGACTGACGAGCTTTGTTAAATTCCAATTGCAAAGATTTAATCATATCACCTGCGTTTTCTGTCGCATTTTCCATAGCGACCATCCGCGCTGCCTGCTCTGATGCATATGACTCCAGCAAATATTTCCACACCTGGGTATTCAAATGACGCGGGATGAGAGACTGTACAATTTTTTCCTTGCTGGGCTCAAAAATGCGGTTTCCATACTGTTTTATTTCATCGGAAAACGAAAGTGGCAGTAATTGTTCCAACGAAATTTCCTGAACACCGACATTTTTAAACCAGTTGTATACCACCCGGATTTCATCCACTTTCCCTGTAAGGAAATGGCTGATGATACTGTTACCAAATTTTACAGCATGATTGAAATCCAGTTCATTCCAAAATTCAACATGATCTTCAATGATTGTATAATTTCGTTTTTTAAAATAGTCTCGTCCTTTTTTGCCAATACAGAAAATATCCGAATTCCCTTTGCCTATTTCTGCAATTTCCAATTCGGTTTTCTTGATAACACTGGTGTTAAACGATCCCGCAAGACCGCGGTCGGAAGTAACAACCAGATACCCAACACGCTTTACTTCTCGCATTTCCAGCAAATCAAGCATTCCCCGGTCCACATCGGGAAGCAGGTTCTCAATAACACCCTGCAGCCTTTTTGAATATGGGCGTGCCTGTTCCATGCGTTCCTGGGCCCGGCGTAATTTTGCTGCTGCAACCATTTTCATTGCGCTTGTGACCTGCTGGATGGCTTTAACAGATTTAATGCGATCTCGAATGTCCTTCAGATTTGCCATTTACGCAATAAACCCTGTTTTGAATTCATCGATTGCTTTTTTCAACTGTTCTCCTGTTTCATCACTCAATTGACCCGTATCACGAATCGCAACCAGCGCTGTGGATAAATTCGTTTCCAAATATTGGAGTAAACCAGCTTCGAATTCAGCAATTTTTTCAAGTGGCAGATCATCCAGGAGCCCTTCCGATCCGGCATAAATAATAGCGATCTGATTTTCTATGGACATGGGAACATATTGATCCTGTTTCAGCACTTCCACCATGGCGCGGCCCCGGGCCAGCTGTGCCATCGTTGCTTTATCCAGATCGGAACCAAATTTTGCAAAGGCTTCCAACTCTCGGAACTGCGCCAGATCAAGGCGTAGCATGCCCGCAATACTTTTCATGGCTTTAATTTGCGCATTTCCACCGACACGGGAAACAGAGATACCCACATCAACAGCCGGGCGAATACCCGAATTAAAAAGATTCGTCTCTAAAAAAATCTGGCCGTCTGTGATGGAAATCACATTGGTGGGAATATAGGCAGAGACATCCCCTTCCTGGGTTTCGATAATTGGCAGGGCTGTAAGGGAACCACCGCCAAGATCATCAGATAGCTTACTGGCACGTTCCAGCAGGCGGGAATGAAGGTAAAACACATCACCGGGGTAGGCTTCCCTACCAGGGGGACGACGGAGCAAAAGGGACATCTGGCGGTAGGCCTGGGCCTGTTTTGTTAAATCGTCATAAATAATCAGTGCATGTTTGCCCTTATCACGGAAATATTCACCCATTGAGGCACCGGCGTATGGCGCAATATATTGCATGGCCGCAGCATCGGAAGCGTTTGCTGCTACGACGGTGGTATATTCCATTGCGCCGGTTTTTTCCAATTCATTCACAACACGGGCAACAGTCGAGGCTTTCTGGCCAATGGCCACGTAAACACAAAATACGGGTGTATCCGTTTTATGTGTATATTGCTGATTGATAATTGTATCCACAGCAATCGCTGTTTTTCCACTTTGGCGGTCACCAATGATCAATTCTCGTTGTCCGCGGCCAATTGGCGTCATAGAGTCAATCGATTTAAGACCTGTCTGCAGCGGTTCCTTCACAGGCTGGCGCTGCAGCACACCCAGGGCTTTTCGTTCAACAGGAAGTGTTTGTTCCGTGTGAATTTCACCTTTACCATCCACTGGATGTCCCAATGGATTGACAATGCGCCCAAGCATCGCTTCGCCCACAGGAACTTCAACAATGCGCTCTGTTCGTTTGGCCAAATCACCTTCTTTTACAAGGGAACTTTCGCCAAACAGCACCATTCCAATATTGTCTTCTTCGAGGTTGAGAGCCATTCCAAACACGCCGTTTGGTAATGCCACGAGTTCAGAACTCATTACATTTTCAAGGCCGGAGACACGGGCAACACCGTCACCCACTTCAACAACTTCACCCACCTCTGCCACATCAACGGAAGCATCAAATTTTTCAATTTGTTCCCGCAGTAGCTGTGTTATCTGGTCAGTTTGTATATCCATGATTTCCTAATTCCTAAGATTGCACCAATTCCCTGCGAAGTGTCTGCAATTGGTTCTGGACAGATGCGTCCAGGAAAGTGTTTTCGATTCGAAGTCTGATCCCGCCAAGCAAAGATTCATCTACATCCAAAGAAAGGTCTGTTTTTTTACCAAGGATTTCATCCAAAGATGATTTCAGTGATGTTATTTCATGATCACCTAATTCACTGGCGACAAATCCGGTTACAGATACAATGTTTTTCCCTTCTTTATATCGTTGATCAAAAATGTCTGCTACAACCCGCAGGATCTTTGTTGCCTGTGATCCACTTAAGTACGATACCAATTCCGATACCAGCGGATGTCCATCTGCTCCCATAACAGTATTCAAAATAACTGTTTTCTGTTCACTTGGAATCCTTCTGGATTGCAGAAAAGAACGAAACTGAGATTCAGTTCTAATCAATTCATTGATGGTTATCAATGCCTGCTGAACTTCATCTAATGTGCCGATATTTTCCGCTACATTATATAGTACAGCGGCATATCGTTTTGCGGTTTGCTTCAGTGTCATATCATTGCAGATTCTTTAAAGAATTTTCGATCAGATCCTGATTATCTTCCTTAGACAGATTCTTCTTTATTACCTTTTCAGCCACGGCTAGGGACAGATCAACCACTTCCTGGCGAATCTCATTGATGGCTTTTTCTTTCTCAACACGGATCTGTTTTTCTGCTTCATCACGAATTTTCCCTGCATCTTCTTCTGCTTCAGACATGAGGTCAGTTTTTATTTTCTCCGCAGCAGCCCTCGCTTCTACATGAATCGACTGTGCTTCGGAACGAGCTTTGGCAATGATTTCTTCAGATTCAGCATTGAGGCGTTCTAGTTCTGTCTTGGCTTTTTCTGCATCTTCCAGAGAAGACCTGATGGTATTTTCCCGTGCTTCCAACGCAGCAAGCAGTGGTTTCCAGGCAAACTTTGCCAAAACAAAGAGTAGAACCAAAAAGGTCAGAATCGTCCAAATGAACAGACCCGGATCTAATTGGACTAATGGGTTCGGAGCACCAGCGCCTCCATGAGCCTCAGTTGTCTCTTGGAGTTCCTTCCCTCCGGGAATTCCCCAGTATTGATCCATAATTCTTTAAAGGTCTATAGATTAAAGAATCAGCATTAAAAAAGTGAACACCTCAGCAAGAATTGCAACACCTTCCAAAAGAAAGAGAGGTAAGTTCACAGCTCCTGTGATCTTATCTGCAGCTTCAGGCTGGCGAGCAATACTCTCAGCAGCAGCAGCAGCGAAACGACCGATCCCCAGACCGGCACCGACCACGATTAAACCCATACCAAGTGGGACCAATGCAGTTGCTTCCATTGTTTTTTTCCTTTTTTTATTTTATTAATGATGAACATTGATGGCCATACCCACAAACACAGATGTAAGCAGTGTAAAAACATAGGCCTGGACCAGAATAACAATAATTTCTAAACCAGAAATAGCTACGGCCATGGGCACCGATATAAATGCTACCCCAATACCGGCGATAGCACTGTGAAACATTTCTCCGAAAATAGCCATGAGTGATAAAAGAGCCAGCAATGCAATGTGCCCCCCGGTCATATTGGCGGCCAAACGCATGGTCAGGGCAAACGGTTTTACCAGCAGACCAATGATCTCAATCGGGATCAAAATGATATAAACAGGCCAGGCCAGGCCATGGGGAGCCAAATTTTTCCAGTGATTAATGAACCCATGGGCTTTTGTACCGGCAGTTATAATCGAAAAGAAGGTAATCATGGCCAGCGCACCTGTCACATTAAAATTACCTGTTGCCGTTACACCGCCATGTAGCATACCATTAATAA
>DKQR01000202.1:0-670 GCA_002471805.1 Fidelibacterota bacterium UBA7303 | reverse complement strand
ATATCAAAAATAGGGATCATACCAATGCCATTGGCAAAAAGGATAAAGAAGAAGAAAGTAAGTATCAGCGGTGTCCAGGTCATGACCCATTTTGGACCCACATTGGGCCTAACAACTGAATCTCGAATGAACTGCACAATGGCCTCAATGGCATTCATCCATCCTCGGGGTACAGATCGGCTTCCGGTTAGATAAGTACGAACAGGAACAATAATTACAACACTTAATAGGACAGCCACAATCCACAGCATCAACACATGCTTCGTTACAGAAAAGTTGACACCAAAGATGGATGGTAAATGAATGATGGGATGTGCAATATCAGAATTGGAGACATGGTGGATAATATTGCTCCCTACCTGATCCATGACACTCTCGGAACCTTTAATAGATTCAGTGGCACTCATATTCTAGTTTTTTTGTAGTGGATTTGGGAATCCCCCTGGTTTAGATAGGTCTTTTATAACAACTGCTTCCAGAGCGTGTAGGCCTAAAAAAAATCCGGCAAAGCTACATAGGAATGGAATCGGTTTAAAAGAATAAAGTTTGAAAAAAATAATTATATATAGACCATAAAAAACCATTTTTAAAACAAATCCCTTGGCCAGCGTTTTTGTGATTGAATAAGGATCTTTTTTTGCAGCCTGAATCACAAAATATATCGTAATAA
>DKQR01000052.1:9015-12531 GCA_002471805.1 Fidelibacterota bacterium UBA7303 | reverse complement strand
GCATCCATCAATGCAGCACGTATTGGCGGTATCGTATCCAATAATTCATCGGGAATGGTCTGCGGGACAGAGTTTAACGCCTACCATACTCTAAGAGATATTTCTTTCATTCTGGCCAACGGTCATGAGTATAATACCGCAGCCAATAATGAAAATTCCCGGTTTCTTGAAAATGAACCAGGCTTGGCTGAAGGTCTGCTCCGTATACGGGAAAAGATCCTGGATCAGCCGCAATTGGTTAAGAAGATCCGCCAGAAATACCGTATAAAAAATACCATCGGTTATTCCATGAATTCGTTTTTAGATCATGAAGATCCCCTGGCCATTTTTTCTCATTTGCTGGTCGGTGCCGAGGGAACACTGGCTTTTATTTCTGAAGTGACCCTTAAAACAATCCCGGATCCTCCTGAAAAAGGCACTGGTCTCATTTTATTTCAATCGCCGGAAACAGCTGGAGATTCGGTACCTTTTTTTAAAGACCTGGGTGCTGCAGCCATCGAATTTCTAGATGATCAGTCCTTGAGAACTGCAAAACATTTTGATCATCCCCCTTACGATCCAAATCAAATTCCCGATGATATGACCGGGCTGCTGATTGAATTCCAGGAATATACACCGGATGAGATTGCCAGGCTTATGACAGAAGTGGAACAATTTGTCCGTGCAGATGCCATGGTCCATGAGATGCAATTGGTTACAGAGGAAAAAGACAGGGATACGATCTGGAAGATCCGCAAGGGTCTGTATCCAACACTGGGGGCTCTGCGCCGGACCGGCACCAGTGTGATCACGGAAGATATAGCCGTGGATATGAAAAACCTTGCTGCGGCTATCCGGGGTCTCAAGAAAATATTCAAGAACAGGGATTTTCATGACGGTGTGATCTTTGGGCATGCCAAGGACGGGAATCTTCATTTTATAACTTCAATCGACCTAGACAGTCCCAGCGGGGAGAGGAACTACGAAGAAATGATGAATGATCTTTCAAAAATGACTGTGGGGCAGTTCAACGGTTCTTTGAAAGCGGAACACGGCACCGGCCGCAATATGGCAGCGTTTGTCGAAACGGAATGGGGCGGTGCTATCTTTGAACTCATGTGGCAGGTAAAAAAATTAGCGGACCCGCATCATATTCTAAATCCGGATGTCTTGCTCACCCGGGATCAAAAACTGCATATGAAAGATCTGAAGCCGCTGCCCCGAGTACATGATGAAGTGGATATGTGCATTGAATGCGGTTTTTGTGAACGGATCTGCCCCAGCGCGGGTCTGACCCTGACGCCCCGCCAGCGCATTGCAGTTATGCGCGAAATGAAGCTGAATAATTTGACTGAAGATGAAATAAAAGATTTTCATTATCTATGGGAGCAATCCTGTGCTGCGGATGGGCTTTGTGCCGAAGAGTGCCCGGTGAATATCGATACAGGAAGGATGGTGAAAGATGCAAGGTTTCCAAAGGATACAGATCCCGGAATAGTGCAAGCCATCAGTAACCATTTTCGATTTACAGTTGGCATGGTCAACCGATTCATTGGGCTGGCCAATACATTAGAGCGCATTCTGGGCAACAGTGCCTTACATTATATCTCTGGAAAATGTAATCGTTTTTCAAACAGGTCCATCCCAACCTGGCCGGAATCGGGCATAGCCAGAGTGAATCCCCTGAAATTTCCAGCCCAGGAGAAGAGCCGTCCCGCCGATTTTATCCATTTTCCCGCCTGTGTGAACCGTATTTTTCCCGGGAATCCCCGTGGAGAATCATCCTCGTCTATACTGCATAAGATTGGGCAACATGCAGGTAAAAGGTTAAGTGTATTAGATCAATACGAAGATCAATGCTGCGGCATGGTTTTTGATTCCCGGGGGTACAGGAAAACCGGTAATGAACTCAGAAAAAAACTCCTGAAAAACATTGCTATGCAATCTGACCGGGGCAGGGTACCGGTGATTATCGATCTTTCCCCCTGTACACAATACATTCTTGCCGGCGATACGACCAACCTGCAGATTTTGGATTCAATCACCTTTATGAACCAGGTAAAGGCAGATCTGAAGCTCTCACCAATACCTGCAGCTGTATTTACCCATCCGGTCTGCTCTTCGCAGAAAATGGGTAATGGTCACCACCTGATTGAACTGGCGCAAGCTTGTGCCGGCAGTGTGGAGACATCCATGGAAGGATTTTGCTGCGGCATGGCTGGGGACAGGGGGTTGCGGGTACCGGAACTCCCCCGTCATGCTGTGGAAACATCAACAAATCCCAGTGCAGAGCTGGGTGTCTCCTCCAGCCGGACCTGCGAAATGGGCCTCAAGGAATATACAGGATTGGAATTTATCAGTATGGAAGAACTGGTAATGCGGGCAATTGCAAATTCTACTTGATTTGATCAATACCGATTCAGGCTTAATTTTTGTGATCCTATTCAAATCAATAATATGAAATCGGTCCCATTCAAAATTATATTTGCGGCTGCAATACTTTCTACCAACCTGCTGGCCGAGCCCATCGCAGTCCTGGCCGGCAGTCATGGCGATGTTCTGATCAAACGCATGGGCAGGGACGCATTTTCTGAGAAAGCGACACTTGGCGTCTCGTTGAACAACGGCGATGCTTTAAAAGTAGGGGCGCTTTCTTATGCTTCTGTCATGTATATCAATGATAAATCGGTTGTCAAACTGCGTGAAAATACCCAGTTGCAATTGATGGATACCCAGAATACTCGAACGGTAGACGTGGATTTTGGTACAATGCTTAGCACGGTGATGAAGGAAGGCCGCCGCAAAACATTTCGGGTGCAAACCCCCTCGAGTGTGGCCAGTGTAAAAGGTACAGAATTTGCATCCATTGTTGATCCGATCAGCGGGGTTGATCAGTTTATTGGAAAATCGGGAAATTTTGATGTGATGAATATGGCCAGCGGTCAGACTGTTTCCGTAGGACCTGGGCAAAAGGCGGTGAGCAATGCTGTGGGAAACTTGGTTCAGGCTCCAGCTACCCCTGGCGAATATCCGCCTGATCCGGAAACAACACCCTACGAGCAGGGACCGAAACCCTCTGAGCGTGAAGCACCGAAGAAATCAACCCAAACGAAGCCACAACAGCAAAACCAGACCAAACCACAGCCGCAAAAAGAAGCTGCCCCCCAGGAAGATAAAAAACAGGAACCGGAAACAAAACCTGAAACTCAACCCGATGAACCGGATGCACCTGATACGGGGGTTGAAGGGAAAAAACCGCCTGCGCCGCCGAAAAAACCATTCGGTATGGGTTTGGGGATCGGTTCCGCTACTATGGATGGTGTGTTGTACAATCAACTTTCTCTGCGTCCGGAAGTGAACATTGGCAAACTGGGGTTTGGTTTAGACCTGGTCATTTACCTGGACAATGAAGGCAATATTCGCCCGGATGAATGGGATATTAAAAACGACCCATCCATGCTGCTGGATAAAATACTGTTTATTCGCTACGGGGATAAAACCGATCCTGCCTGGGTAAAATATGGCTCCATTGAGGGC
>DKQR01000052.1:0-8705 GCA_002471805.1 Fidelibacterota bacterium UBA7303 | reverse complement strand
AAAAATATGGCTCGATTGAGGGCATGACCCTTGGATATGGTGGCTTGATGTCTGGATATTCTAATATGATGGAATTTCCTTCAGTACGAAGGGTGGGTATCAATACAGGTTTTAATCTGGGACCGGTCAGTGGTGAAATTTTCCTGGCGAATGTGAAGGATTTCTCACGCGGCGGAACCCTCATTGGATTTCGGACTGCCTACACCATTTCGGATAATTTCCCCCTTTCTATCGGCATGAACTATGTTACGGATGCCAATATGTTCTCTGGACTCAAAGACCGGGATGAGGATACAATTCCGGATGTATTTGACGATTTTCCTGATGATAGTACTTTATGGAATGATACGGATGGCGACGGCTGGCCCGATCCAGGGCAGGGGAGCAGTGTACCGGATTCCTTGATCGATATTGATGCCGATGGTGATAATATTGTGGATGGCGATGAAAATGCTGATGAGATTCTTTTAAAAGCCACCCCATTCAGTCTTCAGGATAATAAAGCCAGTGTGAGCGGCTGGGCTGTTGATATAGGGTATCCGCTTTTACAAAGCAGCATCATTGATCTCACCGTTTACGCTGAATACAACAGCCTGAGTTTTCCCACTTCTGTAGCCTTAGATACCGTTTCTTTCAATCGTCCTGAGCGTTCAGGCACAGGGCTATCCATCCCCGGCATACGATCATCTCTCTTTGGTCTGCTTCACCTCTCCCTCGAATATCGACTCATTAACGGTTCTTATGTACCTCAGTTCTTTGACCAGTCCTATGATCTGAACCGAGTGGTAACCCAATCTTCCGCAGGCGCCACAAGTATCCAAACCAAGGATATGTTTGTGTTCACTGATTCGTCCGGGGCCACTTCCTCACAAGGACTGTTTGGTTCGGCATCCCTGAACCTGTTCAGTCTAGCCACTTTCTCAGCTTCCTATGCCAATATGAGAATGGATACCACGGATTACAAAAGCTTTTATGCCTTTATAAACCTGAATGCGGAAAATATTCCCAAGGTGAGTACCGCCATGGCCTACTACCAGAGGAATAATGATGATAACCCATTTGATTTTGAGAATCCCACCGTGAACACGGTCATGGGCTACCGGGTAGGCTACGAATTGAGCAAGGGGGTGAGTCTTATCTGGGATTTTCGCCAGTATTACCGCGATGACGGCACCGGAAAACTGCAACCCATCAAACAGACAACAGTCGAAACTGCTTTTAATTTCTAAACCTGATCCGGGATGAAAAAATTAATCTTTTTTACCATATTCAGTTTTCTTCGGGCCCAGGGGGAAGTGCAGGCATTAAGCCCCAGGGTCGGGACCGAGATTGATGTACATGAAAACAGGTTCTATCGTATATTCCCTAAGGAAAAAGGGTTTGTGAGTGCCCAGATCCTGACCGCGGGACCCAATGAATTCCGGGTAAAGATTATCAAAGAAATCCATGGGCAAAGAGTTCAAAAGACGTCTACCTTTACCCTGCGTAAATTTATTGAACTGCAGACACATGTGAATGGACAGCCGGAGCTTACAAAAGAAGCATTAAACGAACTGTACAAAGGAATGCACTTTTTGCAGGCAGCAAAAATTGTGGCTGAAATACCAAAACCCCAATTTGTAAAAATCAAACATTCAGGCAGTAAAAAACTAAAAGGTACCCTGTTGAGTTTTGAAAATGAAATATTACAAGTCCAGACACCAACCAGCGTTGAATGGGTTCCCCTGGATCGTATGGAAGGGATTTCTTACCGTATGACAACCGGGGAATATTTATTTTTAAAACCATATATATTTGCAATCAGTGCTGCACTGGGTTTCGGAATCGGACAGGTTTATAATTCGCAGCGCAAACCTGAAACAGATATCAAATGGTATAACCGTTTTTATGGTACAATAATAGGATTGATTTTTAGTGGCGAAATGTTTGATGCTGTCAGTACATTACTGACGCCAAAAGAGACCTTTATTTTGGCTGAAGAGGAATATGAAAGGCTACGAACCCAATAACCGGAGGACATATGCCCAAAAAACCTGACACAGGTGGATCCGAGGATCAGGCGCCAGCCATTGATCCGCAAAAGAAATATTTAATGGACCAGTTTGGTTCTCTTATGGAAAAAGTGGGAGATGGTTTTGGAATCCCATTGCAGGAAGAACTGGTAAGAAGACTGGAACAAACCATTGCCGATTTTCATGAAGAAGTAACAGAATTACTTGAAAACCTGAAAGATAATTCTGAAAAACGTCACGAAAAATTAAAAGAGATCTGGGAAAACCAGGAACTTATAATTGAGGATGAAGGTGAAGCGGAAGAAGGCGATGGCGGTGGAGCAGCCCCGGAAGAAAGCGGCCAGGAATTGAGTGACTGGGAGAAACGTGTCGAAGGCATGGAAGAGGGAAAAGGTGATGAAAAACCAGCCGATGAGGGCGAGAAAAAGAAAGAGAAAAAAGGTTTATTTGGGCGTAAGAAAAAGTAGGGCCAAATTCGGGGGTGAGAATTCACCCCCTTTTTTTTATCATATCATTTTTATTCCTATTTCCGGCACTTAATCGTGCACAGGAGCATCTAAAGAACCTGGAGGAATACACTCCACTCCGGAAAAGAGTTTATAGTTTCTCCAAAATAGATTTCATCACTGCTGAGGGTGAGTTCAATGAATCTATCTGTACCCTGGTCATCCCGGATCTGAAAGAGGACAGCCCGCCCTTTGTAGCTATTTACTATAAGCGGGATAATTCGAAGTGGTTCACTGAATCCTTATACCGTAAAAGGCTAAGGTTCAGTTTTAAGGACGGCGTGTTAAAGCTTGACCAATCCAACTTCTGGGACTGGTTTGAAATCACAGAAATAAAAATTGTTGTTATTTATTAAAGAAATCAATTATCTCTTCTTGTAAATTAATGGCTGGTTAATTTGGAAAATTCTTGGCCGTGCTAGATGGGGAATTAGCGGTGCCCTGTAACCTGCAATCCGCTGTAGCAGGGTCGATGTCGCCGCCAGGTCATTACTGAACGGTTTTCATACTCTAAGCGGTGCTGATATTTCAAACTGTGGCAATGGGTGCCCGGTGAATCCCGTCAGGCCCGGAAGGGAGCAGCGGTAAATCGACGCATTCATGTGCCTGCAGTCCACTGGAATGGAATTGGCTGGATTATGGACAATCGGAACCAGGGTGATCGAACGGCGGTGCACGGCCAGACCAGATCTATGATGACATACAAAGTATTATCTCTAAAATGGCGCCCGCAGTCTTTTCAAGATGTGGTTGGACAAAATCATATTACCCAGACCCTGATCAACGCCTTTCAACAGAACCGTATTGCCCAGGGCTATATTTTTGCAGGCCCCCGGGGGGTAGGTAAGACCACCATGGCCCGGATCCTGGCCATGGCGCTCAACGCGGAGGGGGGACCAAGGGCTGATTTTGACAAGGATTCTCCTATCTCAAGGGAGATAGCCAATGGACGTTCTCTGGACGTTTTGGAGATTGACGGCGCTTCGAATCGCGGTATTGATGAAATTAGGAATCTTCGGGAACAGATTAAGTTTACACCCATGCACTGTTCTTTTAAGGTTATTATAATTGACGAAGTACATATGCTTACCAACCAGGCATTCAACGCTCTATTAAGGACACTGGAGGAGCCTCCCGCTCACGGGAAATTCATATTTTGTACGACCGATATCCATAAGGTCCCGGCAACGATTATATCGCGCTGCCAGCGGTTTGATTTTAACCGGATCTCCCTTCACGATATTACGAGCCGGCTGGAGGTTATATTAAAGGCGGAAGAAAAAAACTACGATAAAGAGTCTCTGGTTACCATCGCCCGGAAGGCGGATGGCAGTATGCGCGACAGTTTAAGTTTACTGGACCAGGCGATATCTTATTGCGGGGATGAGATTAAATACGACGGTGTGGTGCAGGCTTTGGGGCTGATTACGGATGATTTGTATTTTGAATTTACCAGGTGTATCCGAGAAAGAGATGATACTGGAATGGTGGAGATTGTATCGCAATTTTCCGGGTTTGGCGTTCCAGCGTCCGAGGTACTGGTGGGCCTTGGCGAACATATCCGCAATTTAATTTATGCCGGTATTAGGGACGGAGGTTCCCTCTTGGAGATGAACCAGGAACACAAAGAGAAATATACCACTGAATCATCCAGCTGGGATCGGCGTGACCTGTTGCGTATCGGGCAGTTACTCAGCAATGTATCTGCGGTAATTCGACGGTCCGAAGACCCCTATTTACTCTTGGAAATGACTGCTTTAAAATTGCTGGAGCTGGATGCATCGGTTTCCATTGATGAATTATTAAGTGGCGATTATTCTGATCCAGAAAAGCGGGTAAGTACAATTCAGAAGGTGTCCGCTCCAAAGGTTTTGAAACCTGATGAAAAACAAACAGTGGAATCTGTTACTGAGATAACATCTAGGGAAAGTAAAGTGTCAGCAGATGCTGCACCTGCACCGGTATTGGATTCTGTTGAACCGGAAGAGGAGGATGCAAATACACCTCTGCCAACTCTGTCCATTGAATCTATCCATGAACACTGGCCCGCGATTATGGAAAAAATCCACCTCAAAAAACCATCTATTGGAGCTGTCCTGGAAGGATGCAGACCATTAAAAATTTCTGGAAACATAATCCTGATTCAGGCATTTGGAAAAAGCGAGTTCAATATAAAAATAATAGAAAAAGGAATCGCAATTGTTGAGGAAATTTTAGCAGAAATACTGCATCAATCGTTGAAAATAAAATTTATTCAAGATGGAGGAGTGAAGCCGTCTGAGAATATTGCTGACTCCAATCATGAGAAACCACAACCGCACCCCGACGATGAAAATACCTTAAACCGCATCGTAGAATTGTTCGATGGAGAAATATTACATTAGGAGAGATTATGTTTAAAGGAAATATGTCAAAATTGCTGAAACAGGCCCAGGAAGTACAAAAGAACATTGAAGCTGTTCAGAATGAATTGTCAGATCTAATTGTGGATGCTGATTCCGGCGGGGGTATGATTCAAGTCAAAGCAAATGGCAAACAGGAAATTCTGGAAATCAACATAGATCCTGAAGCACTGGATGAAGAAAAAGAAATGCTGGAGGATTTGATTATATCCGCTGTGAATAAAGCTCTTTCCAAGGCTCAGGAAGAATCTCAGGAAAAAATGAATGCTGCGGCAGGCGGGATGGTGTCTGGAATAAAAATCCCAGGGATGTAATTGCAGACCTTACCCGCTAGCGCAAACAAGCTCATAGAAGAGCTTTCCAGGCTTCCCGGTATAGGGAAGAAAACAGCGCAACGATTGGCGTTTCATATATTAAAAGTAGATACAAGTATAGTTTATCGACTTTCTGATTCCCTGAAGGATGTCAAAAATAAAGTGCGGTCATGCTCATCCTGCGGGGGAATCACTGAGGAGGAAACATGTGTAATCTGCAATGACCCGAAACGGGACAACAATCAGCTGTGCATCGTTGAAGATGCACCGGATATATATGTTTTTGAACGGACCAATATTTTCAAAGGGACCTATCACGTGCTGGGCGGTGCTTTATCTCCCCTTGATGGTATTGGTCCTGATGAATTAAATATGGACAGGCTCATGGATCGAATCGAGCCGGGAATGGAAATTGTTATAGCCACCAACCCTACGGTTGAAGGTGAAACAACTGCATTATACATTTCAAAGAAACTTTCGGATTCTGACGTGAAAGTTACTCGTCTGGCCAGGGGTATTCCTGTAGGAGGTGATCTGGAGTATACCGATGAAGCCACGTTGATCCGAGCCATGGAAGGGAGGACATTATTTTAACAATTCCTAATATTATTACTGTAGGCAGAATACTGCTCACACCCATATTCATATTATGCCTTTTCTATGATCATCCCTGGTCCAAGGTATGGGCACTGGCCATTTTTTTCATTGCCGGTATTACAGATGCCTATGATGGGTATTATGCCCGAAAATATAATATGGTCACACCGGAAGGGAAATTCCTGGATCCACTGGCAGATAAAATACTGGTATCTTCTGCTTTTATCTCCTTTGCAATCATTGGTGTGATCGATTACTGGATGGTGGCCCTGATCATTTTCCGTGACCTTTTTGTGACCGGTTTGCGTATGGCCATGAATCGAAAAGGGTTGGAAATGGTCACATCCAATATCGCCAAGGCCAAAACGATAATCCAGATAAATATTATTGGACTTATTTTAATCGTGTTGGGTATGAAGGGTTTAGCTTTGGCCTGGACCTCTCCTATTCTGGAAGTGGTTAAGGAATATCACCTGATTTACAATTTCACATTGCTTGTAACCCTTTTTACTGTTTTGACCGGCTTTACCTATCTTTATTCCAATCGGAATGCGATTATAGGATTTCTGAAGAGCGAGTGAATTTTCAGGTAAAAATAGCCGAAATTATTGGGACGGCCGCGTTTATCGGTCGTCTTCCTTTAGCGCCGGGTACCTGGGGCAGTGCCGCTGCCCTGTTGGTCTGGTATTTTATTGCTCCTTGCATAGAAAGTCCATTATTCCTTTTGATTACACTCGCTTTATTTTTTATCGGCGTGGTTGTTTCTGATATTTTGATTGAAGCCTGGAATGAGGATGATCCTTCCGCTATCGTAATTGATGAATGGGTTGGACAGTGGATCGCTCTTTGGCTGGTTCCACACAGTATCGCCTGGGGCCTGATGGCTTTTCTCTGGTTTCGGTTGTTTGATATTTTAAAACCAGGACCGGTACAGTTGATGGAAGACATGAAATCTGGAGTAGGAGTCATGATGGATGATGTTGTGGCTGGTATTTTAGCCCTGTTCATGACCATGAGCATTCACTATTTCTGGACAGCATGAATGTAGTACTTCTATCTATCGGTAATGAAATTCTAGCCGGTGATACAGTGAATACAAATGCATCCTGGATCAGCAAAAGACTTACAGAACTGGGATGCAGTATAAAAATCCAGATGACCGTTCCTGATGAACAGAACTCCATCCAGGATGCCCTGAAATCTATTCTTAAAAACAATCCCGACCTGGTGATCACCACCGGCGGTTTGGGTCCTACAGAAGATGATATAACCAGGGAAGTTATTTTTGATTTTGTCGGTACAGGCTATGAATTTGATGAGGACTACTGGAAGAATTTGAAACAGAGATTTGAAAGGTTTGGTTTTGATATTCCGGAATCAAATAGATCTCAGGCACTTATTCCCATGCAAGGTAAAGTAATACCAAATTCAGTCGGTTCTGCCAGGGGTTTACAGTTTCAGATCGATTCCACCACACTGATTACATTGCCTGGTGTGCCTGCGGAAATGAAATCCATGATGCATGAATCGATCATCCCCTTTATCCGGGCTCAGGGCGTTTCTACCCCCAATATGAAACTTTTGCGAACCACCGGAATTCCAGAATCTACCCTGATAGAAAAAATCGAGCCCGCTACTGCAAAAGAACACCATTGTACAATTGGATATTATCCCTCCTACTACGGTGTGGACATCCGAATCACCAGCGACGCACAGGCTGCCCTGTCCAGACTTTCTTCTGAAATCTCAGATATATTGGGTCATTCCATTTATGCAGTCGACAAAATTGATATTGCAGAAGTCGCCGTAGGTCTCGCCGTGGATAAAGGGGCAACATTCGCTGCCGCCGAATCGTGCACTGGTGGTTTGATTGGTCATCGCATCACCGAGGTATCCGGCAGTTCGAAGGCTTTTCTGGGCGGTGTTGTTGCCTACAGTAATGATGTAAAGCAGAAAGGACTGGGGGTACAATCATCTACTTTGGAAAAATATGGTGCAGTCAGTGCAGAGACCGCGGAAGAGATGGCAGAAAATGTTTTATCGGAGTTTCAAGCTGATTATGGTTTATCTGTTACTGGAATTGCGGGTCCTACTGGCGGTACGGAAGATAAACCAGTTGGTATTGTTTATATCGGCCTGGCTAAGAAAGGGACAGTAAAGGTTAAGAAACTGCAATTTGGTGAGCACCGCAGCAGGAACAAACTGAGAACAAGCCAGGCGGCTTTAAATATGCTCAGGCTGGCACTTATCCATGAATGAAAAATTATTAAGAACATTTTTATCCGTACCGGTGCCTGGGAGGGTAAAATCATTAAAACATATGTTTTATTCATCCATGAAAGATTCCCCTGGCGATATTAAGTGGGTGCGTGATCAGCAGCTGCATCTCACCTTGAGTTTTCTAGGGCATACACCAGAATCAACTGTCAATACCATTATTGAATCAGTACAGCAGGTAACCCGCCAGTTTGAACCTATGGAATTAGCTATAAATAGTACCGGATGTTTTCCTGTCCCAACACGTCCCCGGGTACTCTGGCTTGGTGTTGAAGGGCACACTCTGCCATTGATTTCAATGGTGAAACAGTTACGGGAATGCTTGAATACACTGGGTTTCCCATCAGAAGAAAGGGAATATTTTCCCCATATTACGCTGGCCAGGATCCGATACCCGCAAAGATTCACACCGAACATAGATTTATTTCTACAATCGTCCTATGACACGATTGTTTTCCCCGTGGATCGTGTGCAATTTTTCAGTAGTGAATTGTTGCCCGATGGAGCAGTTTATACATTGTTAAATTCGTTTCCGTTAGGGGAAACATGATAAGGAGTTCTTCATATGTCCACTAATACCAAAAAGGCAAAAGCATT
>DKQR01000040.1 GCA_002471805.1 Fidelibacterota bacterium UBA7303 | reverse complement strand
ATCCGCAATTGATCTGTATTTAATGATTTCAAACCGAACAACCGGCCGGTACTTGCCCGTATCAACCGCCATTTCATTTGTGATAGCCTCTATGATTGGGACTGGTGTATTCACCAGTCTAGGGTATCAATTGGTGGATATCCAGTCTATTTTCCCTTTGCTGATGCTTTGGGTTGTGGGTGGGGTGGTGGCTTTATGTGGTGCATTGACCTACGGCGAATTGGGGGCGGCCCTGCCCCGGTCTGGCGGCGAGTACCATTTGCTTTCCAGGATTGTTCATCCTGCGATTGGCTTTGCCGGTGGATTCATCTCGGCAACTGTAGGTTTTACTGCCCCGGCCGTATTAGCCGCTATGGCTCTGGGCAGTTATTTTACAGCCGTATTCACAGATTTTGATCCCAATAGGATAGCCTTGGTTGCAATTTTACTGTTCCATGCACTGCATATGTTCAGTATTAGATGGGGAACAGTATTTCAGGATGCATCCACTGCTATCAAAATAATATTAATCCTAATATTTATTATTTTTGGTTTTATGATTGATACACCGCAAAACATTTCGGTTTTTCCTGTCACAGGGGATGGACAACTATTATTCAGTTCTGGTTTTGCCGTGAGTCTGGTCTGGGTTTCCTATGCCTATACCGGTTGGAATTCAGCAATTTATATCTCTGGAGAGATTGTAAATCCAAAACGAAATATTCCATGGTCCATGTTGCTGGGGACAGTGTTTGTGATGACTCTCTACATTCTGCTGAATTATATTTTTTTATTCACAACGCCAGTTGACGGCATGGCAGGGCAAGTTGAAATAGGCTATATATCCGGAATGAAGATCTTCGGAGAAACCGGCGCCAAAATCATCGGGATGGGTATTGCTATTTTGCTGCTTTCTACAGTAAGTAGTTACGTATTTATTGGACCACGAATAATGCAGGTCATGGGCGAGGATCACAATTTCATACATTTTTTAAGTAAAAAAAATCGCCATGATATACCCATAAATGCATTCTGGCTGCAGCTTGGAATTTCCTTGCTATTTATTTTTTCCTCTTCATTCGAGCAGGTTTTAATGTACGCCGGAATTTCTCTTATTTTAACCACTGCATTAACAGTCGCCTCATTATTTGTACTTAGATTCAGAGAACCGGATTTAGAAAGACCCTATCTGGTGTGGGGGTATCCATTGACGCCACTGATCTTTCTCGTGGTGAATGCATGGATCTTATTTTACACTTTCCGCGAACGGCCGTTAGAATCGTTGGTTGGAGTTGGAATTATCATATTCAGTATAAGTATATATTATATTTCTAGATTAAATCAAAGATCTTCTCAATGAATATTCCACTTATACTGGATGGTGCCATAGGTACAGAATTGATCAGGCGTGGACTCGACCTGCCATTACCACTCTGGTCTGCAGATATAAACCTTACCCACCCGGAATCTGTCCAACAGGTCCATGATGCTTATATTGCAGCTGGATCCGATGTAATTACTACGAATACATTTCGAACGACACCTTGGACATATAGAAAAGCTGGATATACCCCTTTAAGGGCATTGGAAAGAGCGAGAGACAGCCTGCTGAAAGCGGTGGAATTGGCCAATAAAGCTGCAATGGACACAGTACGAGTCGCAGGCTCGATTACCGCTGTGGAAGATTGTTATACACCAGAACTTTATCCAGGAAAAACAGCCGTTGAGGATACATATGGGACAGCTTTAGAATGGTTCCTGGAATCCGATATTGATCTTGTTCTATTTGAGACCATGGGCAATATGGAAGAGATCAAGATTGCGATGGAATTGAGCTCTAACCTGATGCGGGAGCGATGGCTAAGTCTCATTCTGCGGGATAAGTCCCATTTACTCGATGGCACCAGATTAGAATTTGTGTTAGATACCCTTAGGGAACAGAATATTTCAGTCCTGCTTTTTAACTGCAATAAAATTGAGACCACTCTGGATGCACTGCATAACTTCGACGAAAAGTGGTCCGGCACCTGGGGTGCATATCCGAACTTGGGAATAACGGATTTTGAGAATCATTATTTTGAAATCTTAGATAATTCTAAGTTCGAGGCCAGCATAAAGGAAATTTTACATCAAAACCCGGATGTAATTGGAGTCTGCTGTGGTTCGAATCCCAGGCATATTGAACTTATAAAATCTTACATAATGGAAGGTGAAAATGCATCTGAAAATCAAACCGTTCTCTGATAAAGTAAGACGCTTCTATGAAAATCATGGCCATTTTCATGATGGCGATGCCGGAATTGATCTGTTCGTAGTTGATAAACAAACCATTGCTGGGGGTGAAACAGCCAGAATTCATTTGCAGATCGCCTGTGAAAACACAGAAATGAGACCTTATCTCTTAATGCCTCGTTCCAGTATTTCCAATACACCCTTAAGGCAATGTAACTCTGTTGGCTTGATCGATATAGGATACCGAGGTGAGATTATGGCAGCAGTAGATAATATAAAAAATGAGCCTTATACCATTGAATCAGGTCAGCGCCTGTTTCAACTTGTAGCCATGGACGGCAGCCCGATCCATTTTGA
>DKQR01000101.1:9951-11900 GCA_002471805.1 Fidelibacterota bacterium UBA7303 | reverse complement strand
CGGAACTCTACAATAAGCTGACTGAGATAAGAACTAATTTAGAAAATCATTATAAAGATATGCAGGATATTGAGTTTACCATACAGGAAGGGCATTTATGGATGCTCCAGACCCGTGTGGGCAAACGCAATGGCGCCGCGGCTATCAAGATGGCCGTAGATATGGCCGCTGAAGGTATGATTGATAAAAATACAGCTCTTAGGCGGGTCCAGCCCGAACAGCTGGATGAGCTCCTTCATCCCATGTTAGACCCAGAAAGCGAATCCAGGGCAGCTCTGCTTGCCAAAGGGTTGCCCGCAGGTCCCGGAGGCGCTACCGGCAGGCTGGTCTTTACCGCCGATGACGCGGAAACATGGCACGGCCGGGGAGAAAAAGTAATCCTCCTGCGGGAAGAGACTTCTCCTGAGGATGTACACGGCATGCACGCTGCAGTTGCCATTCTTACCGCTAAGGGCGGGATGACATCTCATGCGGCCCTAGTAGCCAGGGGTTGGGGTAAATGCTGCATCGTGGGCTGCGGCGACTTACATATAAAATTAGATGAAAAAGAGGTTTATATCGGCAACACAATCTTAAAAGAAGGCGACTGGATCACCATGAATGGTACAGCAGGGAAAATATACAAAGGCCAATTGGATCTGATACCAGCCAATCCCGAAACCCATGAAGAATACAAACAACTCATGGACTGGACTGATGAGGTTCGTAAGCTCAAAATAAGAACCAACGCAGAAACGCCAGCTGATGCCAGACAAGCTATTCAGTTCGGGGCTCAAGGTATTGGGCTTTGTCGTACCGAACATATGTTCTTTGATGAAGATCGTATTCTGGCCGTTCGCAAAATGATCCTGGCAGATAATGAACAAGATCGCAGATCCGCTGTCATGGAACTTTTGCCTTATCAAAAGCAAGATTTCATGGGTATTCTTAAGGCTATGGAAGGATTACCGGTAACTATCCGTCTTTTGGACCCCCCCTTGCACGAATTTATGACTCTTACCCAAGAACAAATCCAGGAACTGGCAGATCATATTGGGTTGAAAAAATCCGCTGTAGAAAAAAGAATCAACGGACTTCACGAACTGAATCCAATGCTTGGTCACCGCGGCTGCCGCCTGGGAATCGCTTATCCGGAAATCACAGGAATGCAGGCCCGAGCTATCCTGGAAGCAACAGCAGAACTAACCCGGGAAGGCACATCAGTCCTGCCGGAGATCATGATCCCCCTTGTGGGTACTGTGACAGAATTTGTGGATCAGGAACAGATTATCAGGGCTACAGCAAAAGATGTATTTGAAGAAACAGGCATTGAATTTGATTATCTAGTGGGCACAATGATAGAGCTGCCTCGAGCCTGCCTTACTGCGGATGAGATTGCAGAACACGCTGAATTCTTCAGTTTCGGCACCAACGACCTGACCCAGACCACCTATGGTTTCAGCAGGGATGACATTGGTTCTTTTCTACCGGATTATTTGGACATGAACATTTTAACCCATGACCCTTTCCAGAGCCTGGACATAAACGGCGTAGGAAAACTAGTCGCCATGGCTGTTCAAGCGGGACGCGGAATAAATTCTAATTTGAAAATCGGAATCTGCGGTGAACATGGCGGCGACCCGGCTTCAATACATTTCTGTATGGAAAATGGTTTAGATTATGTGAGCTGTTCACCTTTTCGGGTACCCATTGCCCGGCTGGCGGCTGCTCAAGCAACCCTTGATATTCAGTAACACACCACAGAATACTCTGCATTTTAAAAAACAAAAAAAAGGTATTATAATGAAGAAACGAATTGTTTTTCTGTTCTCTATCCTTGCTTTTTACTCATGCGAAAAGCAGGATAGTTTCCTGAAAGATTATGTAAATAAAGATGATGGTGCGTTTCGCTATGAAATCAAGAATGTTGTGGAGGGTCATTCATGGAAAGAATATATTATTCATATGGT
>DKQR01000101.1:0-9528 GCA_002471805.1 Fidelibacterota bacterium UBA7303 | reverse complement strand
TTCATCGGCGGAGGAGATCAAGAAGATGAAATACCGCAGTCTGCCAATCCGGCTTCAATTAAGGTGGCCTTAGCTACAAAATCGATTGTTGCAGATATATCGAATATCCCATTCCAACCTTTGGTTTTCAAAAATGATAGTTTCGGTGAACGAGTTGAAGATGAATTGATCTCCTTTGGTTGGCGGAAATTTCTTGAAGGCGGCGCAAAGGATGAAGATGCACATTGGCTGGCTCATATTCCCATGACAAAAGCAGTGGCAAGAGGCATGGATGTGGCACAGGATATAGCCAAAAAAGAAGGGAAACCAATTAATCGTTTTGTTACCGCTGGGGGATCAAAACGGGGCTGGACCACCTGGTGCACTGCCATAGCTGATGAACGGGTCATGGCTATTATTCCCATTGTCATCGATATGCTGAATGTGAACCCATCCTTCCAACATCATTGGAGATGCTATGGTGAATGGTCTCCCGCTATAGATGATTATGTTAATGAAGGCGTGATGAATTGGATGGGTTCCAGAGAATTCGAACGAATGATGGAAATTGTAGAGCCCTACTCATTTATCGAACAGCTACATCTACCAAAATTTCTCATAAACGCCACTGGAGATGAGTTTTTCGCCACTGATTCCTGGCAGTTCTACTGGGATGATTTACAGGGTGAAAAACACGTTCAATATATACCCAATACTAATCATGGTCTCCGCAACATAGATGGAGAATATAATCTGAAAAGTCTTGCGGCATTTTATAAAGCAGTTATTTCTGACACAGAACGACCCTCATATGATTGGTATGTGAGTAATGATTCTATCTACCTCAATATTGATCATATGGTGAATGCTGATTATTCAATCAAACAATGGGAGATAGTCAATGGAGAAACTCGGGATTTTCGCGTCTACGTTGCCGGACGAGCCTGGTCGTCAACAGATATTCCTAAATCAAACGATGGACATTATGCAGTGAAAATTGTACAACCGGAGGTCGGTTATAAAGCCGGCCTTTTGGAAATAATTTTTAATCCTGAGTCGGAATTACCTTTCACTTTTACTACAGGAACGGTGGTTTCACCCAACACATACCCAATTAGTGAGTATGTAAATAAAAACCCCCTGGGAACACGATAGTGATTATCTATTGGAAAATTCTTCTTTTATCCCCATCGCTCCTTTATAAACAAAGCATCTCCATTTCTTCAAAAAAATCGAATTCAGAGGCGGCTAAAAAAACTTAAAACCCATTATTAAAATCACATTGTAAAAAATATTCATCAAAAACAGGACCGATCAGCATTGTATTGTTGTACACGGCAGCCACACTGGAAGCAGACAAGCCATCACCGGAGTCGAGATATATTTCATCAACCGCATAAGTATTATCTGCAACAGGCGAAACCTTAAATACCTGAGACGGGGACAATTTTTCTCCATTCTTAGCATGCCGGGCGAAGGTCAATAATTTGGGATGGGAACCAATCCACAGATTCCCCGCAGCATCTATTTCAATATTATCAATCCCCGATTTAAAATCAATTGACTGTTTAAATAGAAGTTCATTCGTGCTGGTGTTCCTGGAAAATATGGATAGTCTATTCCCAACGGTTTCGGCGATATATAATGTTGTGCCGTCCCTGCTGACATTGATTCCATTGGCATAGCCTAACTTTGTTGCAGCAACAGCAAAGTTTTGCCCATTATAAAACAATACATTAGAGCGAGATAGTTGTAAAAAATCCTCAATCATTTTACCTTTTTGTGTTGAAACGCTGTGATCATTGGTCACGTATAACATATTATTATCTATCATAACCAAATCATTGGGGCTGACAAGCAACGGATCAAGAATTGTTTTATCGTGGATTAATACATTATTCTTCAGATCAAATATTTCAATAGAATTTTTTGTCTGGGTATGATTGACAGCTGCTAATCGAACTTCATTATTTTCGTTTTCAAACACAGAAATTCCATGAGGGTGAAATTCAAACTTCACACCAGCAGTAAGGTCTATTAATTGCGGCACTTCCTCCTTGAGATCATAGGCATAGATTGTTCCCTGAACGGGGGTACCGTTCAGTGTTTTCCGTCGGTCATCACAGGATATAATTGCTATCCCATTTTTCAAAATTGTAATATCTTCTGCGCCAATGGCACCGGAGACAGGAAAACACTCCCCTGCAAAATGGGGAGTGAGCTTCTTAAACTCTCCCGCATCGTTCATTGTCTTTATAATCAATGCTGAAACACCAACCAACAGGTTGATCAGGAGAACTATACTTTTATAACTGGCCCAGATAGGTTTTTCTCCTCAGAATAGAGCTGGTTTTTTCTCGTACATAATTAACTAACCAATTTTTCAAATTCACCTAATTCTGAACCATCAAAAACTTATAGTGTCATTTTCCCAATACACAACTTCAATTTCCCAGCCTGTTGGATCAATTATATACCATGCCAGCGAATGCGGCCATTGTATCACGCCGTCATACAGCAGGGGCAGGCCTTCCGTGGTTATGATATTCTCCCACGATTCTTTATCTGTGATTCGCAATCCAAAATGTGCAAGGTAATGAAGACCTTTCTTTTTCATTTCCAATTTGCTCGGCAAAAACAAGTCTTGTGCTTCATAGATGCATAGCATGGCATCATTACATCGAATCACGCCCCATGGCATACCATCCTGAACACCTTGCTCCACCAGGTTAAAAGCAAATATTTTATTATACCAATGCACAGTTTCTTCAAAATTTCGTACGCTTAGATTCAGATGATCTAAATTACTTACCAACATTTGATCTCCAGTTTTTTATAAAAAATATTAGTATATATTTCGATCAAGAAAGCCGTATGTGTAATAAAATTTGTCAAATTATTTTTTTATATTAATATCTGGTATATACCAAACATTCTTTTCCAAATCAACACCACCACCCATCTCTTCCATAATGACACGGTCAATAATATAGACACCCCGCATAGCCATCATCGGAAAAGTATCTTCACCCGCCGCATCAGGCGTACGATCCGGAAAATTCCTCCTGGTCCTGCTGATCCAATAAGTGTCGGAAAGGTTGTATCTTTCAAAAGCCTGCTCTACTCTCTTCCGACCCAGCATAAAACCCAATAACCCGCCCCAGGTAGCCGTGGGATTATCCGCATCCCAGCCGGCCAGCGACCCGATCCGTATGGTTCTAAGCAGGTCACCCTCTCCATAAAAAAGGCTTACCAGACTGGCGGCGAAGTTGATGCCCGCATCAAAAGACTTGTTATAATTATAGCCGTCTTTCCCGGCGACTTGATACTGTTCATAAACAGCATCTCTTGTTATCTCCCAGTCATCTTTGTTTGGGTTGGCCGTATATGCCAATTTGATAAAATCATACATTCCAGCAGCGTACGAATCATCAGGCAGGCGTTTACGAGCGTTCTGGGCCAGCCAGAACACCTTTTCTTTCATGCTCAATTCAATATCAATATCGGCTGCCAAGGAATACATTATTACATAAAATTCCGATATCCATTCTGCGTTATTCTTGGCCGTAGTTCGGATCGGCAGGTGGGCCATGCGCAAGGCAATATCAGGCCGGGTTGGAGCAAAGAGACCAAATATTTCTGTGGTTAACTGAGCATCGATCATTTCATAATTGGAATTATGTTCCGGTTCACTTGTGGTCGGGGGCAATAGCCCGCCCCGCATCAGGTAATAGGCAGTCTCGTTTGATACCCATAAGAAATTCTCGCCCCCGGGTGCATCCTCATTAGAATAGATGTGATGCAACCAGCCATTCTTTATTTGTTCGCCATTCAACATACTGGTATTATTTATATCAAGGAGGTGCTGATACATATATTCAATATCTGTATCATCATCTGCACCCCAGGGTTTATCATTATAAACAAAGAAATAATCTATAATATTGGCATGGTGAACAAAATTCCCCCAGATGTTTTTCTGATCAGGATCGCCCCAATTTTCATCAGTATAAAAGGGCGCCTCAATTTTATCCATTTCTGTAATCAGTCCTGTCCAGTTAGCAATGCATTGTGCCAGCCAGAAACCATGCAATTGATCTAAATAAACAGTACGGGAAATGATACGTTCGGTCCCATCTGGCACATATAGAGAGTAGTGTAGTTCAGAGTCAAATATTTTGTTGTTATTAGTCAACGTATTTTCCCGGGCGGAAAGTTCATAAAACATGGTAAAAGTGGTTACGGCTACAATAAACTGTTTCATCTTTATCACAATAAACTTTCTTATTTAACAAAAGAGTTCATATGGTTTATATTATATTTATACTTTATCTAATACCCCGGTCTGATAATCGGTGAAAGCCTGTATAATTTCACTGCGGGTATTCATTACAAAAGGCCCGCCCCGGGACACTGGCTCATTTAATGGTTTTCCTGCCGCTACTATGAACTGCGCCCCTTGATCTGCGGCTTTAATCTGACAATCCCCAGCTTTACCTAAAACTGCCAGTTGATCTTTTTTCACTGTTTGATCTATCAAGATAGTGCCCTCATACACATAAAGAAAAGCGTTCCAGCCATCAATAACAGGGATGGATAATTCTTTTTCCGATTGCAGTTCAATATCATAGTAAAACATTCCTGTGTGAGGCTGACCCGGTCCTGTAGCGCCCATAAACTCCCCAGCAATCACTTTGGCTGTCCCACCGGGAAAATCTACCCTGGGAATATTTTCTGCCGGAATATCTTTGTAAGCTGGCGGGATCATCTTTTTATCTTTTGGCAGATTCAGCCATAACTGGAAACCTCGCACCAAGCCCTCTGTTTGCTCCGGCATTTCGCTATGGATTACTCCACGCCCGGCAGTCATCCACTGCACCGATCCATCAGTCAGATGCCCTTCATTACCAGTGGAATCCTGATGGTGGAACTTTCCATTTAGCATATAAGTGATTGTTTCAAAACCTCTGTGAGGATGGGGAGGAAAACCGGCAATATAATCTTCGGGATTGTTGCTGCCGAATTCGTCCAAGAGGAGAAACGGATCCAGCATATTAAGCTGAGGGCTGCCAATGATCCGTCTCAGATTAACTCCGGCACCATCAGATGTAAGAATTCCAGGAACCACCATTTCAATGGTACGAAAAGACACAATTAAAATTTTTCAGCTGTATATATTTTTATAGAAGGTTCTTATCGACCATTTCGCAGTGATCTTTTCTAGATTAACTTTAACCAGCCAAACCAAGTTCATGGGCTTTTTCAACCAATGCATCAATAACAAATTGAATATGCTCCGTGAGGTCCACGCCCAGTTCTTCTATACTTTGAAAAATATCATCTCGGTTGACACTGGCGGCAAAAGATTTCTGTTTCAGTTTTTTTTTCACGGACCGGGGAGTTACTTCCTGGATAGATCGGGATGGGCGGACATAGGTTACAGCAAAAATGAATCCTGTAAGTTCATCCACGGCAAACAGTGCTTTGGCCATATCCGTGTCGCGAGGCACGCCACTATAGGTGGCATGGCCCATAATGGCCCTACATACAGATTCAGGGTAGCCCTGCTCTTTCAATATTTTATTGCCTTTGTATGGATGCTCTTCCATAGTAGGGTACATTTCATAATCAAAATCGTGTAGCAGTCCTGTAACGCCCCATTCATCCACATCACCACCGTATTTTTCAGCCATCTTGCGCATGGCTTGCTCTACCCCCAAGCCATGGCGGCGCAGAGAATCACTTTGTGTATATTGATTAAGCAGTGCCAGTGCCTCCTCGCGATTCGGATGATCAGCCATAACAAAAGGTAACGCTTCCTGTTCAATATTTCAACGATGACTACTATACTAAAAATATACTAATTGGTTCTTTTTTATGAAGTTGCCTCTAATACTAAAGTGAAACAGAATTTATAATAGTAACAAGATGAAAGATAACTGTGAACAAGTTCTCAACAATATTAATATCTCTTTATCTATCTCATATGGAGAAAATAATTATGAGTCATAAATTGTATTTATTATTGTTTTTGTGTTCGTTCCTCTACCCTGATGTGGTTATCCTTTATGAGGAAGGCGGGAAGAGTGAAAAAAAGTTCGTGGGAGTCACTTACATTGGTACCAGTAAGCTGGGAGTGCATTTTAAGAAACCCGGGCGGTTTGGACGGTACAAGAATTACCTGGTCAACTGCGACGATGTAAAAAGCATTTTCGAAGATAATGGAAAGGCGATTTCAGTGGACTGCATGAATTATACTCATAATGAAAAAGTGGTTTTGGAACAGGCTTTCTGCATTTACTGTGAAGGAAAAGTAGAATTTGATAAAAACCTGCCTGTGTGCAGAATATGTGAACCAAAAAAAGAAAAAAATAAACTGGTGGGCACCACCTGTCATAAGTGCGGCAAAAAACATGAAAGTTCGGAAGAAAAACCGATGTGTACCATTTGTGACATTATGTATTGATTTATTCTTTACTATTTTTATTAGAATAAATTCCTAGATTTATGTCCCCGCGAGAACACCGAGAACTTCGTGCGATTATGTTCACGGACATTGCCGATTTCACACGCATTACAGCAGGCAGTGAACGCCGGGCTGTAGAGCTTTTAGACCAGCAACGCACTCTAATCAAACCGCTGGTAGAAGAGTTTGGCGGAAACTGGCTCAAGGAACTGGGTGACGGCGTCCTACTCAGTTTTCACAGTACCATCGATGCCCTGGAATGTGCTGTGGAGATCCAGAAACAAGTCCAGGATGTTAAACAGCTTGATCTTAGAATTGCTATCCATCAGGGCGATATCGTGATTCTTAAAAATGATGACATTATTGGCGATGACGTAAATATTACCAGCCGGATGGTTCCTTTTTCGGCTGTTGGAGGCATTGCTGTTTCCGAAAAAGTAACCAGGGACATGTCCAGCCACCCAGAATTCGAGGCTCGTTTCCTTGTAGAACCCCAATTAAAGGGTGTTAAAAAAATTGTCCGCATTTACAGTGTGGTGTCCCATGGCTTACCTCAGCCGTCCAAAAAAGATTTTGACGCAAAATACGAAAAGAAAAACCCGTTAATAAGACCCGTAACCTATATAGCGGGTATAGTTTTGTTGCTAAGTTATTTCGGATACACATTTTATTTCAGAGGGAAAGGGGGTGCAGAAGTAAAAACGGTCCTGAAGGATGACAAATCCATTGCTGTGTTGCCTTTTATGAATATGAGCGGGGATACGAAAGATGAATATTTCAGTGACGGCATCACGGAAGAAATATTGAACCGCCTTTCAAAAGTTGAAGCCTTTCGTATCATTTCCAGAACATCTGCATTTTCCTTTAAAGATAAAATGATAGAGATGGAGGCGCGTCAGATCGCAGACTTGCTGAGTGTTAACTACATCGTGGAAGGCAGTGTTCGCAAGTGGCAAAACAACGTGCGTATCAATACCAGCCTGATTCGGGCATACGATGATAAAAGCATGTGGTCAGGATCCTATGAAAGGAATCTAGAAAATATTTTTACTATCCAAGACGAAATAGCTTCTGCCATAGCAGAGCAACTAAAAGTACAATTTGGTGAGATCAAAGGAAATATAAGTACGGTAACCACCGCTAATTCTTCAGCGTTAAATAATTATTTACTGGGTCGCAATCTCTGGAACAAGAAAGGGAAGCAGGATCTTATTAAGGCTATTGACTATTTTAACCTGGCGCTAAAGGATGATCCGGGATATGCCCAGCCATATATTGGGCTGGCTGAATCCTATATTGAAATGAATAACATAGCCGAGCATATTAACAAGGGCAGTGACGACGATGATTTTTTCCCCCGCGCAGAGACTAATGCCCGCAGGGCTTTAGAACTGGCACCAGAATACGGGGAGGCCTATACTGTGCTGGCTAAGGTAGCTGAGCAGTACCGCAAAGATCCTGAACAGGCAGATGATTATTACCAGAAAGCAATCCGGTATAATCCTAATTATTCAATCTCTTATCTCTGGTATGGAACGCTATTGTGGAAACAGGGCCGAACCGATGCTGCCTTTGAAAAATTAGAAAAAGCCGGGGATTTGGATCCTCTCTCTGCAACGATTAATGCCAGAATAGGCCGTTTTCACTATACAGTGAACAAGGATTATGTTGCCGCCTATGAATACTATACTAAGGCCTTCGAGATCGAGCCTGATTTCATTTATGGTTTTGAGAATCTGTTTTATATTGACCTTTTGGAACGACAACTTATGTGGGATAAGGCCGAGGGGCTCTTGCTGCGTACTTACGAAGCGGACAGTGTCGGTTATGGCGCTCTGGTTGGCCTGAGCCGATATTATTTGAACATGGGCAGCAGACAACAGGCTATAAAGTACTATAATAAATTTTATTCCATTTATTTTCCCAACTATATAGCCCTCAACACCAAGATAGACTCTTTAGGGCTCTGCGAGATCTATCAGTTGGATGGTGATATCAATTTTTATCTAAACAAAGATTATGGAAAAGCACTTGATTTGTATTTCAAATCCCTGGAACTGATTGAGGAGATACAAGACCCGATGCAATTGGTGAATATTTATTATTGTATCCATGCTTTGAAGAACGAAGAAAAAATAAATGAATTTGTGGAAGAAATTTTATACGATATGTATGGTGATATTCCAAATGAGATCAAATTCGCAATTTTAGGAATGGATGCCGGGTATAGCGACGATGAAACAAAGGTTACCGGTTTTATCAAGATGCTGGATTCCGAGCATTCCCAGAATTACAAGAATTATGCATTGGCTTTTATTTTCACCAGTTTAGATGAAGCAGAATATGCCGTAGAATCACTTGAATTCATCAACGAATATAAACTGGTAAAAGACTTAAAGTTGCTAACCAACCCCATTTTTGATCCCATCCGGGAAGATTCTGAATTCATTAGGCTGATAAAAAAAACAAAACTTAAAAAAATAGACTCATTGTGATGTCTTTGGTCCACTGTGGTATGGCTTTAGAAATATTTTCAAATAGTGACAGAATCAACTCCCAGAATAATTGATGTAGAGAAGCAGTTAAAAACCCGCCTCCCTGACATCTATCATAAACTGCCCCGGTCGTTCCTGAGGCTCATTAGACACATCATATATGAAAATCGTCTAAATCACTTGATACATAAAAGTCGTGACCTGGAAGGAATTGAACTGGTCAACTGGGCTCTTAAACAATTCCAGGTAACAGTAAAAATAAAGGGCCAGAAATACATTCCCGCAGATGGCAAGAATATTTTTGTTGCCAACCATCCCTTAGGAGGACTGGACAGTTTGGCTCTGCTGTCCGCGCTGGGGTCCTGTTATACTTCTTTGAAGATCCTATCCAATGAAATATTGGACGTAGTCGCCGGTTTCCATCCACTGCGAGTGAGTGTGGTCACCTTCGGGAAATTCAGCCGAGCCAATGCCTTGGCCTTAAAAGAAGTATTAATATCAGACCAGCCCTTATGTGTTTTCCCTGCTGGTTTCGTAGCCAAACGAAACCCCGTTAAAATACAAGATCTGCCCTGGAACAAGTTTTTT
>DKQR01000119.1 GCA_002471805.1 Fidelibacterota bacterium UBA7303 | reverse complement strand
AAGGTGGTAAAAAGGTTGGGCCGGTATCGTAACAGAAATGACGGATACCATTTACTGTATTGGGTTAAATGATTTGTCTGGTCTGGGATAAAAACTCCTTGAAATCCGACCAAATGATAAAGAACTGAATCCAGGTTCGCATCACTTTCTGTTTCAGCATCTTCCATTCTTATGCCGCCGGTGAATGACATATCTTCCATGAATGTTGTGTATTCCATGGTCAGGTATGCCGCCCGGATCTGTTCGTAATAGGTAAAATCAGTGGTATGTCCTGCATCTCCATTGCCATTTTGAATTAGTACGGAACGTGGCTGTTCCTGGACCAAAACCCTGTTTTTTACACCGGTTTCCACTTTGAAACTGGGCGTAATAAAATATTCGTAATCCAGATTAAGAATCCGACGTTCCAGAACAGTTTTTCCTTCCATTGAAAGACCCAATGCAGCCCCACTTTCTTTACCGGACTGACTTATGTCCTTGTTTTGTGATTCCAGGGTCATCTCTCCCGATAGTCTATATTTTTTTGCCGATTCCGAAAGAAAACCCAGATCCAGAAGTCGCAGCTGGCCATTTTCTTGCTTATTGATATCAAAATTCTGATTGCCAAGATCTATGGATTCATCCTTTGTTCGTTGAAATGGTACAAGTTTTACTTCAGCGTTTAAAATTGTTTGCTCAGACAGGCTGTAACGACTGCCGCCACTCAAGTATGTCGTCTGGTTTCGGGTTGCCGTATTAATTGTTCTCAAAGTTTTATCAGAAATTTCTCCATTGAGAGAAACCAGCTCACTTCGGCGAGAACCAGTCCCTGATTGGTGCAGGTCTTCTGTACTGATATTCCAAAAATGATTTATACGTCCCTTGCGAAAATTAAAATAGGCCCCTGCATTGGATTTTTCAGTATTACCTAAATTGACATTCACATGGCCATTGAATCCGGATTCCTGGTTTTCTTTCAAAATTATATTAATCACGCCCACCATACCATCTGCATCCTGTTTCGCTGATGGGCTGGTAATGACCTCTACCTTGTCTACCATGGAGGCCGGAACTGGTACAGACATAATATTTGTCCTGCGCTCACCGCCCAGGATCCCGGCTCTCTTACCATTAAGCAAGATGGCCACTTCCGGCGAACCCCGCAATGACACAAGGCCGTTGGCAGCCACATCCACCGATGGAATGCCTTTCATAACATCACAGCAGGTACCGCCGGTGGCGGAATAAATCTGGTCAGCATTATACACTGTTTTAGACACATCGGACATGACCGCAGGTGCTGCGGCTGATATATCTACTGCATCCAGTTCCAGGACCACTGGCTCAAGGATAAATTCTCCCATATACTTCTTTGCCATCTCTTCTTTATCCACTGTAAAGGTTTTGCCCCGAATGTGCCGGTAACCGATAAAATCAATTTCAAGAAAGTATTTTCCTGGGAATACATTCGAAATGTGGAATTTCCCCTTCTCTGTGGTGATGCCTCCTGTACAAACGGTATCAGCATCAGCATCCAGCACGGCCACCGACGCATACTGCACCGGCTGACCTGAACCGCTTTCCTTAACAATACCTTCCAGTACCACTTGGGAAAACAATCTGCTCAAACTGAGCACAATGATAAAAGGCCAATACTTCAATCTTGCCTAACTTCTATTTTTAGCCAGATTTATTATCTATCCTGTGGCAGTTTACAGCAGCCTGGAAGATTATTGTATGCTTCGGCATTTGCAGGTACGTCCCCTGCCTGATAGCCCAATTTCGTAATGGTTTGGTCCAGATCGGTGAGTGCAATTTTGGATTTATCATATTTCACCAGGACTTTTTCTTCATTCAGGTTCACATAGGCCGTTTGGACACCGTCCATTGCCATTAATCCGTCAGTAATGAACTCTTGGCACATAACGCACTGGACTGTAGGCAGGTCGATCTTCACAGCAGCAATGTTCGACCGGTCGCTTCCTGAAAAAGCCCCCGGTGCACTGCACCCTGCTATCAGAGAAGAAATAAATATGTGTAGTAATAGTTTCATGGTTCTTTTCCTATTGTTGATATGGATGAAAAGCAGCAAGCCTGGGTTGATGGCCTGCTTTTATATCACGTATGTGATAAATAAAGCGGTTTTTTTACTGGTCTAATTCAGTAGAGGACGGGAGATAGAATCAAACAGGAGCTGAGTATACAGGCTAGGCTTAGATGGCCTGGATTTAATAAATGCGGCAGATGTGGGAATTGCAAAAAGAACACCTGCCCATATTTTATATGAATCAGAAGTATGATTCTTGTTTAAATATACTGGAACGCCTTCGGGCTGACCTGTTTTAACCGGGTGCAAACAGGGGCAAGACCTGGACTCTTTTTCACAACAAGTCTGGTCCTCCTGCTGCTGATTGGATGAACAACAGCATTGTTTGACACATGAATCCAGAATTTGCGTTTGGATTGTTCCTGAGGATAGGATCAGTAGCGCAAGAATAATATTCAATACTTTCATAACACGTATTAAAACATTTCAATTTACAAAATAAAACCAAATTGGACTAATAAACCCTTACGCTAAGAAATGTAGATAATTGTCCGCATCTTAAAAGACCAAAAAATTGTGTTGTTTTGTAGCTCTCTTATAAATTCAGTTGTAAAAAATATAGTTTGGATTATGAAAGAATTTATAAAGTAATTAACATTTAAAAAGAAAAGGTAATAAATAAACTAGGATATAATATGAGATTAATACAAGTCCCACCCATTATTTATTTTTATATGTGGGTGCTATTTCACTTTTTTTCCTGCCAACCCCAAAAACCATCAAACAGTGTTGATTCATTCCCACTAAGTGAAATCACAATAACAGATATCCAAAATTCGTATGGCAACGGTAGCTTTACCGTAAGACAAATCGTGGAATTATACCTGGATCGTATTGAAAATATCGACCGCAACGGCCCGAAACTCAATTCCATCATAATAGTTAATCCCGATGCACTACAAATTGCAGATTCACTAGATCAGATACTTAAATTGGGTAATGAAAAAGGAGCTTTGTTTGGCATCCCTGTTTTACTAAAAGATAATATTAATACACACGATCAAATGCCCACTACAGCCGGCTCCAGAATTCTTAATAATTCATACCCGCTGCATGACAGCTGGGTCGCCAAAAAGCTGCGAGATGCTGGGGCAGTCATTATTGGAAAAGCTAACCTTAGCGAATGGGCTAATTACCGGGCTTCCTTTTCTTCTAGCGGTTGGAGTGGAGTAGGCGGTCAGACTAAAAATCCCTATGTATTAGATAGGAACCCATGTGGCTCAAGCTCAGGTTCAGCCGTGGCAGTTTCTGCAAATTTATGCGCCGTGGCAGTTGGGACAGAAACATGGGGTTCAATCATGTGCCCTTCCAATGCAAATGGCATCGTTGGTATAAAACCAACCGTTGGTCTCTGGAGCCGCTCCGGTATAGTGCCTATAAGTTATACCCAGGATACAGCCGGGCCAATGGCACGAACCGTGCGGGACGCTGCAATTTTGCTAGGGGCGGTTACAGGCATTGATTCAAGTGATCAAAAAACATCTGCTGGCAGTGGAAACTTTTATCAGGATTACACCCAGTTCCTTAAGGAAGCAGGTTTAAATGGTAAGAGGATTGGGTATCTTAAAACAGAGGAGGGGAAACACCATAAAGTTGATACCTTGATGTACCGGGCAGTTCGCTATTTAAAAGGCCAGGGAGCTGAAATTATTGAGCTGGAAAAACTAGTAGAGGGGACACCATACAATAATTCAACTAATGTCCTTGCCTATGAGTTTAAAGATGGGCTGAAAAAGTATTTCGCCAGTCTTGGAGAAAATTCTCCTATAGCTGACCTGGAAGAAGCCATGAGCGCCACACTTTCCGACAGTCTTGAAATGCTTTATTTTAACGTAGACAGAATGAAAAACTCTCAGTCTAAGGGGAGCCTTGAAACAAAAGAATACAATGAATCTCTCAAAAATATGCTAAAGGCTTATCGTAGTGATGGGATCGACCGTGTTATGGAAGAACATCAACTAGACGCAATTATATCTCCAACTGGCAGTCCAGCATGGAAAACAGACTTGATTAATGGAGATAATTTTTCACTCTCCACTTCAGTTTATGCGGCGCTTTCTGGTTACCCTAACATTAATATCCCAATGGGTTTCGTTGGCCAAGTGCCTGTGGGAATTTCCTTTTTTGGAAGAGCATGGAGTGAACCTATTTTGCTTGAAATAGCCTACGCTTATGAGCAGGGAACCCAACATCGGAGATCCCCTGAATTTTTATTGTCGGACTGAAACATTCAACCTGCAGCAATTTATAATAGAGTTTCATCAAGATGGATAGATATCCATCCATCGGATTATAAGACCGACGCTGCTTAGTCTATTTTAAAAAGGTTGGAGGACGAATAAGCGTCGATTTAATCCAGAAAGTTTATTACCATAATTCCCAGGGTATATCCATATTAAATGGAACCTCATTAGCTAACAAAGTCCTCATGTAGCCGTTTACAACAATAAGATCAGACCCGAAAGAATTTGGTGAGCCAAGGCACCTGCATACAGTATCAGCTACTGCATACCGGGAAGAAATACCGCCTGCGCGCCCATCCTTAACGATCAAGGGTTCAGAAGTCATCTTAGAATTTGTAAGCATAGCTGGATAGATGACGGTCCAATCCAGTTGTGTTTTCCTTAAATGCGCCTCCGATCTTTCTTTCTCTTTTAAAATAGGAACAAGACCAAAAAGTCGGAAAAACCATTTTACTGGGAATGGAAGCCAATCCCATGTATCGCCAACGCCAAGAGAAGAAACCAATATAAACCTGCTCACACCAGCTGTTTGAGCCGCATCAACAAGATTAATAATTCCATCTCCATCAACAATTGAATGATCCTTGGGGATAAACCTTTCCCCAATTGTACAGATTATTGCATCACAGCCTGAAGCTGCGCGTACACAATCGGGCTGGTCTAAAGCATTGCCCTCTACTACATCAATATTCCTGGAATCTGACAAACGGTTTTTATCACGTACAAATAAACGGGTGGACATACCAAGCTGACATAATCGATCTACGATCAATTTACCAGTGGGACTGGTGGCGCCGGCTACAAGGATTTTACCGGGGAATGACAATAGACGGCTGTGATCTATTTCACTCATATTCGATTTTACCCATTATTTAATTAATAATAAAACTCCCAAAAGATAAATCAATTACCACCCATCGGGTTATGAGACT
>DKQR01000031.1 GCA_002471805.1 Fidelibacterota bacterium UBA7303 | reverse complement strand
GGTTCCACCGGCGGCTGGGAAGCACTGGCGGCACAGGTATTTTACCCCGATGAATACAACGGCTGCTACGCCGCCTGTCCGGATCCCATTGATTTTCGTGCCTACTGCTTAGTGAATATTTACGAAGATAAGAATGCGTACTTTACGGGCCCGGCACACCGGCCCGTTGCACGGCCGGGGCATCGCAATTACCTGGGGGAAGTCAGCGCCACCCTGCAGCAGATGAATTACAGAGAATTGGCCCTGGGCACCAATAGCCGCTCCGGGGCTCAATGGGATATCTGGCAGGCAGTATACAGCCCTATGGGAGCCGATGGCTACCCACAGCCGCTGTGGGATAAACTAACCGGAGAGATTGACCCAAAAGTCGCAGACTACTGGCGGGAGAACTACGACCTGCGCTACATTCTGAAAAAGGACTGGGCTGATCTGGGTCCCAGGCTGGAAGGGAAGGTCCATGTGTATTGCGGCGATATGGATAACTATTACCTGAATAACGCCGTCTATCTCATGGAAGAATTCCTGAAATCCACAACCGATCCTTATTATGGCGGGGAAGTGGATTATGGCGACCGGGCCGAGCATTGCTGGAACGGGGACCACACCCGACCCAATGCCACGTCAAGACTGCGCTATAATCAGATGTTTATCGCCAAAGCAGTAGAGCGCATGGAAAAATCCGCACCTGCGGGGGCAGATATGACCAGCTGGCGCTACTAGCTCGACCTGAATGATTAAGAATATCATGAAGGCATCTTAATATGAACAGATTAATATTGATTTATATTCTTTATTTATTTTGCGACTTTGCTCTTTTCGCTGAAGAATTGCAAACTCCGAAACTTTTCCTGGGTTATGATCTCGGGGAAAAATTTACCTATCACCACCGCGTTATCGATTATTTTGAACATGTGACTGAGGCAGCAAATCATGTAAACCTGGTTCGTTACGGAAATACATACGAAGGCCGCCCCCTTGTATATGCAGTTATTACCCATCCCAGCAATAAAAAATCCATTAAAACCATTCGTACCAACCATCTCATAAGATCTGGATTAATGCAGGGGCAAAAAACCCGGCAGGACTTGGTTGTGGTTTGGCTGAGTTATTCTGTCCATGGCAATGAATCCAGCAGTACAGAAGCGGCCATGAAAACACTGTATGATTTTGCGGATATAAATAACGAAAACACAATGGACTGGCTTAAAAAGACGGTTGTAATCATTGATCCCTGCATCAATCCGGATGGACGTGATCGTTATGTACAATATTACACCATGACCGGAAATCATCCACCGGATGTCAATTCACTCACCAGGGAACACCAGGAGCCCTGGCCCGGAGGCCGTACAAATCATTATTATTTTGATCTGAACCGGGACTGGAGCTGGCAATCCCAAATTGAAACAGTAAATCGTGTGGCGGAATACAACAAATGGATGCCTCACATTCATGTGGATTATCACGAACAATATCATAATGAACCCTATTATTTTGCTCCTGCTGCGAAACCCTATCACGAAAAGATTACACCCTGGCAGCGGGAACTCCAGGTATTAATTGGAGAAAACCACGCTCGGTATTTTGACAAAGAAAACTGGCTCTATTTTACCAGGGAAATATTCGATCTTTTATATCCGGGATACGGTGACACCTACCCAATCTATAACGGCGCCATCGGTATGACCTATGAACAGGGGGGAGGCGCACTTGGCGGACTGGCTGTTAAAACTTCAGACAGGGATACACTCACCTTAAAGGAAAGAGTGCAGCACCATTATATAACCGGACTTTCCACCGTCCAGACTGCACACTATTATTCAAAGAGAATCATTAGCGAGTTTCAGAAATATTTTGTCTGGGGACGCAAGAATGACAAGGAAAAATATCATGCTTTTGTGGTAAACAGCAGCAATCCTCAGGATAAGGTTGATGATCTGCTGAAGTGGCTCGATTATCATGGTATTGATTATGGTGTTCCGGAGAACAGCCGTTCCCGGGGTCAACAGGGCTTTAATTACAGGACACAGAAAGCGGAACAATTTACTCTTGATGGTGATGATATTGTGATTCCCGTGGCCCAGGCCAAGTCTGTGCTAACTTATGTCATGTTTGAGCCTAGCACCATATATACGGATTCTTTGACCTACGATCTTACGGCCTGGTCTATTCCCTACGTTTACGGCCTGGATGCCTATGCTGTAACTATGCCCATAAAAATTGGAAAAAGGAAGGAAAAGCCGGCCATAAAAATAGAATTAAACCCTGATGAGAAACCCTATGCTTATATCCAGAAATGGGAAAGTATCCATGACCTGAAATTTCTGGCAGACCTGCTTGTTCATAAAGTGGTACTTCGGGTAGCTGAAAAGCCATTTGAAATTGGGACAAAGAAATTTGACCGTGGTTCGCTGGTTATCACCCGCCGCGGTAACGAAAACCTGGGTGACCGGTTCGATAAAGTTGTGGCTGATGCGGCAAAGAAACATCAAAGGCGGGTTTTTTCGGTGTCATCGGGCCTGGTGAGTAGCGGAAAGGACTTTGGTTCTGAAACGATGAGGGTAGTCACAGCGCCAAAAGTTGCACTTCTTTCTGGAGATGGTGTCAGCAGCAGAAATTTTGGGGAGATCTGGCATTATTTTGAGCAGAAGATAGAATACCCGGTCTCTGTCTTTCATGTACATCAATTCGATAAAATTCCGCTCCATGATTTTGATGTCCTGATCATGCCGGAAGGCAATTATACAAAACTTTTCAAGCAAGTGACTGTACCTAGCGATGCAATGAAGAAAGACCTAAAGTCGGTTGCACCGATTAAAAATATACCGCCGTCGAAATTGCTGACGTGGATCAAAGCCGGGGGCAGGCTTATTCTGGTGGGTTCGGCAATGGACAAATTCGTGGATCAGAAAGGTTTTGGCCTGGTAAAGTATGAATCCGAAACAGCAAAAAAAGCTGCAGAGAAATATGAAAAGGAGAAAAAACTCCAGGACCGCTTACAAAAGTACGACCAACGTGACCGCTATAAATTGCGAGATAAAAATTATGGCACCATTCTCAAAGTAAAACTCGATAATACCCATCCTCTGGCATTTGGCTACGATAATAATTATTTTACGTTAAAACTGCGGTCCAAGGTATACCCCTATTTATCCAAAGGCTGGAATGTGGGTATTGTTGAGAATAATAGTGCCCATATCGCCGGTTATATGGGTTCGAGGGTGAAAAAAGAGTTAAAAAACGCCTTGATATTTGGCGTTCAGGATATGGACAAGGGTAATGTAACCTACCTGGGGGACAATCCACTATTCAGGGCATTCTGGTATAATGGCAATGTCTTGTTTGGGAATGCGGTATTTATTGTTGGACTATAAATCAAATATTGTTTATTTATTGAAATAATTCCCTGTCTCTATTGTTATTCTAATCTGTTTTTTCGTAAACTTTATAAATTAACCAGGGGTTCGAATATGAAATATCTCACACTCACTATCGCTCTTTTTGCCACACTGCTCTTTGCCAAAGATAATAAAACCACCTTGAAGGTGGAAGGCATGAAGTGCCAGTATTCCTGTACTGGGAAATTGACCACAGTGGTTGAAAACATTAAGGGTGTAAAGGAATGTACAGTTGATTTCGAAAAAGGATTTGCCACAGTGGTCTTTGATGAGGAAAACCTGGCTTCAAAAGACATCGTGGATGTTCTAACAGAAAAAACATCCTATAAGGTCAGCGAAATGAAACAGCAGGATACCAAGAAAGAGACCGGCAGTATCTAACTGTTATTTTTCAGTATCAATCATAAAAAGCCCCATGGATATGGGGCTTTTTTTCTATAAAAAATACAGGGAATATGCTGCTGTTGTCAGCCGGAAGGGGTAATTGTATCGCTTGCCGCCACTCGTTTCAATAATCATAGCATGCAGCAATACCCAATTAGGAGCCTATCTGCAGTTGATCTATTCCCTGTAGGTGATTTTCTTTTAAGTTCGCTGGTGTATATTATCCGTATTTATATTTTTATTTTATACGCTGTCAGTGTCATCCGTGGACAGAATGTACTTTTGACAGGCACAGTGACGGACGGAGAATCCGGAAAGCCGATTGATAATGTGAATATTTCTGCAAGTCCATCGGGGACCGGAACGCAGACCAATTGGAAAGGGGAATTCCAATTTTCATTAGTATCTGCAGATTCTATACTGACCGTCCAGCATATTGGATATGAAACATTGAAATTGCAAATCCATGAATTTCAAAATGGAACTGTCCTGGGGCTGCGTCCTCGGGTGATTGAATTTCAGGAAGTAGGAATTACCGGGACCAGACGCCAGGAATTCCTGCCTTTTGAAACTGAAAACAGTGTTATAGAACTTTCGGCGCAGGAATTGACCATTCGTTCCTTCGTGGATGTGGGTGATGCCCTGTTCAGCGAGCAATCTGTTGTGCTGAATGAAACCATTTCCGGGCAGAAAACAATGTCAATTCGAGGTGCGGCAGCGGAAGAAATGGTTTATATGTACGATGGTGTGCGCATCAACACCATGGGCGATCCCCTGTTTGATTTGTCTGTTTTTAATGTATCAGGGATATCGGGGCTGGAAATGGTCCGTGGTGCTCACGAACGGGCCCTGTCATCCTCCGGCACTGTGAATTTTATCCCGAAATTGAGTTATGGATCTGACGCTTCTTTCGTGCAGCGCCTGGGTACCTATAATTCGGGCAGCTGGGCCGGTGTAGGTTCTATCGGTAATTCCAGGATCGGCTTGACCAGCGGCCTGGGGGCAAGTGAATCTGCACAGGTATATGAAGGACAGTCAGTGCCCCAGGTCAAAGGTTTGAACAATAACCGTTTTCTCCATTTTGGTATGCAAAAAAATAACCATTATGAATTACGTATTCTGGGTTTAAAAAACAGCCGGCAGAATCTGAATATAAAAACACAGGATTCACTGGGTCTGGATTTTCATACCTGGATCGGAAAGTTAAACGCGTCTCATCCAAATGGGGGTTTCCTGTCTTTTTATTTTCTATCCCAAGTTCAAGATGGTTTTG
>DKQR01000163.1 GCA_002471805.1 Fidelibacterota bacterium UBA7303 | reverse complement strand
GTTATCACCATTACTCTCATTGCCATCATTTTTATATTCGTGTCCTCATGGCTTGCCAGTCAGAAAGTGGCTCGTATCGATCCTAAGGAAGCATTGCAGTGGGTAAAATGATTTTACAAGCCTTGGATATCAATAAATCATTCACCAATGGTGTCAGCAAACTGAGGGTTTTAACAAATCTTACCCTGACAGTGGGAGGGGGGGAAATTGTTACCATCATGGGTCAGTCAGGCGCGGGAAAATCAACATTGCTCAATATTCTGGGCACGCTAGATTCCCCGGATTCCGGACTGCTGAAAATCAATGGTCATAATGTTGAAAAATTAAATGAAAAGGAGTTATGTGCTCTCCGGAACAAAGAATTGGGTTTTGTATTTCAATTTCATCATCTTCTGCCGGAGTTTACCGCCCTTGAGAATATTCTAATGCCAAATTGGATTTCGGGTAAGAATCCTATACTGCCACGCGCGCATGACTTATTGACCAAAGTGGGTTTAATGGAACGGAAAGATCATTATCCCAGCCAGTTGTCAGGTGGAGAAAGGTCGAGAGTGGCTGTTTTAAGGGCAATGATCAACCAGCCAAGCCTGATATTGGCAGATGAACCTACGGGTAATCTGGATGTAAAAAATGCAAGAAAACTCATTGATCTTTTCGTTGAAATAAATAAAGATTTTGGTCAGTCAATTGTCCTGACAACGCATAATCCCGATGTTGCCGGTATTGGCGACCGCAAGTTAACTTTGGACGATGGGCAACTTACAACCTGTGAATAAATAAAATATGAAAGAAAATTTTTCAAAGCGCGTCCAACGAATTATAAAACAATCAAAAGAAGAAGCAATTCGTCTTGGGCACAGCTATGTTGGTTCTGAGCATCTACTTTTAGGTCTATTAAAAGGAAAGAATGGCTTATCAAAAAAAGTACTGGATGTTTATGATGTAGATCCTATAGAAATGGTTGCCATGATTGAGGATATGATCAAATCTGCTGGAGGGACTATGACCTTGGGGCACTTGCCCTTAACGCGAAGAGCAGAACGAGTTTTACGTAATGCATTTGGTGAAGCATCCACTCGCGGTGATACAATTGCGGACGATGAACATCTTTTTCTAGCCATGCTGAAAGAGAAAGAAGGAATCGCCTGTGAAGTATTAAAATCATTCTCGCTTGACTATGATACTATCAATGATTTGATTCAAACTAGTACGGAAGAAGAGATTTCCGGCACTCCTTATACCCCCGAACCATCTTCCAAAAGTAAAACACCTACATTAGATCATTTTTCCCGGGAAATTACAGATTTGGCTCGGAAAGGTAAACTGGATCCTGTGATCGGCCGGGAACCGGAAATTGAACGTGTGGCCCAGATATTAACCAGGAGAAAAAAGAATAATCCAGTATTGATTGGCGAACCTGGTGTGGGGAAAACAGCTATTATTGAGGGTTTAGCTCAGAGAATCATCAGGAAAATTGTACCCCGGGTCTTACACCATCAGCGCATTCTCTCCCTGGATCTTGCTGCTTTAGTTGCAGGTACAAAATACAGAGGCCAGTTTGAAGAAAGATTGAAAAGTGTTATGGCGGAACTGGAAATAAGTGACAACGTAATTATTTTTATTGATGAAATTCATACTTTGGTTGGTGCCGGAGGTGCATCTGGTTCCCTAGATGCATCCAATATGTTCAAACCATCTTTAGCCCGCGGAGATATCCATTGTATTGGAGCCACCACAATGGATGAATACAGAAAATATATTGAAAAGGATGGTGCACTGGATCGTCGATTCCAAAAAATTACAATCAATCCACCTTCCCTGACTGAATCCATCGATATACTTAACGGTTTAAAAGAAAAATATGAGGAGCATCATAAAGTAATCTATACAGATAACGCCATTGAGACCTGTGTTCATCTCTCAGATCGATACATCTCAGATAAATTCTTGCCCGATAAAGCTATCGATGTTATGGATGAGGCCGGTGCCAGAGCGCATATGTATAATTTGGAGGTTCCACAGGACATTTTAAATGTTGAGGATGAGTTGCAGAAGACCAGAGAAGAAAAAGAATTAAAAGTATCAGACCAACTGTTTGAACAAGCAGCTATTTTACGTGATAAGGAAAAAAAACTCCTGGAAAAATTGTCCACTGCTCAACAAATATGGCAAAAGTCTGAGGGAAATATCTCTGTTGAACTTAATGAAGACCATATTGCAGATGTTGTTTCCCTGATGACGGGAATTCCAGTATCCAAGGTAGCTGAATCTGAAAGTAAAAAACTACTACTGCTTGCCAATGAACTCAGTACGCATATTGTTGGTCAGGATGAAGCAATTACCAGTTTATCCAAGGCAATACGCCGTGCGAGAACAGGATTAAAAAATCCAATAAAACCAATTGGAGTTTTCCTGTTTTTAGGCCCTACCGGAGTGGGGAAAACTGAGTTGGCAAAAGTATTGGCAAAATACCTTTTTCCACATAATCAAGCCCTGATCAAAGTCGATATGACTGAATTTACAGAACGTTTTGCCATTTCCCGTTTGATCGGTGCTCCGCCTGGATATGTGGGGCATGAAGAGGGAGGGGAATTGACGGAAAAAGTGCGACGAAATCCCTATTCGGTAGTTCTGCTTGATGAGATTGAAAAAGCTCATCCTGACCTATTCAATATCCTGCTGCAGGTATTTGATGAGGGTGTTTTGACGGATGGGCTGGGGAGAAAAGTTGATTTTAGAAATACGATTCTGATCATGACCTCCAACATGGGTTCTAAAAGTTTGAAAAAAGGTGGTTTAGGTTTTGGCCCCGAAAGCAGCTCTGATGAAAAATACAAGGAAATGCAAGCCAGCCTGATGGATCAGGTACAGAAGTTATTTTCTCCTGAACTATTCAATCGTATTGATGAATCAATTGTATTTCATGCCTTAAGTGAACAAAATGTCTTTGATATTATCGATCTTCAGCTATCTGATTTGAATCATAATCTTGGGAAACTGGGATTGAGATTAAAAATATCAAAAAATGCGAAAAAATTAATAGCCAAGAAAGGATATGACCCCGAATTTGGAGTAAGGCCTCTAAGGCGAGAAATTCAGCGTTCCCTGGAAGACCCCATTTCTGAAATGCTGTTGAAGCAGGTTTTCAAGAAAGGAACGATCATTAAGGTAGAGGCGATTAAACAGCAGCTTAAATTTGATTACCAACAAAAGCAATATTCAAAAAGGAAACCTACCAAATTATCGCCTGACTAATATTATATCTGCCAAATAGGACGATAAATCTATTATATGCGCCATATTGCATGAATATTTCAGGTGGTATGTTCCTTGTCTATGAATGGTAACTATTCATCAGCATTTATTTTTTTTACCATTAAGGAACAGAAATGGCCAAAATTATTGGAATTGACCTTGGAACTACTAATTCATGTGTTGCCGTCTTAGAGGGCGGTGAACCTGCTGTTATCAATAATCCGGAAGGCGGTCGAACAACGCCATCTATTGTGGGCTTTGCCAAAGATGGGGAGCGTCTTGTGGGTCAAGCAGCAAAACGCCAGGCAGTAACCAACCCGGAGAATACGGTGTTTTCCATCAAAAGATTTATGGGTAGAATGTTCGACGAGGTCGGTACAGAAATTGAAGAGGTTCCTTATAAAGTGGATAAAAATTCTAGTGGTGCCGTTATTGTAAATGCTGGTGATAAAGAATACACTCCACCGGAAATTAGTGCCATGATACTTCAGAAATTGAAACAGCAGGCTGAAGAATATTTAGGCACAAAAGTGTCGGATGCTGTAATCACGGTGCCTGCGTATTTTAATGATTCCCAGCGCCAGGCAACCAAAGATGCAGGTAAAATCGCAGGTTTAAACGTACAAAGAATTATTAATGAACCTACGGCAGCAGCATTGGCCTACGGCCTTGATAAGAAAAATGATGAAAAAATTGCAGTCTTTGATCTGGGTGGCGGTACATTTGATATATCAATCCTTGAATTGGGAGATGGTGTCTTTGAAGTGAAATCTTCCAATGGTGATGGTCACTTAGGCGGAGATGATTTTGACCAGAAAGTCATTAATTGGATCGCGGATGAATTCAATAAATCCGATGGCATTGACCTGCGCAAGGACCCTATGGCACTACAGCGTCTGAAAGAAGCAGCTGAAACAGCAAAAAAAGAACTCTCATCTTCTAAACAAACTGATATAAATCTGCCATTCATTACCGCGGATTCCTCAGGGCCAAAACATCTTAATTTGTCACTGACAAGGGCAAAATTCGAGGAACTGGTCAGTGCCCTTGTAGCACGTACTATTAATCCTTGTGTCCAAGCCTTAAAGGATGCCGGTCTTTCCCCAGACGATATCAATGAAGTTATTTTGGTTGGCGGATCATCCAGGATCCCTAAAATCCGAGAAAAAGTCAAAGAAATTTTTAATAAAGAACCAAACCACAGTGTGAATCCAGATGAAGTTGTAGCCTTAGGTGCTGCAATACAGGGCGGTGTCTTGGCGGGAGATGTCGATGATATCCTGCTGCTTGATGTAACTCCCCTATCACTGGGTATTGAAACTCTGGGTAACGTCAGTACAAAGTTAATCGAACGAAATACAACTATTCCCACAAAAAAATCACAGGTTTTCAGTACCGCTGCAGATAATCAGACAACTGTAGAAATCCATGTGTTGCAGGGCGAACGTGAAATGGCTGTTGATAATAAAACAATTGGCCGATTTCACCTAGCAGATATCCCTCCTGCACCACGGGGGATTCCTCAGATAGAAGTCTCCTTTGATATAGACGCAAATGGTATTTTGAATGTCAATGCGAAAGATAAGGCTACTGGAAAAGAGCAAAGTATCCGGATTGAAGCATCCAGCGGTCTGTCTGAATCTGATATTGATAAAATGGTCAATGATGCCAAAAAGCATGAACAGGATGATAAAGAAAAGCGAGAGGCAATTGATGTTACCAATCAGGTTGAACATCTTATTTATGAAATAGAAAAAAACATTAAAGAACAAGGCGATAAACTGGATGATACTGAAGAAAAATCATTAAATGAAAAAGTTGAAGCGCTCAAGAAAGCAAAAGACAGTGGTAACGTGGAAAGTATGAAATCAGCAATGGAGCAGCTGAATGCTGCCTGGAGCACCGTTGCATCTAAAATGTATGATGCGGCCAAAACAGAAAAAACTGATGCTGGAACTTCTGAGCCTGATAGTGGCAAAAAAGGGCAAGACAAGAAAGAGGGTGAAATTGAAGATGCGGATTTTGAGGTGGTTGATTAATATAAATATCGTAACCTTTAAGAATAAAAAAGCGCCCATCCGGGCGTTTTTTTTTATATGGAACCCACTTTCTATTTTAATGTTCACTATGTAACGTTAGAATGGTGAAAAGTTCAAAAAAACCATTACTGGGAGTTTTTGCTCTTCTGATTGCAGTCGGTTTAATTCTACTGCAGTCAAATGTCTGGAAAAATTTCATTATCAACAGGGCGAATGAAACTCTTTCGCCTCATGGATGGACAATAGATATAGGAAATATATCGGGACATTTACTTGGCAAAACACAGTTTTCCAATATTACGCTCATCCATTCAGAACTTGAACCTATTTACATCCAAACCCTAGACATGAATATAGGTATCTTTAAAAGTTTATTTGGCCTACCAACCCTTGATCTGCTATTTGCGGAATCAATTTCATTTGATCTTTCAAATGAAATTTTGAAGTTTAAATCAAAAGCAGCGATCAAAAATGTCGGTATATCCATGCCCTTGAATATTAAATCATTTTATTGTTCAGGTGATGCGGAGATGATATCTGACAAAAAAGAAATAAAAATCAAAACAATCATCGCCGGAGAATTGATGGGAGGCACCAGCCCTGAAATATTTTTTAATCTACTTCGTGTAGATTTGCTTCATACTCCATTTCAAGAAATGAACTTCAAGGGATTGGAATTATCCTATTCAGATTCAAAATTTCAATTAAAAAATCTTATTGGTACTTTTTTGGGTTTACCCTTGACAGGTTCAGTTTCTATTGATAATAATAACTCACTGATTGAAGGGAAGGTCCAGGTAGATGATTTTACGATTCCTGAAGAATTATTCAGCAAGTTGCCGTTAAAAGCCAAATTTTCAAATTTTTCCGGTATTTTTGATTTTCACTCCGATCTCCATACTTATTCCGGGGAATTATCACTGACAAATAATTTGGGTCTGAATATGGTAGGTGAGTTCAATTTAGAGCAATTTAATAATAAATCCTGGGCTCTGAAAAACCTCTTATTGCAGGGGGAAAACTCTCAGTTACTCATAAGTGGACTATTGAGTCAAAGTGGGCGATTAAATAGTTACCTTAATTTAGAGAATCTAGATTTGAGTCGCTGGCTTGATAATGAGATTTCAACCAATTTAACAGGATTAGCGATACTGGATGGCGATCTCACACCAAATGGTTCCCTGGAACAGATAGATCTGACCCTTGAAGTCCTGGAAACAAAATATTTTGAAGGAGGAGAAACTTCCTTCCACGGTCAGGTATCCTATAAAGACAGCATTATAACCAGTGCTAGCCCAGCAATGCTCCTTATTGGAAATAGCCAATTAACATTGGACGGCTCATTGGATTTTTCCACGGAGAACCTGGATATTATTGCGGACTTGGAAAATGCAGATATACAACTGGTAAACCAGTTCTGGCCGGGAAACTTTAATTCTGGAAAAGCTACAGGCAGATTGCAAATCAGCGGACCCTATACCACTCCGTCGGCTACTGCTGAACTACTTTGCAGTAATATTGTTTATGGGAATTTTTTTCTTGAGTCAATCGAATTTAATTCAAAAATGGATGTTGCAAATAATGCAAACATGGGCAATGTAGGACTAAAAGTGGGTAAAGGTACCTGGAAAGATAATTCTTTTCAAAGCGGTACAGTTGATGCCATCATTGATAATAGAAAGGTTGTTATCGAAAATTGCCATTTTAAATCGGGAAATGATTTTTTTCAATTTTCTGGAGAATATGATGGTTTGAATTCATACATGGTGGATCGAATTCAGATCGCATTTGAAAAAAATTATCTCGTTAATTCTCGTCCGGTTTCTTTTAGTTTAACGGATTCATTAATACGGGTTGACCCATTTGAATTTCATATTAACGATGGCATCCTGGAGGGTATTGTCACTGGCGGTTCTAACCCTGAGGGACATATTAAGATGTCTAACTTTGATGCTTCAGTTATCTCTCATTTTATATCAGATGAACGTTTAAATATATCCGGAATCGTATTTGGTGAAATATTAGGCCGGACAAAGAATAATGGATTTGAATTGGATGTAGACCTCTCCTTGAAGAAGGGCATGTATATGCGAGAGCCATTTGACGAAATGGCTATTTCTTTTCTTTATAAGGATGGAATGCTGCATATAGATGATATTTCCATGACCCGCGGTCAGTCCATGGGACTGCAGGCCAACGGGATCATTCCTGTCATGAAGGATAATAATAAAGATATTCCGATTTTACTAAAGTCAACATTTACAAATCTACCCTTAACCTTTGTCAACAGTTTTGTTCCGGATTTTTATAAGATAGGCGGATTAGCAACTGGTTCACTGCATTTAGACCAAAATTCCGGAAAAGATAAAAAGTCCCAATTCTCTTATGATATTCAAATCTCAGATGCGGTTTTTGATATAATATATTTAGGGCAGGTAAAGGGATCAGGTACATATGATGGTAATCACTTGCACGTAGATACACTTAATTCAATACGCGGAAATGAAATTATTACTGCAAATGGATCGGTCCCTTATGATTTTAATATAGGTTCAAAAAATTTCGGCAGCTTTTTTCCTGATGGGATATTGGATTTTAAAACAAAAGGAAACCTTCATTCCCTTTATTTTCTTTCGCCTTATATTTCTGATTTAGATTCAGTTCACGGTGATATTGTAATTGAGCTATCCATGGAAGGCCCAGCCGAATCCATCCAGCGGAACGGGAAAATATCTATTCGTCGTGGAACAGTATCCACTTTATTGATCGATGATGCCATCACTCATATTCGAGGAGAGGCTGACATGATAAATAATCAACTGATTTTTAAAGATTTTAAAGCGCGGGCTTACCATTCAGGCGCAAATTTTGAAAAACCAAAAGTCAATAATATCAGCGTTTCCGGATCTATGGATTTCAATCATTTTTTTTCACCGGGCTACGATTTGAAGGTGAAGGCCCGTGGAGCTTCCTTTAAGACACTTCCTCTAGATATAGTCGGAATGGGCAATATAGACATTGCCATTTCCGGGAAAGATACAGTCAGTATCGAGGGTATGGTAGAAGCATTGGATACGAAGGTTTTTTATGAGTTTTTGACAACGGATGTAGGTGAATCACTCCCGCTGGAATTGGGTACGGTGATGGTTTATAATTTGACCATTCCGATTCGTGGTCAGGCCCTGTTTCAAAATACACAGATCGATGCTAAAGTTGGCGGCGAATTGAATTTGAACCAAATGGGTAACCAGGATATGAATTTTGGTGGTGAAATATTTGTGGAGGATGGAAATGTATTTTCCTATAAGGATAATTTTGAAGGATTGCAAGGTTACATCACTTTTGATAATAAAGGGTTTAATCCAATTATGAATCTGGTTGCTCATACAGACATTGATGATGAACGCATCAACCTTCGTATTATAGGCGGTATGGATGATCTTGATATTATTCTGGAATCGGCAAGTGGTTTTTCAGAAAGTGACATCCTAGAATTGTTAACCTGGGGCAAGCG
>DKQR01000215.1 GCA_002471805.1 Fidelibacterota bacterium UBA7303 | reverse complement strand
GTGAGGGTTTTTTGTTTTGTACTCCAATGTAGTTGAATGCAGCCTTTGGTGCCCAATTATGTCACGCTGGGGTCACGTTGGATTTCGTTGAATCAAAGACTGGAAGTCTATTTACATACTCCCTTGCCAAGTCCAAGTTGGGATGAGTGTAGATCTTTGTGGTACTGCTTGACGCATGTGCCAGTAGTGCCTGCCGATCTTCAATCCCAAGTCCCAGATCTCTGAGCCTTTGATTAAACGTATGCCGAAAGCTATGCAAAGTGGCCTTAGGACGATTATTTATCCTTATATATTATTCCAGTTATTCCGATTGGAGGTTATTAAGTTATATGAATTCTTATGAGCTATAAAACAATCAAAATCAATATCGATAGAAACTCCATTGCAACCGTTTCATTAAATCGACCTAATGTGCGGAATGCCATGAATGAAACCATGATGACTGAACTCACATCCTGTTTTCAAGATCTGTCATCCAATCAGGCCATACGTGTTGTACTATTAAGAGGAAATGGTGACTCCTTCTCTGCTGGGGCAGATCTGCAAATGATGAAAGATTCCGCCGAGCAAACACCAAAACAAAATAAAGCAGGAACGAAATTATTGGGAAATATGGTTGCAGCTATTGATTCATGCACAAAGCCCGTAGTGGGTGTGATTCATGGTCATGCATTTGGTGGTGGATTTGGGCTATGTACAGTGTGCGATATTGTAATTGCAGAAGAAAAAACAGTCTTTTCATTATCCGAAGTATTGATTGGATTAATTCCTGCTGTGATTGGCCCCTATGTTGAAAATAAAATTGGAAAATCCTGGTTTCGGGCATTAGGAATATCCGGAGATCGATTTGATGCACCTTTTGCCGGAAAGATTGGTTTGGCTCATTTTGTAACAAATGAATCCAATATGGAAATGATGATAAATCGTGTGGTGAAACAATTACTGAAAGGCGGCCCGGTAGCACAATCAAAATTCAAAGATTACATAAAAAATATGGCAGCTGCAGATTCTCACGATCTGATTGCAAAGATCCGTGCCAGCGATGAAGGCCAGGAAGGTTTGTCTGCCTTTTTAGAAAAACGAAAACCCAACTGGAATAAAGACTAAGTTGACAACCTATCCTGCCAAAGTAAATATAGTTGAAGTTGGTCCCAGAGATGGCCTGCAAAGTATGGAAAAATCCATTGCCACAGAAGATAAAATAACTTATCTGAATCTGTTGTCACAGTGTGGTTTTTCAGAAATTGAAGTAACAAGTTTTGTCTCGCCCAAATGGATTCCTCAATTGGCCGATGCAAAAGAAGTTTCTGCTAAAATGGATCGATTAAATGGAATCACCTACACGGCCCTTGTTCCCAATTTGAAAGGGCTAGATGATGCTTTGTCTGCCCAATATTCTTCCGTGGCTGTTTTTACGGCTGCCAGTGAATCATTTTCGAAAAATAATACCAATTGTTCTATTGATGAATCCATGGGTCGGTTTCATCAAATGACACCGGTTTGGGAAGAACATTCACTTCGTGTCCGTGGATATATTTCCACTGTATGGCACTGCCCCTATGAAGGCCCAATCAAAACAGGAAGTGTCATAGATGTTATTGCCAAAATATTGGATTTGGGAATTCAAAACATTTCACTGGGAGATACTATTGGAAAAGCTACCGCAGATGAAGTAAGGTTTACGCTGGAAACAATATTAAACCGATGGCACCCAAAACATTTCGCTTTGCATATGCATGATACCTTTGGATTTGCTAAGGAGAATATTCAAGCAGCCATGGAATTTGAAATAAATACCTTTGACAGTTCCACAGGAGGTATCGGTGGTTGTCCTTACGCAGAAGATGCATCGGGAAATATTGCTACAGAAAATGTGGTTTCTCTTTGCAATTCGATCGGAATTGAAACTGGCATCAATGAAGAAAAATTAGAAGAAACTTCAACTTTCATAAAATCCATTGTTAAAAAGGAATCGTTAGCCCATGCCAAAGATTGAAACGAGAATTGATAACCAATCGGAAAAATTTAAATCAAACTACAAGTACCATAAATCTCTAGCTGATAACCTGCAATCTTTATTAGAGAAAATTCGGGAAATGGGTCCTCCCCATCTTATCGAAAAACATCATAAACGCGGAAAACTGACAGCACGGAAACGAATTGCAATACTTAAAGATGATGATTCAGAATTTCTTGAATTTTCAGAATTATCAGCCCATGAAGTCTATGATGACAATGTCCCGGCAGCGGGTATTATCACTGGAATATTAGAGATCCATGGACGATCCTGTGTTGTTGTTGCAAATGACGCCACTGTGAAAGGCGGTACCTACTATCCATTAACTGTGAAAAAACATCTTAGAGCTCAGGAAATTGCAATGGAAAATCGTCTCCCCTGTATTTACCTTGTAGATAGTGGCGGTGCATTTTTGCCAAAACAGGATGATGTTTTCCCTGACAAAGATCATTTTGGCCGCATTTTTTATAATCAGGCACGAATGAGTGCCGATGGTATACCACAAATTGCTGCGGTAATGGGTTCCTGCACTGCGGGTGGGGCTTACGTACCAGCTATGAGCGATGAAGCAATCATTGTCAATAAAACTGGAACCATCTTTTTAGGTGGCCCTCCTTTGGTGAAAGCTGCTATTGGAGAAACTGCCACACCGGAAGAATTAGGCGGGGCAAAGCTCCATACCCGCTTCAGCGGTGTAGCTGATCATTTTGCAGAAAATGATGAAGAAGCCATCGAAAAGATACGAGGTATTGTAAATCATTTACCGAACCAAGATAATCTGTCCGCATCATTTAATGAGCCTGCATATGATATTGATGAATTATTCGGTATTTTAACGCAATCACACCAGACACCTTTTGACGTCCATGAAGTTATTGCAAGAATTGTGGATGACTCTAATTTTGAAGAATTCAAATCTGACTATGGAAAAACCCTTGTCACAGGTTTTGCAAAAATCGGTGGAGATTCCATTGGTATCGTTGCTAATAATGGAGTTCTTTTCAGTGAAACTGCCTTAAAAGGGGCCCATTTTGTAGAAATTTGCTGCCAACGAAAAATTCCACTTCTTTTTCTTCAAAATATTACTGGATTTATGGTGGGAAAAAAAGCTGAAGCAGGAGGTATCGCTAAAGATGGGGCAAAAATGGTGCAGGCTGTGGCAACAGCAAATGTACCAAAAATAACAGTTCTAATCGGCGGGAGTTTTGGTGCAGGAAATTATGCCATGAGTGGCAGAGCTTATCAACCCAGATTTCTATTCATGTGGCCCAATTCACGAATTTCAGTCATGGGCGGGGATCAGGCGGCCAATGTACTAGCCACAGTAAAAAGTGACCAACTCAACGCTGAAGGAAAGGAAATGACAGTAGAGGAACTGGAAAAATTGAAAAAACCGATCCATGAAAAATATGAAAAAGAAGGCCATCCTTATTATGCAAGTGCCAGGTTATGGGATGACGGTGTCATATTACCTACAGAAACGCGACGTGTTTTGATTCAATCTCTAAAAGCAGTAAAAAACAATCCATATCCAGAACCAAACTTTCCTGTTTTCAGGATGTAATTCTTACCACAAGGGAATTTTTAATGAAACTATCCGGGCTCCCTCCGCAGGTGAGTTCAGGCAGACAAAGAAGATGTCGCTGTTGAAATAGATTCTTTATTTAGTAAAGCATCAAGCCCCGCCCAGCAGGGTTTATTGATTGTGGGGGTGG
>DKQR01000136.1 GCA_002471805.1 Fidelibacterota bacterium UBA7303 | reverse complement strand
GCCAATATAATAATCGAAAGGTTTTATGGGTTTTGTAAAAAACAGTGGATGAGTATTGAATTCGAAGTCCCGATACCCTGCATTCCCAAACATTGCTGCAAAAATTAATACACCAATAATGCAGAAAATATTTTGAAGCATTGCAATGACAAGCGGCGCATTCAAATTATTGTTGGCATTTCCTACAATAATTCGGGCACCGGTGAATGCTCCGCCTAAAATATTGACAATAAGAAACGCCAGCCCAAAAAAGACTAGAAAATAGACGATGACTGACGTTTTCTTGAGTCCGAGTCGGAGTTCAAAATTAAGAATGCGTTTCCACATACTATTCCATTCCGTTGATATTTAATCCATGAATCGTAGCAAAATACAGGTCTTCGATTTCCGGGTTTGTTTGTTCAAATCCATTATCCAATGGGGATTCACTGAAGAGCCGTACCTGTACTTTGCCCAAATAAAGACGGGAAGAAATAACGTCATTTTCTTTTTCAAGTACGGTCATTTCAGACTTTTCAACCAAACCTTTCCAAACTTTTCCATCCAGCCCTTTGATCAATTGAATCGGTTCGCCAACCATCCGTACTTCACCATTTAGAATAATGGCCATGTCATTACAAAGATCACTCACGTCATCTACAATATGAGTGGAAAGAATCACAATCACGTTTTCGCCAATCTCGCTCAAAAGGTTATGAAACCGGTTTCGTTCCATAGGATCCAGTCCTGCAGTCGGTTCATCTACAATGATCAATTTTGGATCACCAATGAGTGCCTGCGCGATACCGAAACGCTGTTTCATTCCGCCGGAATAGGTGCCAAGCTTTTGGTCTTTTGCTTCCCACAGGTTCGTTTGATGGAGTAAGGATTCCACCACTTCCTTGCGTTGTTTTGTATCTGTGATTCCTTTCATGATAGCCATGTGGTCCAAAAGGTCATGCGCTGAAATTTTAGGATAGACACCAAACTCCTGTGGCAAATAACCGATAATTTCCCGGAGAGCTTGTTTGTCTTGGGCTACGTCAATTTCCCCAACAGTGATAGATCCATTGTCGGCATCCTGCAATGCGGCGATGGTTCGCATGAGGGTGGATTTCCCGGCGCCGTTTGGTCCCAGGAGTCCAAACATTCCGTTGCCAATCTCCAGACTGACGTCCTTGAGCGCTTCCACACCATTATCATAAGTTTTTGAAATATTTTGAATAGAGAGTTTCATCTGGTTTCCATGGTTTTATTGTACAATTTTATATTTTGACGAATATAGATCAAAATTTAACGTTTCTCAATCCGGCTGTAATCTTTAGCTAAATAGCAAAAAAAGACTTAGAGATTGATTATCAATCTATTCTTATCCATCTCTTTAATAAAATGAATTTTTATTATTATACGTTGGATTTGATGAACTATTTTACTGTTCTTGTGTATCCTTCCGGAATAGTAAAAAAAGCAGTATCAACAGATTCAGCATAGAGTTCCAGGATTTCAAACTCCATGGTGAATTCGGGATCCTCATCTTCATCATATAACAGAAAATTTGTTTTTACAGAACGACCGGAGAGGGGTTCCAGTGTATGCAGTGTATCCATTTGCTCTAAAAGGAGGTTAGAATTAAACTCAAATCTCTCCTTAGCCGACGCAGTAGTATCCGGATTGAAAAGGAACAGTATTTCCGCTTTCAGGGAATCATGAAGATCCAGCAAGGGCAATTTATCTACAAACCATTCCTCAATAATCAATTTTTTCTCAGCACTGGTTACTGTGGTGATCCATTTTTTAGTACGGTATCCATGGATAGTTTCTATTCCCTGACCTACAAACCGGGTAATTTTGGGTGGTGCATCGTCGTCATCAGAACTAAAGGAAAATGAATATGATTTTTTTTTACCATTACTCGTATCCGGTTCATTCTCTGCGAAATACTCTACTGGGTTTTCCAGCCAATATTCTTCATCACCTGCATCATATTTTATGATTTTATCCGTACCAGCGATCATGATTTCCCCGGTAATATCACCGCCTATCCACTTGAATAAAAATCGTTCCGCCTCAGTTTTTTCTTCCTCTTTATAGAATCCAGGGGCAACAGTTTGATCAAATGTGATATTTATGGGGCCGACCACAGGAACTTTCATTTTCATTTTCATCAGCATTGTGATCTGCAGGTTCTGGCCCTTCACGAAAGTGCCGAAGGCAAGTAGGAAAAAGCAGGTGATCTTGCTAAGAACCATTACTTTCTTATTAACAGTCTTAAAGCTTCCAGATAGCCGTTTTTACCTTTACCGGAAAACTGCCCTATACACACATCCTTAAGCACAGAGATCTTCCTAAACTCCTCCCGTTGATAGATATTGCTCAAATGTACTTCTACAGTAGGAACACCGATTGAAGTCACAGCATCACGAATGGCATACGAATAATGAGTGAATGCACCGGGATTTATAAGAATACCATCCACTTCTTTTATGGCTGAATGCAGTTGATCAATAATTTCCCCTTCATGATTGGACTGGAACCATGTGATGGAATGTCCATCAGTTTCCGGCTGTTCATTCAACCAGTTTTCAATATCAGATAAAGTCTCACTGCCGTAAACATCCGGCTCCCGTACTCCTAGCAAATTCAGGTTTGGGCCATTAATGATGAGAATTTTCAATTGAGCACCTTCAAAGATTGTTGAATCAATTTTTCAGAAACATTTGTGGAGATTGCAGCCTTTCCAAGTCCCTCTAGAACCACAAAATTCAAGATTCCTTTTTCCGATTTTTTATCCGTCTTGATGAAGGGCATTAAATGGACTCCATCTACATGTTCAATCTCAGGAAGGGGCAATTTATTAATGGTCGTATTCAATTGATTGACATCTTCCTTGGAAAGCAGATCGAGTCTTTCAGAAATCCACCCAGCACATTTCATCCCAAGAGCTACAGCTTCACCATGACGGATTCGGCCATACCCAAGATGCGCTTCAAGGGCATGACCTATTGTATGGCCGAAATTCAGAAGCCGGCGGAGGCCACTTTCCCGTTCATCTTTTGAAACAATTTCAGCTTTGATCTCACTGGCACGCTTAATCGCTTTTTCAAATGGAAAAGAAACAATATCATCCAGCCAACCAGAAATTTCCTTAAGGAAATCCGCATCTCGTATGGCACCATATTTTATCACTTCACCCAACCCTGCGATCACTTCACCCTTGGGTAAGGATTTTAAAATATCAGGATCGATCAGCACACCTTTTGGCTGATAAAACGCACCTACCATATTTTTCCCTTCAGCAATATTGATCCCTGTTTTCCCTCCAATGGATGAATCAACCATGGCCAAGAGAGTAGTGGGAATCTGCAAATATCCGATTCCCCGCATGAAAGTTGAAGCCGCAAACCCGGCTATATCGCCAACCACACCGCCGCCTAAAGCCAAAACAGTTGTGGATCGATCACACCCAAGTTCGGTCAGCTGGCTGATCACATTGCTGAATTCTTTCATACTTTTTGCTGCCTCGCCCACAGGCAATGTAATGTAATCAGTATTGAAATTTTTCTCCTTCAAGTTGGACATTAATTCAAATCCGAATAACTCCATTAAACCATGCTGGGTAATAATAATCCATTTTTGTCCATGGTTGGTTTCGGTCAATAAATCAGGAACGTCTTTAAGCAATCCAGATTTTACATGAATCGGGTAGGATCGTTCCCCCAGCTGCACTTGAATTGTATTCATGGGTTGAGTTGATTTAATATTTCATCTGTGATTTTTTCCGGCGTTTTTCCATCTGTTTCAATCGTGAATTCAGCCGTGCCTAAATAATGAAGTTGTCTGTGCAGCCAAAGCTGCGTCAATGTTTCTTCAATATTATTTTCAGGCA
>DKQR01000105.1:4108-4713 GCA_002471805.1 Fidelibacterota bacterium UBA7303 | reverse complement strand
GGCCCCAATGGTGAAATATCCCTCAGGGGATCTGAGAATGTAGCTGTATTGGTAAATGGTAAACGGGCGGGGATTTTGGGTGATGAACGAAAATCCTGTGCTGTTTCCGTCCCCATCCCTGCAGCTATGATTGACCGGGTGGAGATCATCACCAGCCCTTCTGCTGAATATGACCCGGATGGGATGACCGGCATTGTGAATATTATCCTGAAAGAGGACAAAGTATCCGGCTATAATGGTGAGTTTTCTATTAATGCTGGAAGTACCAATAAGCTCAACCTAGGCTCAACACTCAGCTACCGTAATAACAAGCTCCATCTTTTTTCCAAGTTTAGTACTGAAATGCTGGAACAAAGGGGCAATGGATACCGCGTTACCAATGCTGAGGATCGCGAAGATTACCGAAATGTCAAAGACAATGAGCTCTATTTTATAAACCTGGGTTCAAAATACGATATATCGGACAGAATGCTCTTTGCCAGTGAAGCCAAATTCACCCGATACTACCGAAATACTCTTGATTCTACTTACGGCAGTCAGACTGATACCATTTATGTTGATTCACAAGAGGATGGGTTTGCCCAGGTCTATGAGTTGGGTCTGTA
>DKQR01000105.1:787-3781 GCA_002471805.1 Fidelibacterota bacterium UBA7303 | reverse complement strand
ACAAACTTCTTAAATGATTCTAAGCTGGTTTTAGAACTCAGTTATGATGGACAGGTGAAAGATGAAAATCGGGATGCCGTTGGCACAGCTTCACATGACTCATCGGGATACAACCTTGACCTGAGCAAAGTGATTTTAAGAGCGGATTATTATCACAACCTTAGTGATAATCTGCAGTATGAAACAGGATATAAGGGCCGTTTTAATACTCATAATAAAAATTATGATACAGACAATAGTACTCATGTATTTCAATATAATGAGAATATTCATGCCCTGTATGGCACAGTGACATTTGCTTTAACGGAAAAACTGCAGTCAAAGGCAGGGCTTCGCTTTGAACAGGTTTTAGCAAGCGTATTCCTTGACACCACCGGAACATTAATTGAAACACCCAACAATTATGACCACGTTTATCCTTCAGCGCATCTGGCATATATATTCAGTCCCTATTCCAATCTGAAGTTTGGTTACAGTACCCGGGTAAACAGGCCGGAGTTGAAGATGCTGGATCCGTTTCCACATAATCAATATATAAGTGAAGTTGATAGTGTTGGTAATCCAGACCTGAAACCGGAATTTGTAGATGCATTTGAACTCAGTTATGCCTTAACCCAAGATAAATATAAAACAGATCTGAGCCTGTATCATCACAATATCAAAGATGTGATACTATGGGATGATGATATTGATACGGTCACATATAATAACTCAGGGAAAGGAAGTTTGAATGGTGTTGACATTATGCTGAAAGTATCACCACTTAATATCTGGGATCTGACGTTTACCGGAAATTACTATGAATCTAAAATCAGCGGCGGAACAGAAGATGATCAAAATGGCAGTACATCCGGAGGTATAATACGCGGCATCAGTATGTTCAAGATTCCAAGCGGAGGAGATCTGGAACTCAGTGGCACTTATAGATTGCCAAAAGAAATTATAACTGGAACGGTCTGGCCGGATGGCCAATTTACCCTGGATATGGCCTATCAGGTATCTCTCTTTGATGACCGGTTGAAGCTGACCTGTAAAGCCATTGATATTCTGGACAGTGACATATATGAACAGAATATAACTGAAACCACGGATAACGGTGATTTCCATATAAACAGTTACCGAAAATATGATCAGCGGACATTTTATCTTACTCTCTTGTATAAATTTGGCAATATTTAAATGTGATTATAGGTTGTGATAGGGTTCAGTTCGAACTGCATTTGATAACCCTATTCAGACGGAATATTAATATATGAATAATTTACTTGGAGACTTACTATGACCCTGAAGAAAAAATGTGCAACATTAGAAGATCGAATTAAACGACTACAAGAGATAGGGCTTTCTTTATCGACTGAAGACGATATTAATGTAATTTTTGAACTTATCATGGAGGAGGCTCGGAATATTACGAATGCAGATGGTCGAACTTTATATATGATTAGTGATGATGGTAAGACCATGAATTTTGAGATATTACGAAATGATTCTATGAATACTATTATGGGGGGTACATCCGGCACTGATATACCCTTCCCCCCAATGCAGTTATTCGATGAAGATAGGAACCCAAATCATTCCAGTATTGTAGCATATTCAGCTAATACTGGAAAGACAGTGAATATTAAAGATGCATATAAAGAAAAAGGATTTGATTTTTCAGGTGCAAAAAACTTTGATAAGAGTACAGGGTACAGAACTAAATCAGTATTGTCAGTACCTCTAAAAAATCATGAAAATGATATTGTTGGCGTAATACAACTGATTAATGCTAAAGACAGCAAAAGTGGTAATACTATTTCTTTTTCAGGTGATATGCAGCAGCAGGTCGAATCTCTTGCATCACAGGGAGCAGTGGCTCTCACCAATAAGCGTCTGGTGGCTGAACTTAAAAATCTGTTTGAATCATTTATTCAATTAATGGCAACAGCTATTGATGCTAAATCACCCTATACAGGTGGTCACTGTGAACGGGTACCAGAAATCGCACTCATGCTTGCCGAAGCAGTTGAGAAGATAGATGAAGGTCCATTTAAAGACTTTAAAATGACGGACGAAGAACGATATGAACTCAAGATTGCGGCCTGGATGCATGATATCGGAAAGGTTGCAACACCGGCACACGTGGTGGATAAAGGTACTAAACTGGAAACCATATATGATCGGATTGAAACAGTGAAAACTAGGTTTGAGGTTCTCAAGAGGGATGCAAAAATTGATTTCCTTTTGAAAAAACTAGAGTGTTTAGAAACAGGAAATGCAGAAGGTGTAGTAAATGCAGAATCCGATTATCAAGAAAGAATTGATCAAATTATTAAGGATATAGAGTTCATTGAAACCTGTAATGTGGGGGGTGAATTTATGCAGAAAGAGGATCAGGCAAGGGTGGCAACAATAGCAAAATATCAATGGAATATGAATGATTCCACACTGCCATTTTTAGATGAAAAAGAAGTGGAAAATCTTCAAATCGCAAAGGGGACACTTCTTCCTGAAGAAAGACAGGTTATCCAGGATCATATTACAATTACCATTGATATGCTGGAAAAACTACCCTATCCGAAAAACCTGCGGAATATACCTGAATTCGCGGGTGGTCACCACGAAAAGCTGGATGGCACAGGCTATCCAAAGGGGTTGACTGCAAATGAGATGAGTATACAGGCAAAAATAATGGCTATTGCAGATATTTATGAAGCGCTTACAGCAGCTGATAGGCCTTATAAAGATGGAAAAAAATTATCGAAGGCCATGCAGATTATGCATTTCATGAAAAAAGATGCGGAAATTGATCCAGATTTATTTGAAATTTTTGTGAAAGAAAAAGTATATCAGAAATATGCAGATAAATATCTTGGGTTCAATCAACTGGATGAAGTTGATGAAGTGGCTTTACTAGCATAACATGGGGATATTAAAATATTTCATCATAAATGCAAAACTCTCATATTTGAACATAATATTCTGTAGTAAAAAAGGAGATTGCAATGTTGC
>DKQR01000105.1:0-456 GCA_002471805.1 Fidelibacterota bacterium UBA7303 | reverse complement strand
ACCCATTAATTTTAAAAACTGGATTGAGGAAAATCGCCATTTGTTAAAACCACCCGTTGGGAATCAGGTGGTATATAAAGATACTGAGTTCATTATTATGGTGGTGGGTGGCCCCAATACCCGAAAAGATTATCATATTAATGAAGGAGAAGAGTTTTTTTACCAGCTGGAAGGTGATATGATATTACGAATCCGAGAAAAGGGTAAGCCTAAAGATATTCAAATCAAAGAAGGTGAAATATTACTTCTTCCATCCAATGTGCCTCATTCTCCACAGCGCTTTGCAAATACAGTTGGACTTGTAGTAGAACGAAAGCGTCATGCAGATGAACTAGATGGTTTCCAGTGGTATTGTGATATGTGCCATGCTGTTTTATATAATAAATCAGTTCCCCTAACCGATATTGTCAAACAATTGCCACCTATATTTGAAGAGTTCTGGAATAACGATGATGC
>DKQR01000067.1:10582-16013 GCA_002471805.1 Fidelibacterota bacterium UBA7303 | reverse complement strand
TATCCCAAGTTCAAGATGGTTTTGCCAATTCAACGCTGTACAGGAGCGATAAAAGCGGTCGGAATCAAGGCTATGGCTTACAGTTTCACTATCCAATCCTCGCGGCCCAGTTAAACCTGGAAGCAGTAAAGAATGACCTCAATGCCGCCTGGGATACTTCCCTGGGCCGCATTAATGCGCAACGGTCCCTGTCCATCCTGACAGGTTCATTTGAGCTCTTGGCCAAGAACGCACCATCCAGATTTCAGCTGCAGAATATAAAAATTGTTTTCAGCCGTAAAACCATCCAAGATGGACATGAAAAAGAGGATACTATTTTAAATACGGATATCAACTGGCGTGAAAAAGGCAGCCAGTTCACCCTGTCTTTTTTAGGTCCTTATGCGGATAAACGCATTTTCCTGTACGGCAACCTGGGGGCCAGCTTTAGAATGCCCAGCCTGCAGGAAAGATTTTCATCACAACTCCAGCCGCCTGAGATTCAGCAGGGTGCTTTGGTCCCGGAGCATAAATATACGCGGGAGGCAGGAGTAAAACTGGAAGGAGGCGAATCCCCCCGCGATCTGGATTATACCATGGCACTGGCGTTATTCAGCTATAACTATGATGATAAAATCAAGCAGGTGCAGTACAGTAGCTCCAGCATCCGGTTTCCTATCAATTATGGACGGGCAGCCATGTCAGGACTTGACGCAAATTTACAATTTTGGTCACCGAAACGAAGTTTTCATACCTTGGTATCATATGCATTTTATCATTTTTCAGACCAAATCGCCTTTCCGCTGCAGCCGGTCAAAATGATCCGCGGAAAATTTCTATACACCTGGAAAGGATTGACGGTTGAGTGGGTAGTGCGATCGGAAAGTTCCCGTATCTGGACCACCATTTCACGGGATGGTGAATATTTTGACAATCGACTGGAGCCACTGATGACATACGATGCATATACATCCTATCGATTTATGGTAAGGAGTATCAGCATAACCATTGGCATTTCCGGCAGAAACCTGGCCAATAACGCCCAGGTCCTGGATGGTATTTCTATTTATGACCGCAGAGCGTATGTAACCACGGAAGTGCAATGGAATTGAACCGGTCCTTTTATTTCCTGATGGTGCTGTGCGCTATCCATTCCTGCACTACAAACCCATTTTGGGATGATGCGGCGACCCGGGAATTAAGAATCGACGGTTATGTGCTGGCGGAAGGAAAGGAAACGGACATACCTGTTTTTGTATGGGCCGATATATTGAATATCCATGCAAAAACCGATGCAGATGGATACTTTTCACTGCCCGTACATCAAGCACAGACCCCTAGCGGCAATATCAATGGGCCGATGCAGGTGTATTTTTATATTCATAATTATATCCTGGATTCGGCAACTGTGTTTTTCACAGATGGAAAATTCTCCAATGAGCAGACAGATTTTTCCAATGACGGCGAATTGACAGAATCCATCACTCTGAAAAAAATTGTATCTGTCGATTCCTATTGTTTGTCCTGCAGGCAGGGCCAGCCGCCAAGTATCAACCTGAATTATGAAGATTCTCTCACTTTTATTTTTGCCCTGGATCTCCATCGTAACTCCAGGATCAGTGCCTATAAAAAAGTGCTATCCCAGCAGGAGTACCTACCTTCAGGAGTTCTTTTCAGGAATGTGAGCGATGGCTTTATGTATGTATACCGGTTGTCAAATGACCGGATCATTCCTTTAGATTATGTTCAGGATGAAAATATTATCATTCGTTTTGACATCGATCATGATTCCCTGAATGTCCACAGCGGTCCTTACGAGGTCATTCCATTTTTCCTGGTAAATCAAAATACAATACCACTGGGATTAATAGATGCCCTGGGCGGGGAATCATTATTCGAAATTGGTGAAGAATATTTGCACCTGCCAATCGATTTTAAATATGATACGCTGCAGATAATAAATTAAGTCAATTTTTGCAATATTATAATTTCAGAGCCGGAGATGAAAACGGTAAGTTCACCCGCTAAATTTTAAAATTATGGAGAACTTATGTCAGAAAATATACATGAATTCACAGACCAATCATTTGACACAGACGTTGTTAAAGCGGATCTTCCTGTGCTCATAGATTTTTGGGCTGTCTGGTGTGGCCCGTGTAAAGCTATCGCCCCTACCATTGAGGAAATTGCAGATGATTATACCGGTAAGGTGAAAGTAGGCAAACTCAATGTGGATCAGAATCAGAATACAGCCATGCAGTATGGTGTGCGCAGCATACCTACACTGCTGATCATGAAAAGCGGTGAAGTGGTCAGCCAGATTGTCGGTGCTGTACCGAAGGAGAATATTACCAAGGCACTCGACGAGATTTTGTAAAACAATATTCAATAACGAAAAGGGAAATGAAACGGAATATTATTATCATTGGATCTGGCCCGGCGGGGCTCACAGCCGCCATTTATGCAGCCAGAGCAAATCTGCAGCCTCTAGTTTTTGAAGGCTCGCAGCCAGGCGGTCAATTGACAATTACCACCGATGTGGAAAATTATCCTGGATTTCCGGAGGGTGTGATGGGCCCGGAGCTCATGGATGCATTCAGGAAGCAGGCTCAGCGTTTTGGTGCTGATTGTCAATTTAAAACGGTGGAGAAAGTTGATCTTTCCACCAGGCCGTTCAAAATATGGGCCATGGATGAAGAATATTCCGCTGAAGCGATCATTATTTCTACCGGAGCCACGGCGAAATTACTGGGACTCGATTCAGAAAAAGAATTGATGGGTTACGGTGTATCCGCCTGTGCCACCTGTGATGGATTTTTTTTCAAGGAAAAAAAGGTTCTGGTAGTTGGAGGTGGTGATTCTGCTATGGAAGAAGCCATTTTTTTAACAAAATTCGCATCTGAGGTCTGGATTGTTCATCGCAGAGATGAATTCAGGGCATCAAAGATCATGATTGAACGGGCAGAGTCCAATCCAAAAATTAAGGTGCACTGGAATTCTATTCTTGTTGATATCCTGGGCACCCGGGAGGGCGGCGTTACCGGCGCCAGGCTCCAGGATACAAATACAGGTGCAATACGTGAGGATTCCTGTGAGGGTATTTTTATGGCCATAGGCCATTTGCCCAACTCCCAGTTGTTTACAGGGTTTCTGAATATGAATCCAGCCGGATATATTAAAACCGGACCTGTGGGCACGGCCACCAATGTGGAAGGTGTATTTGCCTGTGGTGATGTCCAGGACCATGAATACCGCCAGGCCATCACGGCTGCCGGCTCTGGATGCATGGCGGCCATTGATGCCGAACGCTGGTTAGATATCCAATACGCTTGATCGCTGAATAATAATTTCCCTTTTCCTCGGGTCATATCCCGGAAAGGAAAAGAAAATGACGCAAACAAAACGCCTGATATTCAAGATTAAGGATCTTGAAAAATCTTTTGGATCTCATCAAACTGTCAATATCGGGAAACTGGATATTCATCCAGGGACCATTTATGGGATAATTGGGAATGTGGGCAGCGGAAAAACAACCCTGCTCAATCTTCTTGCTGGAAATGTAAAACCAACCAGCGGATTTCTGTACTATGACAATAATCCTTATGAAACAAACTGGCTTGGAAAAATAGTCTCGAACAGCGAAATATTTTTTGCCGGAAAAACGGGAATTCTTAATTCAAGTAAATCTGTGGCCTCTTTTATCACTAATAAGTTCGGGAATAAAAAGAATGTGGTGCAAAAACGGTATTTCAGTAAGGGCGGTTTTCAGAATATCTGGGAAAGGAATCTTTCAAAATTAACAAATGGAGAGTTACACTGGCTGGGCATGGTGCTGGCCATTGAAAGTGATCCCCGGGTGCTGCTGATTGATGATTATGGGATCTATTTTGATTCGTCCATGGAGAATAATTTTCGATCCCAGTTAATAAGCATGAACCGCAAGCTGGGCACCACCATAGTCCTGGCGGCTCCCAGCGATATCCATCTAGGAAAATTTTCTTCGGTCCTGGTTTACCTTGATAATGGCCATATTGCCAGAATTCGCCCAGGTCTCACCGGAAAACCAGGTAAGAAACGCCGGCGCCGATCCCGTTAAGCATATCGCCGGAATCGAAATGAATATTTGCCAAACCATTCCTTGTGAAATACTAATTTCAGATCGGACATGAAAGAAATATTCAAGGAAGTCGAAAAAATATACAGTTCAAAACACCTGCTGGTGGTTGGGGATGTGATGCTGGATAAATACATCTGGGGCACCACAGACCGAATTTCACCTGAAGCACCCGTGCCCGTTGTTCATATTGAGAATGTGGATTACCATGCTGGTGGGGCAGCCAATGTGGCTCGAAATATCAGCGGACTGGGAGGCAGGGTATCCCTGGTAGGCCTGATTGGGAATGACTCAACTGGGTCCACCCTGAAAACGATCCTTGCTGCGGATGACCTTTCCGATCATTACTTGGTATCGGACCCCAGGAGAATAACAACGGTGAAAACAAGAATCATTGCCCAGGGACAGCATGTAGTCCGGCTGGATGATGAAGATGATGCATTGGCGAGTGCAGATACCACTGCAGCAATTAAAGAAATCATGACTCCATTACTTGGAGAAGTGGACGGTATTCTGTTGCAGGACTACAACAAAGGTGTGCTCTCAGCAGAATTGATTTCCTGGGTCATAGCCCGGGCAAATGAAGGTTGCACCCCTGTCTATGTGGACCCTAAAAAACATCATTTTTCCAGTTATCAAGGTGCCCGGTTATTTAAGCCAAATTATACAGAGTATTTGTCTGTTATTCGTACCGGGGTAGATTTGGAAACTGCTGGCGAGGCCTACCGGAAAGAGAATGAATTTGAAGTGCTGTTGATTACCCGCGGGGCAGATGGAATGTTTTTGTTCCAAGATGGGAATTATATCCGGATTCCAACCCGGGCCAGGTCTGTACATGATGTTTCCGGCGCGGGTGATACTGTGATTGCAGCCTTTGCCCTAAATGATGTGTGCGGCCTAGAGCCTACCGACTCAGCAATGCTTGCAAACCTGGCGGCAGGGAAAGTATGCGAGGCAGTAGGTGTGGTACCTGTTACGAGTCATTCCTTAATGGAAATTGTTGATCACTATCAAGAATAACCGCCTGTTTAATGGCCATCATCTTCAGGATTTATCTTTTTATTTTATTATCATCTATTACCATCATGAATGCCCAGCCGGACTCCAGGTTCAGACCGTTTGACTGGGTGCTTTATCGTGGTGCAGGCGCCATTACATCGATTACAGAAGGATACTCATATGCCTATGTGGGAACCGCCACAGGCGGTATCCATCGTTTCAGTCTTTTTGGTAATGATTTTTCAGAACCTGTCACCGTTGCCCAGGGCCTGAAAAGTAATGCCGTTACGGCAGTGCATTTCGATCATCAAACTGGTATCATATGGACGGCGACCCCGC
>DKQR01000067.1:1585-10286 GCA_002471805.1 Fidelibacterota bacterium UBA7303 | reverse complement strand
AAACTGGTATCATCTGGACGGCGACCCCGGATCATATCCAATATTCCTACACCCGGGAAGGAGACTGGCGTAGTATTCCGCTTCTTGAGACTGGACTTTCAAGGTTTGATAGAATTCAGCGGATAGGATCCTCAAAAAATTATATATGGCTCCAGGGAAAATCCATTTATGTTAAGCTGGATCATTCATCTGGTATAGTCGCTGGTATATTTCCCTTTCCTGATGAAATAAAAATTCAATGGAGCAGTGGTCCCTATGGAAATGATCGGTCCCTGGAAGAAATATTGATGAATTATTCAATCATGTCCGGCTGGATGCTCACGGGAGACCATTTGATTGATCCTCTGGGACGCACTGTGGATATTATAACTGGGCTTGCGGGTCGGCACGGCGATGTCTGGATTGGCTGCAGTGACGGTACACTGCTGCAGGGTAAATCTGTTTCAGAAATTTTTTATCCCATATCCACAGGGTCATTTGGAGTGGATGTTGGGGGCATGACCCTGACGGATGAATTCCTGTGGCTCGGCGGGCTGGATTATGTATCGGGGAAAGGGGTAACGTGGTTGAACTTATATTCAGGGGAATCGTATACTTTTGAGTTTGACGCAGTAGTAAATATGTCTCCCACGCCCATTTACTCTATCTGGTACAATGATCAAACCATCTGGGCAGGCGGCCACAAACTGGCCCTGGTATACGAAAAAGGAGATAATTATTGGCGAACTCTGGGAGTGGAACGGGGTGTTCCCGATGGCAAAGTGTGGGATATTGTTGGTGATTCCAGCCACGTCTGGATGGCATCTTCGAATGGTATACGCAGATTAAACCAGGGCTCCTGGAGGGAAGAGCCTCTTGGCTTTGAATATTTATTTCAGGGTATACCGGTATATGATCTGGATCAAACGGATGGAACTGTCTGGATTGGCAGCCGCTCGGGCCTGTTTATTTTTAACCAGGTCCAGCCTCAGCTCAGAAATGCGTCAGAACTGGGTAGAAAAGAATTTGCAGGAACGATGTACGGGGTCAGGGCCGTAAAAGAATTTGAAGGCAGTATCTATGCCTGCTGCGATTTGGGTATCGTTAAATTTGACCTGTCAGAGATGGTATGGGAATTGTTATTTCCAGCAGCGTATTATCACAGTAAGATTGTCCATGCTATGGCGGTAAACAGAAAACATATATTTTTAGGAACGGAAGAAGGTCTGGTCCGTATCAATAAGAAAACAGGATTTATTCGTGAATATTTTTTCCCCTTTATTGGCCAGGTGAATGAACTGGAACTAAAAAATAATATTATCTGGATGGGAACAACCAACGGACTGCTGAAATTTAAATGGACAAGAGAAAGCTGATATATTTTTTCATGATTGCCCTGTTCTGCAGTGCAGGCTTAGCAGACCAGACTCGTGCTGGAAACAGGCGGAAAAAAGCACAGGGAAATGTTGAACGGTTTGTATTGGCACCATTTTCACATGCGGTCCACATGGACAGTATAAAAATCATCACTTTCATTGAAATTCCCTTTTTCGCCCTCCAGTTTATCAAAACGGGGGACCAGTTTACGGCTTCCTATGAAGCATCCATCGCCTTGCAGGATAAAAAAGGGAGGGAAATCGGGCATAATATCTGGACGGACTCCATTACCGTTACTTCTTATTCAGCAGCAAAATCAATCGTAAAAAATCGTAAACATTTTACTTCATTTATCGTTCCCAAAGGTCAGTTCGAATTGTTGGGTGAACTGCAGGATGCGGATACCCGGAAACGGGGTACGCAGAAACAAAAATTAGATTTTAGGAAGTTAAATGACAATCCGTCCCTGATAAATCCTACTTTCCTATTGTCATTGGCAGGGGAATGGGGGTTTGAAAAGGACTTTATCCCCACACGCGGTCACCGTGTGCGGGAGATTGGTGCCGGGGTCCATCTCTTAATATCAGGATTCGTTGAAACGAAGCCTTATGAGATCAAAGTGCAAATTGCAGACCTGAAGAAGAGTGAAAAGCATTTAGAGACCCTAACCGGGGATGGACAAAATGGATATTTCTCGCAAACTATTTTTATCGCTTCAGAACAGTTAGAAGGGTTGAAAAATGATATTTCCATTGAATTGGAACAGGAGGGGCGAATTTCCAAAAGGGCAATAACATTTTCAACCTATAAGCCGGGTGTCTCCAATTTTGTGGATGATTTAGATCGGGCTATGAAACAGATGAAATATATTCTGACCAATGAGGAGAGAAAGCAGCTCAAAGGGAAAAGCCGCAAGGAAAAGAAACAACTTTTCTATGACCTGTGGAAAGACAGAGACCCGACACCGAAAACCGAATATAATGAATTGATGGAAGAATATTATGGCCGGGTCTGGTATGCAAATGAGAATTTTGATGCCTGGGCCCCAGGCTGGGAAACAGACATGGGCATGATATATATCCTTTTTGGACCTCCAGACGAGATCCAGCGGTCCAATCCCACCGCATCCAACCCGGCTATGTACCAGGTATGGCATTATTATCGTCTAAGTAAACAGTTTGTATTTAAGGATCAAAATGGATTTGGAGATTACCGGCTGGACAGTCCCTTCATTGGAGCAGGATTTTAATGTTAGACCGTTTCTCGCACAGCAGTATTCAAACTTTTAAAAAATGTCCGGCACAATTCAAATTCCGGTATATTGATAAGATTCATAAAAAGGATGAAGGAATCGAAGCCTTTTTAGGTAAAAGGGTTCATGAATCAATTGAATACCTGTATGAGCGGGTAAAATCAGGGCATACGCCGCTGTTAGATGAAATTCTGAAAGTGCATAGATCCCTTTGGAAAGAAAAGTGGCACTCTAGAATTGCAATTTTTCATGAACATAAAACACCCCGGGATTATTTTTCACTGGGAGAGGAATGTATTGCCCGGTATTACCGTACCCATCATCCATTCAAACAGAATGTTATCTCCAACGAATATGAAATGGTATTTCTACTGGATGATGACCCCGCTTATAAAATTAAGGGTATTATCGATCGAATTGACCACGATGGTAATGGAAATTGGAAAATTCATGACTATAAAACGGGTAAAAGAGCATTAACCCAACAGGCGGCAGATAAGGATCACCAGCTGGCCCTGTATCAGATAGGATTGATGAATGAATTGGAACAGGTAAACTCCGTACAACTGGTCTGGCATTTTTTACAGCACGGGATCCAGGTCGAATCAAGTCGAACAGAAGAGGGTTTGTCGTTTGTAGCCAGGCAGACAAAGAAAGAAATTAATAATATTCGTGGCAGGATAAAAAATGGTGGGAAATTTGAACCCAAGCCAATGATCCTGTGCAATTGGTGCTATTACTGGGAGGAATGTCCGGCTCAGTCCATCCCCAATCCGTATATCAGGAATTAAATGACTGTTTTATCGGCAAAAGAGATCCAAGCCTTAACCGCTGCAGCGGATCTGTCCGATTTGCCAGTAAAATACCGCAAGATCATTGCTGGTCTCCTAGCGAGATCCGGCACTCAGGCCCGGGATGCAGATTTATTTGTAGATGGTGCTGCAGATTTGCATTCCCAAACTGCCGGAATTGGTGGTGCCGTTTTTGTGGAGGGAAAAGAAATCTATTGTTTCTCTGAACCACTGCTGAATAAAACCAACAATGAAGCAGAATACACAGCACTACTAAAAGGTATTCAAACTATTCTTGAGCTAAAATTGGTAAATATTAATATTTATTCAGATAGTGAATTAGTTGTGAACCAAATTAAGGGCAATTATAAAATAAAGAATGATAGAATGATTGCCCTGCATGGCCAAGTAATGGATGCGTTAAATGGGGTAAAAACCTGGTCCATACATCATATTCGCCGGGAAAAAAATAAACGTGCGGATGGATTAAGCAAGCAGGGCATGGCCCTAGCCAAAGCGGCCAAATAACTGGTTAATGAAATTCCTTCAACATTGATTTTTAGGGGAAAATTCACTGGATGGTTTCTTATTTCATTTCGCATTTCTCCGTAAATTGCCTGCTAAATTCTTATAATTTTTATACATGGTGAGTTGAATTAATGTCTGTAATAAACTTCCCAAGTGTTATCAATTGGATATCCGGGGATATAGCAATTGATCTAGGAACCGCCAATACCCTGATTTGGATGAAGGGAAGAGGCATTGTGATCAATGAACCGTCCATTGTAACTCGATCCGTCCATGATGATACCATTGTGGCTGTAGGCAATGAAGCTAAAGCAATGCTGGGACGTACACACCGGGATTTGGAAACAATCCGTCCTTTGCAGGATGGGGTGATTGCTGATTTTAGAATGACGGATGGAATGCTGCAGGGTTTCATCAGAAAAATTAACCTAAACCGGCTGTCACGGCCCCGTATGGTTATTTGTGTTCCCTCAGGTGTTACGGAAGTGGAACGACGGGCGGTGAAGGATTCCGGTGAAAGGGCCAATGCCCGGGAAGTGTATTTGATTGAAGAGCCTGTGGCGGCAGCCATCGGAATTGGGCTGGATATTAGCCAGCCCATTGGCAATATTATTGTGGATATCGGCGGCGGCACGACAGAAATAGCTGTTATTTCCTTGAATGGCGTAGTGACAAAAGAAACAATCCGGATTGCCGGGGATGAAATGGATGAAGCAGTACTCCAATGGTTTCGTAATGAGCACAAACTGGAAATAGGTCTCAGTATGAGTGAAACCATTAAAAAATCGGTTGGCTCTGCCATGAAAATGAGTGCTGAGCCCATTGCAGTGAAGGGTCGGGATCTGGTATCAGGGATCCCAAAAACGATAGAAGTTTCTTCCGATGAAATCCGCCAGGCCCTAAAAGATCCTGTGAATGCCATTGTGGAAGCAGTAAAACGTTGCCTGGAGCAAACTCCTCCTGAATTGGCCGCGGACATCCTAGAACGGGGAATTATCCTCACAGGCGGCGGCAGCCTTCTCAAGGGTATAGATCAAATTATCAGGGAAAGAACGAGAGTTCCTGTGAATGTTTCCGAGGAACCGCTGATATCTGTTGTAAAAGGGACCGGGATGGTTCTTGAAAACTTAAAAAAATATGAGGCGGTTCTTCTGTAAGGTTGTATGTACAACCGCTACCTTGTACTCCTAAAAAACAGAGATCATTTCGTCTTTGTTATCGCCTTTATTTTATCCTGCTCATTACTCTTAAATAATGACGATCCACGGATGGCTGTAGTTCGTGGAAAATCAACAGAATTTGTAGCTTTTTTAACTTCACCTCTGACTTGGATAAAATCCATGATGTACCTAGAGGAAGAAAATCAACTCCTGCGGGAATTAAATCTGTCATTGACCCTGCAGGTTGAAACCATGCTGAACCTGGATGAAGAAAACCAGGAACTCAATGAAATGCTGGAGTTTAAATCAAAAACAAATTTGAAAATATTACCGGTGCGCGTGGTCAACAAGGGAATTCAGCCAAATCTATTATCGATCATTATTGATGCAGGCACTGATGATCAGGTAGAGCCCAATCAACCCGTCTTAACCGCAAAAGGGGTGATAGGGAAAACAATACAGACCAATAAAACTGCTTCGATAGTTCAATTGATCACAGATGTAAATTATAGAATCAGTGTTAGAATATTACCCAGTGGGGCAACGGGAATTCTGCGCTGGGTAGGAGGTGGTAAGGGCCAGATACGGGAAGTCCAGAAAAATGTGGAGATTAACATTGGTGACAAGGTGAGAACTTCCGGGTTCAGTGATATTTACCCAGCAGGTCTTCCTGTGGGAACAGTAGCTGGTGTTTTTGATGAAAGAGGCAGTTACCAAAAGGATGTTATTGTCACTTTGCCTACCGATTTAAATGCCTTTCAATATGCTTTCGTTGTGATAGACCGTAACAATGAATTGGAATAGATTTCTTTTATCTGGAATTTTCGTTTGGATACTGCAATTATTATTGGCGGATTTTCTTGCAATTAATACGGTTCGGCCGGATTTCATTGTTATTGTGGTATTATACTGGTCTTTAAGATACGGTCGGCTGATAGGCATTGTTTTTGGGTTTCTGATTGGCCTACTAGTGGATTTATCCGGAACAGCGTCTTTTTTTGGACTATCCCCGCTGACCTATTCCATCACTGGGTATCTAGGTGGGAGTCTCATGGGAAAATATTCGACCATGGGCCTTCTGTATTTCTCTTTGGCCTGGATTGGGATCCTTGCCTTTAGTTTTCTTATTTTTTCCATGGTACAGTACCAGCATATTTTTGGTGTAAATACTTTCCTGTTCTGGTCTAAATGGATTGCGACCAGCTTCTATACCTTATGTTTTGCTGGAATTTTGCAGTTTATTTACCCGATACACAAGACGCAATAATGCTGAAAGCAGATAATATAGTTACCTATAGACAATTCCTGGCGGCTGCGGGCCTTACGTGGTGTTTGTTCGGCATCCTCATCGGCCGTTTTTTCCAGATTCAGATTTTGGAATATGATTGGTACAGCCAGAAGGCAAATTCTAATCGAATCCGTAAAGTAACCACTACAGCTCCCCGGGGTCTGATTCTTGATCGGAACGGCCAGATACTTGTAGATAATTTTCCCACTTATGTATTGACCGCTATACCCTGGGAATTATCTGACAAAGGGAAAAAATTTGAATTTATTTCCACGGTGATTGGTTTGGATTCCAATACAGTATCAAAAAGCTACAAAAAATATTATCGGGGCAGGTTCAATCCAACCCGCTTGGCAAAGGATTTGACCTTTGACCAGGTATCAAGGCTGGAAGAGAGCCGGATCAATCTTCAAGGTGTTTATTACGAAAATTTTCCAGAACGTTATTTCCCAAGTCGGATACGCGGTTCCCATATTTTTGGCATTGTCAAGGAAGTTGATCGCGATGTACGAAATTCCCTGAGGAATAAGGAAGAATATGAATTAGGTGATATGATCGGCTGGAGCGGAATTGAAAAACGCTATGAAAATTATTTAAAAGGGGAAAGAGGAATCATCTTTTATGAAGTTGATGCATTTGGACGGGAACTGGGCTATGTAAAGGACCTGGAACCGACTGATCCTGAACCGGGAATGAATATTATTACCACTCTTGATTTGGATATTCAGTATTTTATTGAAGGTATAATGAAAAATAGGAAGGGTGTTATCCTGGTGGGCCTTGGGGACAGCGGTGAAATTCTTGGTGCAGTGAGTGCACCGGATTTTGATCCGGAGCTTTTTACGGGACTTATTCTGGAAACAACCTGGAATGAAATACGGAATAACCCTGAAAAGCCATTGTTAAACAGATTTCTGCAGGGAATGTACCCGCCAGGTTCTATCGTAAAGTCGGTCACACAGGCGGCTCTTCTCGAAAAGACAGATTTTGATCCCAATACTTTTTTTCTCTGTGACGGCTCCTATCAATTTGGTGATCGATTATTCGGCTGCTGGTGGCAAGAAGGCCATGGTGAATTAAACTTGACAGGCGCCATGGTCAATTCCTGTGACATTTATTTTTATAAGGCTGTACAGTATTTGGAACTGGATCAGCTGGCAGAGATGTTCATTGAGTTCGGATTTGGAGAAGCAACACAAATTGATATTCCAGGCGAGGTGTATGGCCTTGTTCCCGATAAGGATTACATGAACAAAAAGCATGGCCGCTACAACTGGAGCAAAGGTGCGCTGCTGAATATCTGCATCGGGCAGGGTGAAGTCCTGGTAACGCCCATTCAGGTCTTGAATTATTTGAACTTACTGGCCACCAGGGGCAATGCCTACCGTCCGCACCTTGTCATGATCGATGAACCACCTGCGAATGAAATTCCAACCCTTAAAGATGAAACATGGGATCGTATCATTTCTGATATGCGGTTAGTCATTACAGATGAAAATGGCACTGGAAAAAATGCCGAACCAGATATACCTGGTATGCTCGTATACGGGAAAACAGGAACTGCGGAAAATGCCCACGGAGAAAGCCATGCCTGGTTTATTGGCTGGGCAGAATACGCTGATCAGAAATATTCTGTTGTGATTCTATTGGAAAATGCCGGATCAGGCGGAAAAGTAGCTGCGCCAATAGCTAAAATGATCTTTAATGAAATTTACAAATCGGATAAACTTGTTTATAAATGATTTTCCATCGATCAACTGAGTTCAGGGAACTTCCAACACATATACTTTGGTCTGCCCTATTTTTAACCTCCGTGGGACTGGCTGTGTTAAAAAGTATTTCCCAGCACAGTTCCGGAGGTCTTTTTCAAAATCCATTTTCGAAACAATTATTATTTTTAATTCCTGCTGTTATTCTCTGTATTGTGATTTATTATACTCCCAGGTCTTTTATTCATAAATATTCTTATGCGTTATACTTCCTGGGTATTATACTGGTTATATTACCTTTTTTTGGCGCTCCGCAGGCAGGAACCCATCGCTGGCTTTACGTGGGACTGCCATTCACTTTGCAACCCAGTGAGTTCGTTAAAATATGTACCATCACAGCCCTAGCCCGGTATCTGTCGGACCATAATTTGCAAATGAAGAAATTTACATCCGTAATTATTCCAATTATTCTGGTTTTGTTCCCGACCATTATTATACTTCAGCAGCCTGACTTGGGTACTGCAATTATCATGATAGCACCTATTTTGCCCATGCTGTACTGGGCCGGAGCCAGTTTTTTTCATTTATTTTTATTGCTGGCACCCATTTTTAGCATG
>DKQR01000067.1:0-1197 GCA_002471805.1 Fidelibacterota bacterium UBA7303 | reverse complement strand
ATATTCATTTCCAGACCGAAGTTTATGATGGGTCTGATTTTATTTTTTGGAAATATTTTTCTAGGACTTTTTTCACCTGTATTGTGGAATGGGCTTAAACCCTATCAGCAAAATAGAATTTTAACTTTGGTCAACCCCAGTGATGATCCTCTGGGTGCAGCATACCAGATTATTCAAAGTAAAACAGCGATTGGTTCTGGTGGTCTGGTTGGAAAAGGGTGGGGAGCAGGCACGCAGACCCAATTAAAATTCTTACCCGTTCAGGAATCGGATTTTATCCTTTCTGTGATGGGGGAAGAATTGGGTTTTATTGCCATCGCTGTTGTTTTATTCGTTTTTGGATATTTCAGCGTCCAGATTTTAAAATACTCTTATTTGTCCAAAGACAGGTTTTCCAGCCTGGTCATGATTGGCTGTGCTACTATTTTTATTTCCCATGTTTTTGTTAATACAGCCATGACCGTTGGCCTTATTCCAGTGAAAGGTCTACCGTTTCCATTTATTTCTGCCGGCGGATCCTTTTTAATTACAAGTTATATTATGCTTGGCCTTGTTTTAAAACTTAGTATCAACTATTCTGACTGACGGAAACCTTTTTGAAGAGGGAAAATAAACCGGTAAATTTCATATTGATTTCCAATTAACATGGGAAGAACTATGCCATACCGACCCACATACCTAACCCTCTCGATATTCTACCTGTTATTCTGCGCAAATATAATCTTCGGCCAGAAAAGTACAGAACGAGAACTGAGGCGGCTAAATGCAAAGATCGATCGTATCCGTGTTCAGGTCGACTCACTGGAGTTAGATAATCAGATTCTCCTTCCTGAACTCATGTCTGCATTTAAACAGGCCGTTAAAAGTAAATCCCAGCAAGACTCCGTCACACTTGTCATTCTAAAACGAATTAATACTTTAAGTAATAAAATTGGTCTGCTGGAAAATGAATCCAGTTCCAGGGATAGTACAAATCTGGAAATTTTAAATAAATTGGTACTTGTTGAAAATAAAATTGTCACCTTAGCCAACAGTTATAATGAAATGTCTCGTCTCAAATCTGGAGAACCCATCTCATCCGCTCCGGAATACAATGCTGCCCAGTATAAACAGGCCTATATGACCAGTCTCTCCAATTTTCAAAACCAGGAATTTGATGAAGCGATCAATGGATTTCATGACCTAGTCCAGTCGGAT
>DKQR01000087.1:5681-15042 GCA_002471805.1 Fidelibacterota bacterium UBA7303 | reverse complement strand
TATATCTAAAGTCGAAATGATGCAAAAACGGAAATCTAATAATAATCCGCTGTTGGTAACTGGTCCTCACAGATCCGGTACAACCTGGGTCGGAAAAATTCTTTCTGCTGCTCCTTGTACCGGCTATATCCATGAACCATTTAATATTGCAAACAACAGGTATTATTTTACCAAAGAATTTGACCACTGGTTTTTATATATCAATGACCGTAATGCACACCAATATTATTCCAGCATTAAAAAAACTATCGGTTTTAAACTCAGTTTTCCAAACCTTCCAGAATTTGATATAATACAATTGGGCAAGTATTTCTTAAGATTATTGCAATTCCAATACTATAGTCTTTTTCATTACCGGCCGATCATTAAAGATCCAATTGCGTTTTTTTCTGCCAGTTGGCTTGCGAAAAATATGAAATGTGACGTTTTGGTTATGATGCGTCATCCTGCTTCTTTTATCGCTAGTTTAAAAAAGAAGCAATGGTATTTTAATTTTATTATTCTATGTGCTCAGCATGATCTTATGGATCAGTTATCGCCTTTTAGAGATGAAATTGAGCAATTTTCAAGAGGGAACAACGATATTATCGAGCAGGGAATTTTATTATGGCGTATTTTTGCATACAAGACCGATCAGTATAAATACCAGCATCCTGACTGGATGGTGGTAAAGCATGAGGATTTGATCGCCGGACCGGCGGAAAAGTTTAAAAAAGTATTCAATCATTATGGTCTCGATTACTCTAATAAAGTGGATCGTTTTCTGAATAAAACTGTTTCGGAAAGAAATCCTCAGGAAGTGACCAAAACAGTAAACATCTATCGGGATACAAGTTCCATTGGTAAACTGTGGAAAAAGAGGCTGTCCAGTGATGAGATAGTAAAAATAAGAGATGGAGTCGCTGATTATTATTACCAGTTTTATGGCGATAGTGACTGGCAGACTCCGAAATGAATCATCAGGGTATGAAAAATACTTTTGATCCAATTATTGTAACCGGAATGCATAGGTCCGGGACAACTTTGGTTACGAGACTGCTGGAGGGTTGTAATGTTTATTTTGGCTTGTACAAAGATGTTAATAATGAGGCAACCTTTTTCCTGAAAAGGAATGAAGCAATACTGAAATTTCTCGGATTTGATTGGTCGCGCATACAGGAATTCTCTTATTCTCTGGATGAATTTGACAGGTCCCGAGAATTAACGGGAAAGTTGAATTCTGATATCAATGGATTGCCAATAATTGTATATTTGGGATTAGTTGATTACATTAAGTTTAAATCTCTAAAAAATATTGACTATCCCTGGGGATGGAAGGATCCCCGCAATACAATCCTGCTGCCGTTGTGGCTCAAATTATTTCCGAATGCTAAAATTCTTAATATTGTTCGAAACGGTGTTGATGTTGCCAGCAGCCTTGTTACTCGTGAGAAAAAAAGAACTCGTAGATTAAGTACCAAGAATAAAAGGTATGGTATTGCAAGGCTGTATAATAGATTAGATTATTTCCTAGTTGAAAAACAATATCAGGCAGACCCAGTTGTTTCACTCAACGATGATTTGGGAATCAGTGATGCTTTCCAAATCTGGGCCGATTATGTCTGTCATTTCCAGGAACTAATAAAACAGAATGAAATCTCTGTACTTACTGTTCAATTTGAAAAACTGGTATCTAATGCCGAAGACACACTTTCAGAAATTCTGAGATATCTAGAAATTGAAATTGATTATGATCAGGTAGGAAAGGTGGCCCATTCAATTAATAAAAGCCGTGGTATGGCATTCCTGAACAATGATCGCTTAGTTGAGTTTTACCATTCGGTACGTAACCACCCGCTCATGCATAGTCATGGCTACCATAAAATTCTGTGATCACTAGAAGGTCAGGAACGGCTGCAATAAAAACAATATGAGTATCCGGGACAAAACCAAAGCTTTCATAAAAAATTTTGTTATTTATGGCTTGGGCAACATAGCCAATAAGATCATTACAGTTGTCCTGATTCCAGTAACTACTAGATACCTATTGGTAATGGAAGTTGGACTTCTGGCTTTGCTGGAAATGCTTGAATTATTTCTGACAACAATACTGATGATGGGCGTTGGTAATGCAGTCTGGCGGTACTTGGGACGGGACACTGAAGAAAACGACAGAACAATTATTTTCAGTGCTTACATCGGCAGGCTGGCTATTAATATTTTAATCGTTGCCGTACTGATTATTTTTAGTGATCTAATCACACGGTTTCTCAATATACCGCCGGAATACTTAAATCTAGTCATATTAATAATCGTGAACAGTCTGCTGGTGGCCGCTTCAAATTTCGTACTCAGTCTATGGCGTTATTTTGATCACAGTCTTCAGTTCAGCATTTATTCAACCGCCCGGTTTTTTCTGATTGTATCCTTTTCGCTGTATTTTGTCATCGTCCTGGATCTAAGAGTTCTTGGAATAGTGTATGCTAAACTAATTGTAAATGGTTTGGGCTTCTTATACTCAATCTTATATGTATTTATTAAATACCGCTCTACTATTTCTCCCTCCGTTTATTTAAAACTCCAGCGATACGGTTTTTATTTCATATTGCTGGCTCTGGTAACACCAATCCTAAATACGGCAAACCGATTATTCATCAACCATTTTTTAACCCTCGATGAAGTGGCGATATTCTCAATTGCATTTAAATTTGGGATGCTGATAAATATTTTACTCGTCACTCCCATGCAACTGGCCTGGCTGCCAATGATGTACAAATTGGGGACCGATACCAAGTCGACCCGATATTACCGTGATTTTGCCTATTACTATACAATTATAGCATCTTTGGTTTTCATCCTGATAGCGATTTTTCGTGAACAATTACTCTTAGCTTTGACCACTGCTGACTACCTGACCGGTGCAAAGTACATTCCCATGGTGGCCGCCGCCTACTTAATCAATGGTTATCGTCATTTTTTCATGTCGGGGTCAGCGATAAAGGACAAAACATCATTCCTTGGTTATGCTTCTATCATGACCATTATTATTAACTTGCTTTTGAATAATTGGCTGATCGGCAGTTTTGGAATATGGGGAGCCGTTGTCACAACATTATTGTCTTATATTGTATTATCAGTAACAATTCTGATGGCTTCACAAACAATTATCAAAGTTAACTGGGGCTGGCCAAAAATATCAGGTGTAATGCTTTGCATGGTAATATTCATACTTATCCACGAATATATTATCAGCAGCAATTTCCTGCCGAACTGGACACTCAAGTCTATTATTTTTATCGGTTACATTTTAGCTCTACGATTAACAGGATTGATCAGTCAAAAAGAAATCAGAGGTCTGATTGAATTAATGGATAAAATAATGTCCCGCTTAGCTATTAAAAATTCCAATTAGATGAGATTCTTTGTGGAAAAATTAACCAGTTCAAAAAATTTCAGTATATCCATTCTTTTGGTGGCAGTAGCACTGATGTTGTACAAAATGATATTTTTAGGTCAAATAACTCCATCAGGTGATTCGGTGGCTCGTGAACCCATTAATCAGTGGAACTCGAATTATAAAACTGAGCATAATGAAATACCAGCCTGGAGTTCTATTTTATTTAGTGGAATGCCCACACTGGGCAGTTACATCGTATCAAATTACGGCCCCCTAAATACAACAATATTAAAACTTTTTAATAAAGGATTTACATACTGGATTCTTTTTGTTATCGCCGGTTTAGGTGTATACTTTCTTCTAAAAAAATTAAAAACTGGAGAATTAGCCGCATTATTCGGTGGCCTTGTTTATGCAATAACCCCATACCAATTCGGTTTAATAAATGCGAGTCATGGAAACAAAATAATTTCACTGGCTTATTTCCCGTGGATTTTACTGGCCGTTTACAATTTATTTTACGAACAGAAAGTATTTAATATTTTAGCATTAGCACTTGCTGCAGCTCTCCAGTTATGGTCTAACCATCCTCAAATGGTTTATTATTCATGGATGGTTATAGTATTTTTCTGGATATGGAACCATATCGCTGACAGGATCACTAACAAAGAACCCAAAGCCGCCTTTGTAAAATCAACCCTTTTTATGATGGCTGGCTTAATACTGGCACTGGTCATTGTCTCTGATCCTTATGCATCTGTTTTTGAATTTCAGCAACACTCGGATCGTGGTGCTCCATCTGTCTTGGACAAAACTGCTCAAACTCAAACAGGGGTCAAATGGGATTATGCGACGCAGTGGTCTTTCGAGCCTTATGAAACTATTTCTTTCATTTATCCATACTATTACGGTATGCAGAATTATCCATCCCGGGATATTAAAAGTACAGCTTATTGGGGTGGTATGCAGTTCACCCAGTCAACGCATTATTTTGGAATTCTAGTATTTTTACTAGCTATTTTAGGATCACTGGTAAAGAAACCTGATAATTTTCAAATCTTTCTGTGGGTTTCTTCAACTCTAATTCTACTTGTGGGTTTTGGTCGTCACTTTCCGGTTCTCTTTTCACCTTTATTTTACTGGGCACCATTTTTCTCAAAATTCCGTGTTCCTTCCATGATTTATGCTTTTTTGCCCTTCACTTTTGGACTTCTAGCAGCAACTGGGCTAGATAATATCTTAGAATTGATGAAGGGCAAAAAAATCGACCAGAAAATTATCAAGCGTGTTATAATTGTATTTGGCAGTTTTATCGGGCTAACAATTTTTTACATGATGTTTGGAAATTCAATTCTAACATTTATCAGGCCTGGTGAGACTACACAATATAATCCCAGACTATTAGCACAGATTCAAGCTATCAGACAGGAATTATTTGAAAAAGGAATTCTGCTTGCTCTATTTGTCTCAGGGTGTGGATTTGTAGCGATCTGGTTGGGCATTAAACGAAAGATTACTCCGTTAATTGCAGGCTGGGCAATAATTATTCTTACTATATGTGACCTTTGGGTAGTGAATAATGAATTTATGAATTTGAAAGACTCTAAGAGCATTAACAAACAATTTCAACCTAATGCAGTAACTAATTTTTTGACGGCCGATGAAAATCTTTTCAGGATTTTCCCAGCAGATGGACTTAATACAAACTGGTACGGGTATTTTGGCCTTTCCAGCATTGGCGGCTATCGACCGGTAAAACTACGGAATTACCAAGATCTCATGGATGCGCAAGGATTCAGACGTCCCCAAATTTTAAATATGCTGAATGTTAAATATGTTCTAACTCAAAAAAAGATTAATAATCCTGATTTTATTCCCGTAAAGGATGTGCCGGGAATTTTTAAAAATACAAAAGTGCTGCCAAGGGCTTGGATCATCAGTGATGTCAAATCTGTCCCAACCCAAAAAGAATCTTTAATGGAAACCCTGTTGAATGGATTTGATCCGTCCCGGTCTGCCGTAGTAATGAATTATAATGATGAAGCGATCCCTGAAAACGGGAATGGACAAGTGACGGTAACATCAAAAACAGCAAACAGAATTGAACTTACGTCCCAATCTGAAACGGGTGGACTTCTGGTTTTATCTGAGATTTATTATAAACCGGGATGGAAGGCATTTGTCAATGATGAAGAAACAACTATTTACCAGACCAATCATGTTTTAAGGTCGGTACGGGTTCCAGCGGGTCAATCTAAAGTTGTGTTTGAATATGACACAAAATTGTGGATAAGTACCCGTATCTTATCCAAGGCTACATTCTTTGCTGTTCTATTTGGGCTCGGGTTCCTCTTTTGGAGAGAAGCAATGAAGCAGCCAGATCACAAATGAATTTATATCGACATACGGGAAACATCAAATCCGGACTTTTTATTCTGGGCATTATTCTTATCATCGGGCTTTTGACCTATACCCGCCACCTGATCGACGAATTGAGAGAGGACAATCGCGAAATTGTTCGCCTTTATGCAGAAATAATCGCCAACACGGTGCAGGATGAAAATGATACCAATCTTGATTTTGTATTCGATAATATTATCAGAAAAGTTCAATTCCCTGTTATCCAGACCGACCCGCAGCACGTGCCGCAGATGTGGAAGAATCTGCCGGAATCCATCCGGGACAGCACCCAGCGAACTAAGTTTATGTCCACCATGGATAAGGTGAATGAACCGATTCCCCTGATTTATAAAGATGAGACTATCAGCGCACTTACCTTTGGCTATTTACACTATGGTGATTCAACCCTGGTCCATAAACTCCAGTGGTGGACCTACATTGAATTGACCGCAATTGCTGTATTCATCTTCCTGGGTTTCACTGGATTCACCTTTATCCGTAACAATGAAAAACGCCATATCTGGGTGGGTATGGCCCGGGAGACTGCCCATCAATTAGGAACCCCGGTCTCGGCCCTGCTGGGCTGGGTGGACTGGCTGAAGGAGCACCCGGAAAAAACTCTTGAATTAATCCCGGAAATGGAAGCAGACCTCAAAAGGCTGGAACAGATCGGCCGCCGCTTCAGCAAAATGGGCTCTGAGCCGGAAATGGAAAATTTTGATCTGTCTGAGAGAGTTACGCGTGTTGTGGATTATTTAAACAGGCGCCTGCCAACCCTTGGTAAAAAAGTTGAGCTGGTAAATGATATTCACCCCGGAATTATGATTACCGCCAATGGTTCACTCCTGGCATGGTCAATCGAAAATATTATTCGCAATGGTATTGATGCTATAGATCGTAGCGACGGCAAGATCACTATTTCATTAAAAGAAGATGAAATCGGTGTGAAAATCCAAATTAAGGATAATGGTCGGGGCATACCCAAGAAAGACTGGAAAAATGTCTTTCGTCCCGGGTTCAGCACCAAAAAGTCCGGATGGGGACTTGGACTTTCCCTGTCCATGCGCATTGTACAGGATATCCATAAGGGGAAATTGCAGATCCGTGATTCAATCCGGAATGAAGGTACAACCTTCGAAATCAGTCTTTAATATCGATTTTCTACTGGATAACTTCCGCTTCAAATTATAAAGGAAAATTAGTGGACTTCTTATACGCAGCAGCACAACCCGGGCAGACAGGAGGTGGAATTATAACATTTCTGCCCTTTATCCTGATCATGTTCATTATCTATTTCTTGATGATACGTCCCCAGACAAAACGTCAAAAAGAGAAACAAACCATGAGGGATAACCTTAAAAAAGGAGACAAAGTGATCACCATGGGGGGCATCCACGGCACCATTCAGGGATTCAAAGAGAATGGGAAACTGGTCATAGTAAAAGTCGATAGAAATACGAACATCAATCTAAGTAAGACCGCAATCGCTGGTCTTGCCCAGCATGTAACAGACGAGGATCTGGAACAACCTGCCTGATGGCTGTACTTGATATCGTCCATTACGGAGACCCCATTCTTCGTAAAAAATGCGTACCTGTAAAGGATTTCTCGATACTGGGAAACCTTTTGGATGATATGTTTGATACCATGTATGAGGCAGAAGGCATTGGCTTGGCGGCAAACCAGGTCAACTTGAATTTGAGTTTGTTCATTATTGATATCACCCATACAGAGGAGGCTGATGAACCAAATATTTTCATTAATCCTGAGATCACTGCAAAGGCTGGAGATGAAAATATTTATCCAGAAGGCTGTTTGTCTTTTCCTGGCATCACCCTGGATGTAGTTCGGCCGGAACAAATCTCTCTGAAATATCAAACCCCGGATGAAATATGGCATGAAGATGAATATACCGGATTACTCTCCAGGGCTGTCCAGCACGAGATGGACCATTTAAGGGGAATTTATATCATAGACCGTGTCAGCCAACTGGATAAAATGAAATATAAGCAAGAATTAACGGATATTGAATCGAACTCCAAAAAACAGTCCGCTTACCGCACCCGTGGTGCGAAGAGGTTTGTTCTGTAATTATTTCTCTATTTTCTCCATAAAAGGTCAATGATGCGCATTGTATTTATGGGCAATCCCGCTTTTGCGATCCCAACACTCAAAACCATTCTCACCAGTACTCATGAGTTGGCGGCCGTTGTGTCAAACCCTCCAAAGCCAATGGGCCGCGGTCAGCAGCTGCGCCATACTGCAGTGGGCTCCTATGCTGTTGAACATGATTTAAGTGTTATACCTGTGGAGGACACAAACAGTGATTCCTTTATCACAAAATTAAAAGCATTAAATCCAGATATTTTTGTAGTAGTGGCTTATAAAATACTTCCAGACCCGGTGATCAAAATTCCGCCGTACGGAGCCATTAATCTTCACGCATCTTTACTGCCCAGATATCGCGGAGCAGCACCAATACAATGGGCATTAATGAATGGTGAACCGGTGACAGGAGTTTCAATCTTCCAGATTGCTTCAAAAGTGGATACTGGCGCCATCTTGAAGCAAAAAGAAATCCCAATTTTAGCAGATGATAATTATTTATCCCTGTCAACAAGATTATGTGAAACAGGTGCCGGTATGATCATTGACACAATAAATGAGCTGGAATCAGGAAAATCAGTAGCAAAAATGCAGGATTCGTCCCAGGCTTCCCGGGCACCAAAAATTTCCAAAAAAATAACTGTTATAAACTGGTCCTGGCCCGCAGAAAAAATCCACAACTGGGTCAGAGGACTGGCTCCACATCCAGGCATGATAACTATAATTAACAGCAAGCAACTTCGTATTTACAAAACATCCATTCGGGAAACTTCCGTAAAGTCCAGACCGGGAACTGTGGTGTTTAAATCCAAAAATGAATTGCAGGTTTCCACCGGGGATGGGGCCCTTGCGTTAATCGAGATTCAGCTGGAAGGGAAGAAAAGGATGGCCATGGAACTTTTTCTGCGCGGGTTTCCCATAGAAGAAGGTGATGTGCTTGGATAATGGTCCAGGATTATCGCTACGCATCTGTTGAGATCTTATTTCAATTTGAATCTAAAAACCTGCGGCTTCACTCTGTTCGCAATCATTATTTTTCAGATTCATCCTTACCACCGAGTAATAAACTTAGAATAACGGCGCTAACCAACCATATTACAAGACTGCGGGGCAGGCTGGATCATATCATTGAACATGTTTCCGGCAGGAAAATAAAGCAAATGGATGTAAGACTGCGCTGTATTTTACGTGTTGCTGTTTTTGAGACTATTTTCGATGAGACCATACCGGAATATGCCGCAGTGAATTCTGCCGTTGATCTGACGGACAATTTATTGAACCGCAAAGCAGCCGGGTTCACAAATGCGGTCCTAAGAAAGATGCTGAGACTAAGTCGATCCGAACCCGGGTGGCTGAAACTGCTTAGCCGAAATAATAAATGGCATTCAATGCCGGGTTGGATATTGCGGAAATGGACCAAGCGATTTAAGCCGGCAGACCTGGAAAACTTAATAATAGCCATGAATGAAAATCCGCCTA
>DKQR01000087.1:0-5262 GCA_002471805.1 Fidelibacterota bacterium UBA7303 | reverse complement strand
ATTAATTATTTTCTAAAGATCGATACCGGTGCGGCAAGGATATTGTCAACCGAGCTATTTCAGGAAGGATTGATCTCCATTCAAGATCCGGCAGCGGGGGCTGTTGTGGAACTTCTGAATCCTGTCGAAGGTGAAATTATTTTAGATGTCTGTGCAGCTCCGGGAACCAAGTCCCTTTTGATGGCTGAAAAATCAGGTAAAAACGGCAAAATACTTGCATCAGATATTGATCCGGAAAGAGTGAAAATGGGGCAAAAAGATACAGGAAGACACGGCTTAAGGAATATTGAATGGTCTGTACGGGATGCCAGGACTGATATTTCTCAAAATGCAGATAAAATACTCATCGATGCACCCTGCACGGGAACTGGAGTTATGGCCCGTAAACCTGACATACGGTGGCGCAGGAAAAAAGAGGATATAGATCAATTTGTAAAGCTGCAGTCTGATCTATTGCACCATGCAGCCAACTATTTGAATCCAAGTGGAGAACTTGTTTATGCAACCTGTTCTTTGGAACCAGAAGAAAATTGGAGTGTGGTTGAACGATTCCTTAATTTAAATGCTGATTTTATGTTGGTCCCGGGCTGTTCTCATTTGCCAAAGACTTGGATCAATGAAAGAGGATGCCTGCAGACATTTCCACATCTTCATGGTGTAGATGGTATGTTCGCTGCCAAAATCAAAAAAATATGATAAAAAATGTAATTAGCTATCTCAGTGTATTTACCCTGTTTTCACTGGGGATTATTATTCTCATCGATATGGTCATCATGCCCGCCTATGTCCGCCGGGGGGAAGGGCGTTATATGGTGAATGTTATTGGGAAAAGTTTGAAACATTCAAAAAAAATATTGTCGTCAGAAGGATACAAAAATCTGGTCTCGGACACCCTCTATACTGGCCTATACGAACCAGGAACAATTGTTGATCAATACCCGGCTCCCAATACCCGGGTCAAGGAAGGAAGGACCGTACGCCTTAAAATTGCACACCCTGAAAAAATGGTTGCCATCCCCGATTTGATCGGCAGATCCCTCCGCAGTGCAGAATTGGCCCTGCATCAAAATGGCCTTGAGGTGGATACCGTATACCAGGAATATAATTCTGATGTACCCTCCGGGAATGTCACTTGGCAGTATCCCAAAGGTGGGGACTACCTTAACCGCGGGATGGGTGTGCACCTCACCATCAGCCTCGGGGTACCACCAAACTTTTTTCAAGTACCCAATGTGTTTGGATTGAGCAAGAAGAAAGCCGAAAAGGATCTGTTAAAGGCCGGATTTAAAATAGGTAAAATCTATTATCGCCAAAATGAAGATTTAATCCCTTATACGGTCCTGGACCAATCCATCCCCGCTGAAACTGTGTTGGAAGAACCGGCAACGGTCGATTTGACAGTGAGCGTTTTGGATATGCAGGATATCTTCAATCAAATGATTGACAAGTGAACTCAGTTCCCCGTAACGAAATTTCCAGAAAAACCATCCATTTATTCGCCTCCGTGATTCCGTTGGGGTATTATCTAGTGATTCCGGATCGATGGCTGGTGGTAAAAATATTGTTTCTATGCAGTGTGTTTTCTATTGCGATTGAGGTAGGCAGGAAGAGACTGCCAAGGCTGGAATTATTTTTTAATCGCTGGTTTTATTTCATGCTTCGAAAACATGAATCTAGAGGGAAAACAACCGGAGCCACCTGGTTGCTGATCGGTTCCTGTATAACCATAGGATTATTTCCCAAAGAAATAGCTGTTCCTGCGCTTTTATTTTTAACTGTAGGAGATACCTTCGCAGCAATTGTCGGCATAACCTTCCCCATGGGCAGGATCAGAGAAAAAACCATCAGCGGCGGGTTAGCGGGCATGATTTTATCTTTGGCAGTCATTCTGCCGATCATGCAAAATATTGATGCTGGAATACTGATCTTGGGTGGGTTTGCAGCAATGCTCATCGAATTATCACCAATCCCACTTAACGATAATTTGACCATACCGGTATTATCTGGATTTGTCATGCTGTCGGGATCGCAACTGTTGTGAATCTGCTTGCGCCTTCTGTACTCTGGATACTTGCAGCAATTGCAATCCCCATCGTTATCCATTTTTTCACCCGGCTACGATTGAATAAAGTGGAATTCAGTACTCTGCAGTTCATTAAACAGCTGGAAACCAGTTCCATTCGCAAAGTTCAGATCCAGCAAATCATATTACTACTGTTGCGTATTCTGGCCATTACTGCTTTGGTATTGATGCTTGCGCAGCCTGTTACGCAGGGATTGATGCCCGGCTGGCTAGCAGCCGAACAGCGGGCCCGGCTGGTTGTTGTGATCGATAATTCTGCGAGTATGAATGGAAAAATAGATGGAGAATCTTTATTAGAACGTGCTAAATCAGGAGCAATCTCACTATTGCCCTTTTTCCATGATAATACTCAGGCCACTGTGGTACAAACATGCCCTGAGAAAACCATTTTTACAGGGTCACCCCATGATCCGCTTCTACCTTCCCTGATCAAAGATATAGAAGCCTCATATGAATTTGATGATATCTGGACCGTGATCGATTCCCTAGTCACGGATCCCACCATCGATGAGTTGGTAAAGGAATGTGTTGTTTTCAGTAACCTGATGCACAGACCCGATAGTGCATTTCTGGCCAAAAACTTTCGTGATGATTGGAAGTTTTATTTTATCAATCCCGGGGAAATATATGATAACCTCTCTATTCAGTCAGTATCATCTATCAATCGAATAAAAACTCCCAATGAACTGGTCAAACTCAATGCGCGCATTAAAAATTCTGGAAACCTGCCCAAACCAAATGTGCCTGTGGAATTATTATTTGATAATCATCGTGTGGGGCAGGTGGTGGCCGAATTTACCCCAGCCCGGGAAAAGGAGTTCATATTTCAGGCTTACCCTGGCAGAAAGGGCATCGTCCGGGCCAGGGTCACTTTGCCGGAGGATGATTATACTGCTGATAACAACTGGTTTATTTCCATGCCCGTTATGGAACAAATTAAATGCGGGCTTATCGCCAGCACCCAGGAAGAATTAACAATTCTGGAAATGGTCTTTCGTTCCATTGACCCGACCAATCAATTTTTATTTGTTGAGTCACGCCTCCAGCCGGATATTAATCGGCTTTTCATCGATGAACTGGATGTAGCGGTAATCCATAATCCGCAAAATATATCGGAAGAGGCCATTACTGCCTTGGATCAATTTTTAAAGAATGGAGGAGGATTAATTTGGTTTCAGGGGGGTGGGGATCCAGAGGTATTCAATGACATTCTGGCAACGCACTTGGGTTTTCCAGTAATTGAGGAATTAAAAAATATAGGGACGGGATTTTTCGAAATTAATTACCGAACATCCAATTCGGACCTGCTGGCCAATCTGCAGGTCAGGAACATTCAAAAAGAATTACCGGAAATATTTTCTTATATCAATGCGAAGACAATGCGAAAACATAAAGTGCACCTGTCCCTAAATACGGGCGATCCATTTTTACTGGAATTTTCAAAAGGGAGCGGCACTGTTTTTTATTTCACGTCCCTGCTTGATTTAAGGTGGAATGATCTGCCGGTTCGCGGCCTCCTGATTCCGCTGGTTTACCGGTTATTGATATTGACCGGCACGGATGAGATTAATACAGCCCCCGTGGCTGTAGGAAGCACGAAATGGATTTATATTGAGCAGGATTACATTCGTAGCACTTGGGAGGTAGAATCACCTTCCGGACAAAAGACCCTTATTGTGCCAGATTTCAACAGGGAGGGTATCCTGATTCCAGCCACGGATGAGTTGGGTATATACCGGGTCTTTGCCAATGGGGAACTGTTCACATCATTTCCCACAAGATTGTATTATAAAGAATATATTCAGGAGGAATTGTCTCAAGAGAATCTGGATCAAATGATTTCTGAAGATAATACACAATGGCTGGATCTGGAAGCAGACTTTGCTGCTCTCTTTTCGGAAATTCGGCAGGGAAAAGCGCTTTGGAAAACATTTTTATTGATTGCGATTGCCTTGCTTTTACTGGAATCGATCCTGGGACGGCCTAATCCCTCGAAAATGAAGTCGCCAGACAACCATGAGTGAAAAACAGGCGGTAGATCGAGAAAAAGCACTCTTGATTGGTGTGATCCGACCCGGAATAACGGAAAATATTGTCCATGAGCACCTGGATGAACTTGAGTTGCTGGCTGATACTGCCGGGGCAGAGGTGGTTGGCAGGGTTACACAAAAAGTTTCTAGAATAAATGCTGCAACATTTCTTGGGAAGGGTAAGGCCCAGCAGGTCATTGATCAAGCGGCGGCATTGGGGGTCAGTCTCATATTATTTGATGATGAACTCAGTCCAGCTCAGATCAAGAATTACCATCAGATGTCTCAAGGGACTAAAATACTGGACCGCAGCGGCCTGATTCTGAATATTTTTCAGAAGCATGCCCGTACTAAAGAAGCTCGAACCCAGGTGGACTTGGCCTATCTGGAATATTTGCTGCCCAGGCTGACCCGTCAGTGGACTCACCTGGAACGGCAAATGGGCGGTATTGGAACCCGGGCCGGTATGGGAGAAACCCAGATCGAGGTTGACCGCCGCCTCATCCGGACCCGCATTGCAAACCTGAAAAAAGAACTGGGACGGATTGAAAAGGAACGGGCTACCCAGGGTGCAGGAAGAAAAAGGGAATATCGCGTTGCCCTGGTAGGCTATACCAATGCGGGAAAATCCACATTATTTAATGCACTGACCGGTGCAGATGTATATATAAAAAATCAGCTATTCGCTACACTAGATACTACAATACGCAGGGTTGAACTGGATAGTTCACACTCCATTTTACTTAGTGATACCGTGGGCTTTATCCGGAAACTGCCCCACAACCTTGTTGCTTCCTTCAAGAGCACTTTAAAAGAAGTTCTTGAAGCGGATCTGATCCTGAAGGTTTTTGATATTTCTTCACCGCAAATTGATGATCATATCCAAACGATCAATGATGTTTTGCGGGAACTGGGTGCATCCGGAGTTCAGGATATCATTGTAATGAATAAAGTTGACCTTATCTCGGATCTGAACCTGATCGGAAAACGGCAGCGTCATTTCCCGGACGCGGTTCCCATATCCGCTTTGCAGCACCTGCGTTTATCAGAGTTAAAAAACCGCATCCTGACCGCCATGGAAAAAAATTACAAAACCATTGAACTTCTGCTGCCTTACGACCAGGGGCGTATCATACATCAAGCCCAGGA
>DKQR01000141.1 GCA_002471805.1 Fidelibacterota bacterium UBA7303 | reverse complement strand
TTCCCTAGAAACAAAGAGAACCCTGTCATGATTATAATCAAATACTGGCAGGGTTTTTCTTTATAGATACAGTATAATTCCCGGTAAGTTATACCCTGTATTCTATGTTTTATCTGTATAAGAATTACCCTTATGGAAACCTATAATTTCAGTGCTGGCCCTGCTTGTTTACCCGAGCGGGTATTAGCTGCAGCCGGCGAAGCTGCAAAACAATTCCGGGATACGGGCATGAGCCTTATGGAAATGAGCCACCGCTCAAAACCTGTAGTTTCACTGTTCGAAGAAACCACAGAACGAATCACAGGCCTACTGGCCATTCCTTCTAATTATCATGTACTCTGGCTCCAGGGCGGTGCCTCCACCCAGTTTTCCATGGTACCTCTCAATGTATTACCGGATGGCGGTTGCGCGGATTATATCAATACTGGAGCCTGGTCCACGAAAGCTATTGCGGAATGCAATAAAATCGGAAAAGCTAATGTGATTGGAAGTTCCAGGGAGAATACATACACATATATCCCAAAAGAATGTGTCCAGAATACAGAGTCATCATATTTACATATCACAAGTAATAATACAATATATGGTACTCAGTATAAAGTAATACCAGAAGTAGTAAACCGCGATGGATTCCTGGTTGCGGATATGTCATCGGATATTCTTTCAAAACCAATTGATGTTTCTCAATTTGGGCTGATCTACGCCGGGGCCCAGAAAAATATGGGGCCGGCTGGAGTGACACTGGTGATTATCAGGAAGGACCTGGTGGGTGCGAATTATCGGACCCTGCCCACAATGATGGACTATGAAACCCATGTAGCAAAAGATTCCATGTTCAATACACCGCCTGTATTCGCTGTTTTTGTGGTCAACGAAACCCTGAAATGGATTGAGGATCTGGGCGGTTTGGAAGCAATGGCGGTGATCAATGAACAAAAAGCGAAAAAACTTTATCTTGAGATTGAGCGTAACTCTTTATTTAAGAGTCCTATAGCGGTAGATGATCGTTCCCTTATGAATATACCCTTTGTATTTTCTGAATCGGGTTTGGAGGATCATGACTTTCTGTCCTTCTGCGAAGAACAGGGATTAATGACCCTCAAGGGTCATCGCTCGGTGGGCGGCTTTCGGGCATCCATCTATAATGCCATGCCGGAAGAAGGCGTGGATGCATTGATTAGGGCCATGCAGGAATACGAAAAAGAGCAAGCCTGATTATTTGTTTATTATTCCTTCTTTTTCCAGTTTATCCAGCTTGGGCTTGATCACGAAAATGCAGTAGGGTTGGTTCGAATTATCGTTATAGTAATTATGGTGATAATCCTCTGCATCTGAATAATTATTCAATTCTGTTATTTCTGTTACAATGGGATGCGGCCAGTAACCTGATGAATCTGCGGATTTTTTAGATCTTTCAGCGGCGTTTTTTTGTTCATCAGAATGATAGAAAATAACGGATCTGTACTGCGTGCCCACATCATTGCCCTGTCGGTTCAGGGTAGTGGGGTCGTGTGCCTGCCAAAATACATTCAGCAGTTGTTCGAAACTGACCTTTTGCGGTTCAAATTCAATGCGGGCCACTTCAGCATGCCCCGTTGAACCGCTGCAAACTTCCTTATAAGTGGGGTTTTTTATGTCACCCCCGGCATAACCAGGGTTAACAGCAAGTACACCCTCTACGCGCTGGAATATGGCCTCAATACACCAAAAGCATCCGCCGCCGAAAGTGGCCAATTGAATATCATTCATTTTCTGATTGCTTTCAAGGTTAGAGATAAGAAAAAAACATATGAGAATAATAGGTTTTACTGGGCCCAATGGGAACGATCCTTCGGAAATAGAACCAGGTCAGACTTATACCAGCCGCCGCGGGCTTCTTTTATCATAAGCTTGGTCTTGGTGGGATTTTCGTATCTGGAATGTAAAGGAGGTACCACATCCAGGAAAAATTCTCCCGCTTCCAGAATTTGAAATGCAAATTTCCCATCGGGACCGGTGATACGCCTATTCTGATCCACACCTATCATACTTACTTTTGCTCCCATGACAGGTTCATCTGTTACTGCATCCATGATCCTGCCAAAAATAACAGTCGGTTCCAAAAGGTCATCATCCAAAAAGCGCGGCAGGCCGCTGTGCTGGAATATTGGTTCGCGCAAATAACCACTCAGGATTGCAAGCAGGTTTTCATACCTGCCATCCTGAGGCACATAACAAAGCAGGGGGTTCATTTCCTGGCCATTGATCCAGATGAGAAGTTCACCTTGTGGGGTCTTATCGGTGCGTATCTTATTAATAACTATCCGGGAAGCATTGTAATCAGCGGCGTTGTCATTACTTCCTAAATGGTAAAAAATATTGCCTTTCCAGAAAAATGTTTTTGCCCGCGAAGTCATGGTTCCTTTTGAAAATATTTTGGGTTTTTCTTCATCAGGAATAGGGTTCAGGGAAATATTCAGGTTCAGGTTATTCTCTTCATCCAAATGGTCCTCAGTCAGGATGACCACTTTCTTGTAATAATCAGATGATGTAAATCTGATCCGTGGCCTCCAAAGGTAGCCTACTGGGTCGATGCGATATTTACCTTCCCGGTCGGTGAAGGTTGAATCTTTCAATTTATCACTCCCACTCAGAATCTCTACCTTTATAGCATAGATTGGATTGTCATCCAGGGCATCAGTTAGAATACCCGTACAAATATTGACCTGAAATTCTACTCTGTCTTTGGGCTGGGCAGCTAGGATGGAAAATAAGAGCAGGGTGTGGGTCAGAATGATCATGGTGCGGGAACCGCCAGGCAGCGGTAAACTATCGGAAGAAAGTACTTGTTCGCTTTTCATTGTCCAAAATTACATGCAGAAATAAGACCGCAAAATTGAATTCTTTACGTGATTCTCAGGATAATTCTATTCTAAGTTTTATCATGGAATGGCAGCATTTACGGAGAGCAGATTTTGATTTTTGGTCAAGGATGAGATCCCGATGGCGTGATATGGATACACTGGGTCATATCAATCACGCCGCATATTTAACTTATATGGAATCTGCCAGGGTGGATGTTTATTTTGAATTGGGCTATAGGGGCATTCGCAAGGATGAGGATGAGAGTACTATATTGGGATCCATGGAAGTCAACTATCATCATCAGGCTACGCATCCATCCCAATTAGAAATAGGTCACAGGATTTCCCGGGTTGGCGGAAAAAGTTTTGATTTTATTGCAGGTGTTTTTCAGGAAGGCCAGGATTCACCTCTGTGTACCGCGCTGTTTAAGATGGTAGCTTTTAATTATTCTCAAAATCAAGCCATTCCGGTTCCAATAAAGATCAAGGAACTCTGCCGGCCCATGGTACTTTGAATCTTTATCATTATTTACCAGCAAACGCCATTCAGGACAATAAGATTACCCGTATGGCCTATGCCAGGGATGCCAGTATGTACCGCCTGGTTCCCGATGCGGTGGTGCGTCCCGGATCCAGCCAGGATGTAAAAGCACTGCTGGGATATGCCCGCCAGACAAAAACACCCATTACATTTCGCGCCGGCGGCACATCCCTGTCAGGGCAGTCCATCACTTCAGGGATCATTGCCGAGGCACTCCATGACTGGTCGAGCTTCCAAGTACTGGACCGGGGAGATGCCATTCGCATGCAGCCAGGAGTCAATGGAGCCTTTGCAAATAAATTACTACTTCCATACCGCAGGAAGATAGGTCCGGATCC
>DKQR01000223.1:837-13355 GCA_002471805.1 Fidelibacterota bacterium UBA7303 | reverse complement strand
CTCCTGCCTGTTTCAAAAGCCTTGTTCAGGTATTTTACTGCTTCATCATTGCTTGGCCAGGAAAGGAAAAATGGAATACGGGGTGACTTGAAATGAACAGCCCCCAACATAAAGTACCCCCCACCATTTTGGTAATTTGGATCAAGCTCTATAATCTTTAATGATTGTGTACGCATGATATCAGCAACTCCCTCTCTCGCAGCAGTAATAATACCATAGACTTCTGCCCAGCTCCCCAGGTTCACCAAATACCAATATCGCAGTGCCCCGGAATCCGGGTATTTTTTTATCAGTTTTTCTGCAAGGGCTTTGCCTTTGTTGAAGGTCTCTTTTTGACTGTTTTCATCTTTAAGAACAAACTTACCTTTGAAATAATAAGAATGTAATAAATAGATTCCTGCATCCAATTCATTTTCTGGAGATTTGGCAGCTTTTCCAAAATAGTTTATAGCCTCGTCAATGGGTCCTCTTTGCGCAGTAGCGCCAGTACTTCCCTCCGCCCGTTTATTATAAGCAGTGATTCCCAGTTCCATATCAGATTGAGCCAGAAGGAAAGAAAACAATGATAAAAATATTTTTGTGGACCTGATCATGATCATTTCCTGCTTTTAAAAATATTCAATGTAGGTAATCTTAATCTCCCGCTTGAAATAGTCCACTTTATCCTCATCAAAGAGCAGGTTGTTAAAGTCCAGTTCCAGATGAAAGTGATCTACGAAGGTCCAGCGGATAGCAGCGTTTAAATAACCGCCGGTGCTGATGGACATTGTTTTCGCCGTCATATCATTTTCATTCAAGGCAGCGTTGTATTCCATAAGCAAAGAAAATTCCGGATTCAGTTCCAGGTCGAGTCCAAAAAACAAATTTGGATCCTTATCACCATCCGCAGTTTCAATAAAACTATAATTGATCCCGCCGTGCAGGCCCGCGTTCCCCAGTGGGGTCTGCCAATTCTTGGAAGCGGCCAGGTAAGCACCATAAGCCTTGGTGTCATAGCGCAGCAGAGTGTCTGCTTCATTGAAGTTTCCATAACCCTGTGTGTTGATACCCAAGGCAATTCCCGGCATAGATGACTTTTCATCTATCAGCAGGTATTTAAGGCTGGCTTCCGGCCGCGGGTACCAGCGCAGGCTATCGTCTCCAATCAGGTTTGGAGAACCAAAGGAGAGTCCAAACTGGAAACGATCTGTCAGACCAACCTGCAGGCTGGTAATAATTCCTCCTGAATCCTGGATACGCATATCCAGGGCATAGCTGCCTCGCACCAGGGTTCCCGCTGTTGGTATCGTGATCAGATCGGTAGGTGGGGGATAATCCTGGCCCAGGGCCACTGCTGTACAAATGATAAATAAACTGTACTGAAGTGTTTTCATTATAATCCGCTCCGGGTTGGTTTGGGATAAATTACATCGCCTAACCTTGAGGTCAAAGATTTGACCCGGGTGATGGGAATGGTCAATAATTCACCTTCACCCTTTAGCAGAAACCGGATGCCATTCTCATTTAAACTCACAAAATCAACCATTAGCCGGTCGCCATTGGTCAGGATAAGTTCATCCCAGAATGTTTTGGGTATAATGCCTCCGCTATGGGGCACGATGATGCGCTTTTCATAAATTTCCTTGGCAATAATGTCCGCCTCATTCAAGACGTTGCCCGTTCGTGGTGGCGGCGTCCGATATAATTTGTCTGCCGGGGCCTGGCTTAATGCCATGTGGGATACCAGAGTCCCATCATGGTCATACTCCCAAATCTGGACTATTGATGCCATCACGTCGAATTGGTATTTGAAACGGCGGGTAATTCTACCAGAAGGCAGATTTCGCCATCGTTCTTCTGCCAGGTTACCTAAATAGTCATAATCCAGCTCAATCTGGCCATATTCCTGTCCATCGATGGTCTCAAAAACAATCCTAGATACATGTCGGCCGTCCTCCATGGTAAAACGGGTCCGTTGATCCGTGAAGGACAGCGGTTCCGATACGGGGAATTGCCAGCGGCGGAATTCTTTGCCCCAGGGTTCCTGATCGCCAATGACTATCAGGCGCTGGTATTTACCCTGGTCATCATATTCCCCCCGCTCCACCAGTTTTCCATCCTTATTGTAACGCAGCATTTCACGTTTGATCAAGGTACCGTTGGCTGCATAGCGTTCAATCTTAACCGGCAGATTATTTTCATTGTAACTCACCGCCAGATGGCTCAAGCCACGACGATCCGTGGACAGCATGGACAGGTTGGACATAAAATTTCTGTCGTCCTTGAAATAACGGATATAGGCTACATCCAGCTGGGCGACAGAAATCTGCAGTATTAGCAGCAGCACACCAAAGCGAATTTTTCTATTCATTTAATCATCAGGTTTAAGATCCTCATCAATAGAATTGGATAATTTAAAGCGGTAAACTGCACCATCGCCCCGATCACATACGTAGACCACACCGCGTTTATCTACGGTGACCGCTACAGGTTGATTCATTATTGATTCCTCAATATTGCTGTTGGATTCATAACCTGCTTCCTTAAAATATTTTCCATTTGCATCAAATACAATTACATCAGAATCTGCACCATCCACAACATAAACGTTTTTATTTTCATCCACTGCCACATCCAATGCGGATCCGTACAGCGAAGCATTCATGATATCACTTGCATCAGGCTGAAAGCCGGAAGAATAAACTGCAAAATCACCAGATAAATTGGGGATAATCATATGAACAGGGAAAAAATCACCTGCTTGAGTGTAATACAAATTTCCCTGATAATCCACTTCGATACTTAACGGTTTATTCACGGTTCCAGCACCAGTACCATAACCTTTAATGGTTGCTCCAAATACACCCGTGAAAGCCCACACCAGTTCCCCCGTTTGCAGTTCCAAGAGCCGGGATCTCTGGAAATTGATCTGCACCAGACGGAACTGATTATTGGTTCCGCCATAGCTGTCAGACACAAAGATCATATTCCCCTGACCAGCCGGCGAGGTAATACCGGTGAATTGACTGGAATCAGGCTTGTAATAAGGATCCAAGTACTGGTTCTTTTCCATGCTGCCATCATAGAATAAATAGGGATTGATAAGGGAATCAATCACAGATTGATCAGAGGTAAATGTGGTGTTCACCAGTTCCCATTCATCATTATTGAGCAGAGACAGCCAACTTTCTGTTCCCGCAGTTTCATCCTGCAAAGCGCCCGTTTGAATGTGCCTGAAAGATCCGGCACTGGATACCTGTGAAATGCCCGCGGTGTTCCAGTATTGATTCCATATAAACACCCTTTGTGAGCCATCAATAAAGAATACATTCATTTTCTGATCCACATCCATATCAATCGGGGAGATAGCAATTCCATTTCGATCTTCCAGGTTCCTGAGAGCGAAAAAACCATCTGGCCTACCCCCATCCTGATCTAGGACCAGGATAGAATGAGCAGCGGAATCAGCAATAAAAATACGACCATCCTGAGCGATGGATATTTCTGTGGGGTCACCAATACCATAGTCATCTCCCCAAATGGGGCTCAACTGCAGATAGGTGGTATCTCCAGCGCTAAATTCCAATTCGGATTCATTTTCTAAATCCTCCGGGATAGAAAATTTCTGCAGGCAGGCCGATAGCAATAGACCGGAAATCAGGATCAAATGGAAATTTTTATTCATCATTAAAAAGAAAACCCGATACTGAATCGTTTAGGATCCGACAAATGCTGAAAATTTGCATAGCCGTAATCAGCCCGAAGTTTCAAGGGCCCAACAGGAATAATAAAACCGGCACCAAAGGTGAAATCCTCCTCATTTTTATTAAACTTATACCCAGCTCTTAAAAACAGTGTCCTGAGGAACGAATATTCAATACCAGTAACGATATATTCTGCATTGTCAACCGGGTGATTAAGCTGCAGGGAAAGTATCAGGTGCTGTTTATCTGTTTTGACAGGATCTATCGCTCCTCCCACACGAAAGATGGTTGGTGGAGAAAACTGTTCAAAATGTGTTGTATCAATGATTTCCTGCCCTGTGTTCATATCCAGGATTCGTTTTTCATAGGAACCGCTCGGTGCTACCCGGCTTCCAAAATGAGACAATGACGCACAAAACCGCAGGGACTTATACCCCGTCCAATAGAAAGTACCCATATCCATGAGAACAGCATTCATGCCATATCCAGCCAGGTTTTCCGCGACATGCTTCAGAGTAATGCCAAAACTGAACCGATTGGTCATTTTTGCACCATAGGTCAGGGCAATGAACCTATCCTGGAACGTAAAATAATTACCCGTGCCCCGGGGATGATATTCTGTGGTCTCTTCCATAGGCTGCATATGCAGGATCCCGCCGCTGATCCCGATATAATTCCTGCCAAAAGCATGACGGGTAATACTGAAATAATCGTAATTGATCTCTGCCGGCCATTGGATCTGGGATATGGATATTTCTGTTTGATCCAGTTGGGCAATAACAGCCGGATTATAATAAATGCTGCCTGCGTCCTGATTCAGTGCCACCACCGATTCCCCCATGCCAACAGCACGGGCACTCACCCCAATATTCAGGAAGGAAAAGACCGAGGTTCCTGCTCGCTGACCGCCCAGAATAGGAAATAAACTCTGACTGTAACCAGTAGCCAGAAGTAAGAAGTACATTATAAATTTTTGCATATTCCTTAACATTAAAAAATCAGCTGCAGGCCCAGTTCTATTGCTCGTGGTTTACGGTATCTTGACGGATCCAGATTTGGGTCTGGACTGTTGGCCAGATAGTAACCAATGATTTCACCTTCATCATAGCCTCGTCCAGTGAAGGGATTTATCCTGCGCGGGATTCTTTCATCAAGCAGATTTTCTACTTCCAGGTAGGCCTTGATCCGGAAATGTGTTCGCTTGATTGTTCTAAAAATTTTTAGATCAATATTTCGGGAAGGGATCTCAGCAAGATAAGCATAGGGAAGGTCATCTTCCCGGGGACCGTTATAATATTCCCGTCCATTCACCACCAGGATCTCATCAATAATCGAGCGCGTGTACCGACGTCCGGATTCATAGTCCAGCCGGATAGAGAGCCCCCAGTTACTGGGATGGCTATAAGATAGATTGGTAAAAAAATGAATAGGCCGATCCCAACTCATATAATTTTCCCCCAGTGGTTTTTCGGACAATTGGCCGGCCTGTACCAGCAGATTATCCAGGGGTGATGAGCTTTTTCCGGTCACGATACTGTAATTGAAATTCACATCGGCATACCAGTTATTAAACAGGCGGCTTTTCAGGATTGCCTCCACACCCCGGGCCCGGGCATAGTCCGCATTAAAATACATATTGAAAGAAAGGTGAGCGTATTTGGGATTGGATGGACGAATGGTCTGAGACGTTTCATAGTCGAACATATCTTTCCAGTAAGCCTTCAATTCCAGGATCTGGTCTTCACTGAAGCGGTGTTTGATTCCAATCTCATACTGCACAGTGGTTTTCGGGTTCAGGTTCGGATTGCCAAAGACCTGATAGGTGGACTGGGCCTTAGAGTTTATTTTTGCATAGACATATTGAAATGTGGGCAGCTGTGAAAAATGACCGTAGTAAAAATAAAGGACATCGTTATCCGTCACCGGGTGGGAAATACCAAACCGGGGGCTCAACCGTGCCTTCATGCGATAGGGCCCTCCAATCCATGGAAAAGAAAAAGTTTCTTTTGTAAACAGGGCACGGGCCTCATCCGTGATGATAATATTACTGGTATCATCAATGGCCTCTTCCACATAGCGTCCCGGAATCCAGTAATCGGTGCGGACTCCCAGATTCAGGGTCATTCCCTCGAATGCGATCCTGTCCTGAATGTAAAAGGCGCCAAAATAAGTCCTGGCATTATAACTGTCATAGTTGGCACCAAAAGCAGATGAACCGCTCCAGGGTTCATCAATGTCCAGAACCTGCAGATCCGTGGTGGTGTGTTCAAATCCTGTCTTGATCTTATGCCGCGATTCGGTATGATAGGTCCAGTCCAGATCCAGGCGGGCATTGTCGCTGACCAGATCATACCATTCCGGTGCAAATCCCGTATCATAAAATTCATCGCCGTAGGTTATATATATATTTCCGTCCTTGCTGGTCCCATCCAGGCTGTAGTTTATGGGTTCCAGGTCCAGCCGCTCCTGGTATTTATTCCACATCAGATCCTGGACTGCACTGTGCTCCATGGTCACGAATTTGCCAATGGTAAGTTCATAGAAAGATCTTGTGGATAAGGTATGGGTCCAATTGAGGTTCAAAAGCCGGGTATCCCGTGTAACCGTGTTATAGTTATCCAATATCTGCATGTAAGCATAGGGGAAATAGGTTGAGGCAAAAGCACGGGGCATGTAGTAGCCCTGGTTGATATTCATGGACATGTCATAGGACAGGGCTAGTTTTTTCTGGGCTGATAGTTCCCAGGCCAGCTTATACAGCGCGTGCCAGTCATTATTTTCCCTCGGCACCAAGGATCGCATCATTTCATCCGCCGATGTTTCCGAAAGTAGCCCAGATGACCAGAAGCGGTGAGGATACAGTTTTGAGGCTACGGGTAAATTGCCGTCATAGACCTTACTGTATCCATTCAAGAAAAATGAAAAACGACCCGGCAGATCCATACCCAACCAGGCGGGGAGTGTTTGCAAAAAAGGGTCGGGACCGCCAAAGTTGAATTCAATGCGGTCCGTATTAAACTGATCGTCAAACAGTCGATCGCTGGCATACTTTAACGATCCTTCATACCGTTCCCGGCCCTCCTTCAATTTTATATTGACCACACCGGACATGGCCTGGCCGTACTCCGCATTGTACCCGCCGGTTACGATTTCCAACTCCTCAATGGCATCGGCATTGACAAACAGGTTTCCGGAATACCCGGTAAGCGGGTCTTTCACCGAAAAACCATCCACGATAAACAGGCTTTCATCAATACGTCCGCCGCGGATGTGAATCTCGTTATCCTGGGTGGTAACACCGATCTGTTCGGATAAGATGTCTTCAACGCTGGAGACAACCTTGTTCTCGATATCTTCCTTGCGCACCCGGGACAGGGAAGCAGTCTCATCCACATCAAAAAGGGGTTTTTTCCCCATAACAACTACATCTTCGCCAAAACTCAGTACAGTTTCCTCCAGGGTGAAATCAAGTGTTAATATTTCTTCCGGCTCGATCTTGACTCCCGTTTTCAGGATCACCTTATAGCCAATCATGGAAACTTCCACATCATAACTACCGGGATTTATTTTATCAATCCGATAATGCCCCTCCAGGTCGGATGCTGCACCGTAATAGGTCCCTTTTACCATCACATTGACACCAGGCAGGCCGGCACCGTTGATATCTATGATCTTTCCTGTGATCCCCCCTGCGCCCTGGGCAGCAAGAAACACCGGGAGCAAGGATATCAGAGAAACCCTCATTCGCTGAATTCCTCCGTAAATAAATACTGAAACAATTTTATAGAAGATCCATTGCCATTCAGTTTAGGGCGGTATCCATCATGTAGCGGCAAAGTCAGGATCACCACCTTGCCGGATAATTCCGTAGGCGAAACCCGATACTGGCCGATAGAACATACGGTAGGGTTCCCCTGCCAGTTGTCTCCACTTTCCGGATCTGCCATGTGATAGATTTCCCGTATCTCGGCGAACTCAGATTCATCCGGCCAGAAGCCTTTTACCCGAACAGCGATTAAATGAGAAACAGACAGGTTCAGTGTGGTATCAATATCACATATGAGTTCCTTGCCGGGTCGTAAGCGCCCATTAGGATTCAGCGTCATTATAGAATCAAGGGGAAACCAGGTAAAGGTGGTGTCCTCAAAATCAATAGGATTAATAAACAGGTTTCCTCCGCCCATAACAAAGTTCAACAGGCTGGCTTCTGCAGCATTATAGGTGTCATTGGCGGCAGCTGTGTTATTGTAGGCCGCAAACCAGACCACGTGCTTGAAATAATTGAGATTGGCTGTTATATCCGCAGATGAGTAAGGCAGTTCATCCCCAATCTCCCAGGTGGAGTAACCATTTTCACCAGTTATTGTATCCATCAGGCTCGTATACCAATTAAGAGTATTATTCTGACTATCCAGGGGATAATCATCTACAATCAGCACATCACCAATAACAGGTTTTACAACCCACACCTGGGCCTCATTTAGTACCGCTGTATCGGGAAACTGGGTAATGGAACTTATGGCACCTGCAATATCCTGACACCGCAGGTAAAATGTATGCCGCCCCGGCAATAATCCAGTGAGGGTCAGGCTGGATTGATTGCCGTTCAAGCGAATCCAGCAGGTGCTGCAGGTGTCATCCAGAGCGTAATAAATATCTGTAATAGTTTCATTGCCGTCCTGGTCATAGATATCCCAGTTGAAAGTGCGTGTGGGAAAGGTATAGCTGGTGTCGCCACCAATATCTGCGATCTGCGGATTGGAAAGATACCGAAAAGAAATAGTTGGTTCAGAATTACGAATTGGCAGTACAATTTTCGAGGGTGTGTTATCTACATTGCTATCATCATCTTCTGCTTTAACTTCAAAACTAAATACATCCAGTTCAGAGCGAATCGGGACATAAAAGGTGCCACTTTCCAGATCTGTATAAGTCCAGGAAGAATCCGAACTCCACTTATAATAATAACCAAGTACCTGCCCGTCAGCATCTTCTCCCCACCAATGGAGAACCTGCCTGCTGGTAGTAATGGTTGTGAAAGCCTGGTCAAGGGTATCCCAGACCATGCCCGGGTCAGGAGTTTCACCAATGGTATAAATCATGCTACCGCTGGAGTCCACACTGGCGTAGATGGTATCCGTGGCCGTCAAAGATAAATAGGTTTCTGGTGCTGCCGCCGGCACCATTTCTGAGGGGTCATCGTACTCCCAGCGACTGCAGGTCCAGCCAGCAAGGATAAAAATGAATAGAATGTATTTTTTCAAGGGTAGAAAATAAAAAGGGCAAAGTGTATCACTTTGCCCTTTTTTCACGTTATATAAACGTTTATTTCACCAGCAACATTTTATTGTCAGCAATAAAACTTCCCGCTTTTATCCGGTAGATGTAGACACCGGAAGGAACGGACTGGCCATTGTTATCTCTGCCGTTCCAGTTCACTGCATGGAAACCGGGAGTATAGCTTTGGCCGTTGACAAGGGTCCGCACCTGGCGCCCCAGGGCATCATAGATTATCAGTTTCACCATTTCCTGTCCGCCCAGTTCAAAATGAATATGCGTTTCTGGATTGAAAGGGTTGGGGAAATTATCAAGAAGCCTATAGACATAGGGATTCAGATTGATATCATCATTGATACCCATGGTCTGTCCAAGGTCAGCCAGGTCACGTATTTGAACCTTATACGTACCAAAACTGTAGTTGAAGATGCCCATGATATGTTCCAGTTCCTGACCTTCTGCAAGAGCGCTCATAAAATTATCCGCAGACATGGTAGCCATATCATCATCAATGAGTGTAATTCCTCCGGAAGCATCTGTAATGGACCAGTCATAGGGATTCAATGCTGAAACTGTAACACCTTCAAGTTTTACAACTACACCCTCGTAGGATTCAACTTCTTCACCATCCTGTGCCAAATCACCAGCAGACACAAGAGCAGGAGCCGGTTCATCATTTCCAGTACTGAGGACTATTACAGTTGAATTGATCAAACGCGTATTGCCATCGAATTTAAAGTGCCAGTCTGCATCAAAGTCATCAATGGTACCGGTAACTTCCACCTCATCGCCTCTGGTCAGGGTAACTAGTTCCGGGGTATCGAATACCAGTCCATTCCACTGGCCTGTTCCATCCTGAAAGGCGTAAGAACTGTATCCGCTGGAATACTGCGCTGTATCCGCAGTAACAATACCATTTAAGGTTACTACACAGTCCTGGTAACGGGTAATGCCGGAAGGCCAGGGAGTTTCCTGCACATGTGCAATGGTTAAATCATCTGTTACCAAAAAGCCCAGCTGATCATATTCTATGTCATAGGGAAACATACTGGTCTTCGGCTCCGCCTGATCCACACCATCGTCCGTAGCCGTGATATAATAATTCACCTCATTATTACTGGCTACTGGTATAATACCTGTCCAGGTAGAATCCCCCGTGGAAGACATGGTAACTGTTTGATAAGCACCTCCATCAACAGAGTAATGGATCTCGGCACTGGCAATATCAGAATTATCCATAATCACGCAGGATATGGAAACTTCTGTATCAGCGGAAGTTGGTGCGCAGGGCTCCCTGCCAATCCCCGATATAGATGGCGGACCAGAACCAAAAACCATATCATCAACATAAAGAGGGCAGAGTTTGTATGCCGTGGAATCTGCATTGCTACCATAGTGATGATAGAGCCAGCCTTCAACGGATTGCACCAGAGATCCAACCGGAGGCGGACCAACTGTTTCAAAGTAAACCTGAATGCTGTCAGAATCATCATCCACCAGCACTGAACCAGTACCATCATCCAAGGCAAATATTTCATATTGCAATTCATTATTTGTTACAATTGCATCTTCAACACTCACCATAACATTGCCCCATTGTTCAGCTGTTGTTGGCCATCGCAGGTCACCTGTATTTACAATATCAACTGCAGGCAATGGCTGTTCAAAATCAAGAATATTGATCGGTTCCGTAATAAACAGCTCCGTCATATTCGCGGGTCCTGTACTGTATTCATATATGTAGCCCGTTGCCTGGATCAAATCCCCTTCGAACAGCGCAGGAAAAGCGGAACTGTCTGGATCATAAGAGAGAATAGCACTCCAGGGGCCTCCATTAATATCCGCAAATATGAATTTCACACCATCACCGGCATAACTTAAGCCTGTTGGCATAGTTATGACGCCTTCTATAGTTACTGTATCTCCAAACATATAGGAAACATCTGATGTTTCATCTGTGCCTGCATTGATCAGGTCGCTATACAACACCTGCTGGACGCGCTGTACCCTTACAGGGTCACCCTCTGCTTCCACCACGTCCCGAGCCAGCCTGGGTTCGAGTTTTGTATTACTGTATGTATAAGTCATAACGCCGCTAACTCCAGCCAATACCTGCCCACTTTCAGGAAAATAATAATAATCCCAGATGTCATCTACGTGAACAGAATTTGTTCCATCTGTAACTGACCATTCACCGTTGCCAAGGTCCGCATCATCAACAGTAACATTATCTACTTTTACCAAACATCCTTCATAAGCTTCTGCATCAGATCCTCCGGTCATAATCTGTCCGGGCGTAACAACAGCAGGGCTGATCATATTGACAGCTGGACCATAAATAATAACTTCCGTTACATCAACAATTTCTGTTAAGTTATAATATTCATCTACTGTTCCTGTAACAGTGACGCTGTCCCCTTCTGCTACTGAATGGACCGTTCCTGCCGATGATGTGAAATCAAAGGTGTCCCAGCCATCATATTCAAAACATACAACCCCGTTCCAAGGCCCTTCGGCATCCTGGACATAAAGATAACGATTACTGCTGCTCCCCCAGAATTCAGCTGTAACAATACCGCTGATAGTGACTGTTTGTCCATTCAGAGGCGAATCCCCTGATGAATCTGTTGTATATTGAATATCATAAATTGCAGTAATTGCTCCACCTGTTGAATTCACCAAATAAGAAGATTCAGCGGATGTGGTAGTGCCATCTTCATTATCAACAGCTGTGATTGAAAATGTAACAGTTGTACCAGCCGCCTGCGCCGGTATTGTCCCGGTATAGGTATCACCCGTTGTATTGGCCATGGTAACATCAGTGTCAGTTGATCCTGTGTTATAGGTCAATGTTGCACTGGCAATGGTTCCATCATCCGTGATAACTGCTGATACTGTTACATCATCTGCTTCCGTTGGAGATGAAGGTTGGATAGCAATACTGCTAATGGTAGGCGAAACATTATGCGGATGCGAACCAACATAATCCCAGGTATCCTGATCCAGTACAATCCACTCAGAATTATCCGTTGAGGTCCCTGCGGAAGCCGACCAATCCGTATTACCGCTGGTAATGGTGGATTTTCGGACGAGAGTGTGATCCTTGGTGCCATCTGTAACACCGGCCACATCCCATCCATCGCCAGGGTCATCACCCCAATCGCCTATTTGATCTACCACGGTGTATGCGCTTGCCGTTGCACCAGCAAGTGTAAGCGCTTGAAAATCATCCCCATTGCTTAGGTAGGTAAATGTCTGATCACATTCTGCACTAATTTCATCACTCGCACTACCATGACAGACTACATACACATCACCAGCAGCTAAAACAGTCCCAGCTGCAAATGTTACGTTATCTGGATAATCAAACTCGCCGGTAGCATCACAACCATTACTACAGGTCGATATACTATAGGCGCTTAGATCTACGCTTGCGTCCGAACTATTATAGATTTCCAGATATTTATTGTTACTGGAACCTTCCGCATATTCACTGAAAAATAAATCTGTTACATCTACAGCAGTTGTTTCCAATGCTCCTTCATCAATCCACTGGGC
>DKQR01000223.1:0-528 GCA_002471805.1 Fidelibacterota bacterium UBA7303 | reverse complement strand
CCTTCATCAATCCACTGGGCAATCAAGTCAATCTCATTACTGCTTAAATCCGGGTTATTCCCTGGCGGCATTGCGCCACTGTTAACTTTGTCCCAGAGCAGGCTGCTGGCGTGATCTCCGGCTTCTACTGCAGCACCGCTACTGCCACCTGCCATAACACCTGAATATGATGTCAAATTAAGTCCGGAAGAGTGGCCATAATCATGGCAGCTGGTGCAACTTGCGGTGAATATCGTCTGCACCTGGGAAGTATAATCCACTTGTCCCCAAACGATTCCAATTGTTAGTAATAACCATATCATTTTCTTCATGGTATTGCTCCTTATCTTATTTAATAATTAAAAATTTACCTTCTTTGATTGTACCAGTATCTTTGTCCTCAACAGTAAACAGGTAAAGGCCAGATGCGGTAGCCTGGTCATGCATTGTAATCAAATCCCAGGCATGTTCGCCACCGGACATGATCGGATTCTTTCTTTCATCAATATTGGCTATATCTTTACCCATATACAGTTCATCATGCTGGAT
>DKQR01000045.1 GCA_002471805.1 Fidelibacterota bacterium UBA7303 | reverse complement strand
GCAGCCTGAATCACAAAATACATCGTAATAAAACCAGCCGAAACTGGTCCGAACCAGCCCAAAAATAATTCTAATAAATACAGTGGGAAAATCCACCCTGCAATTCCAAGAATACCGATACTTAACACGGCGCCAAATAGAAATAATTTCATTTCTCACCCCGCCATATTATTTTAGCCAGCTGATAAAATCCAGATACCAGGCCAAGGCAAAGGCCAAGCAAAACGCCATAAGGGGAGGATCCTTTTCTGGAATCAATCAGCCAGCCCAGAGCTGTACAGATAATGATTGCAGCAACTAAGGTGTAGGATGCAGATGCAGCTGGCCCAGATTGGATAATGATCTTTTGAAAATAATTTAAGGAATTTCCAAACCTGGACTCAGACCATGAATCGTGGTCTTTCATGAATTATTTTTTTCTGATTCTTTCTCTGTACTGGCCAAATCGCACTTCCCTTCAAACTGAGCCCCGTCTTCAATTAACAGTTTTCGATATACAATATCACCTTTCAACACACATTTCCTGCCCAAAACCACCTGGCCTTCCGCTACCAGATTGCCAACAACATTTCCACCAACCCGAATGTCACTGCCGCTAATATTCCCAATGACAGATCCATTTTGAGCAACCCTGACCGGACCTTCTGTTTTAATATCACCATTGACTTCCCCATAAACGATAATACCCTCTCGAAGATGGACCGGACCATCGATCCGCGCATCGGAACCCACCATGGTATGTACATTCTGAAAATTGATCTTAGCCATTACTGGAAGTTAAATCTGATTCGCGATACTCTGGAAAATAGATCAACGGATCTACGGCAACGAATTCTTTCCAGACTTCGAAGTGCAGATGAGGGCCCGACGAAACTCCCGTACTGCCCACGAGGCCAATAATCTCTCCACGGGTTACAATTTCGCGGGGATTTTTTAAATTTTGCTGGTTATGACCATAATGGGTGAAATAGTCATCTCCATGATATATGATGATCAAATTGCCAAATTCATAAGTCCACCCTGAGAAAACAACTACGCCGGAAGCTGAGGCCAGGATGGGTTCTCCTTCCCTGGAAACAATGTCGATTCCATAGTGATGTTTTTGTATAAATAAGGACTGTTTACGGGACCGTTGAGTGATGTATCCCTGTATTGGGGCCACCGATGGAATATTATCAAGGTATGAAAGCTGAGTGTTTTCATCCAGAGTTGCACCTGTTAATGTATCCGTGACCAGAGGTTTTTCATCAATATTTAGCTTGGTACCAAGTGAACCGCGTACCAGGTTATCCATTTGTTTCAGGCGTTCCAGGTCCCTGGTCAACTCCAGAACTCGCAGGCGTTCAGCAGCAAATTGGTCATATTGCCTTTTGATGCGAATATAATCTGCAACTTTTGGAACATAGATATAAACGAATGCTCCTAAGGCCAGAAAGGCAGTGATCCCTAAATAAATTCCGATGCGGATCGCTTTTCTTGATAGGTGGTATGTTTTGGAACCGGATTCATCGTCCGGTATAAACATGATGGTATATTTTTCCGGCTTCAAATTAAATCAGGGTAAAGATTCAAACAGGTCAAGGATACGATCCAGGTCTTCATTCGAAAAATAACTGATTTCAATCGATCCGCCCTTCTTTCCGGGTCTCAGTTTTACCTTGGTACCCAGTTTTTCAATCAGTTGATTTTCAACAGCTCGGATTTGAGGGGTAGACTTTATTTGTATTACTTTTTTCTTTTTTGCAGATTTTAATCCAGATTTCACCAAGGTTTCCGCGGCCCGTACGCTTAACTCTTTTGTAACTATTTTTTTCCAGAGTCTGATCATTCCAGGTACTGTTTTGGCCTGTAGGATAGCACGGCCGTGACCGCCTGATATTTCACCCACCCGTATACTTTTTCGAATCTCTGGCGGCAGTTTTAACAGCCTGAGTGCATTGGTGACGGTCACCCGTTTTTTGCCCACAGATTTAGCGATTGCACTTTGGGATAATCCAAACTTGCTATTCAGTACTGCATAGGCCTCAGATTCCTCCAAAGGGTTCAAATCCTCCCGTTGGATATTTTCAATCAAAGCCATTTCCATCATTTCAGCATCATTCTTGATGACGACCACATAAGCGGGTATAGCTCTTAGCCTCAGCTTTTTAGCTGCCCGCCAGCGGCGTTCTCCTGCAACCAACTCATATCCATTGTCGGCCTCACGAACTGTAATTGGGGTCACCACCCCTTTTTCCTTAATCGAGGCCGCCAGTTCAGCCAGGGCATTCTCATCGAAATCACGGCGAGGTTGTTTTGGATTGGGCTTGATACTTTTAATTGGTATCTTGGTAACCCCAGGTTTTTCCGGGGATGCACTTCGGACGATTTGAGATTTTTTTCTTTCCGTTTTTGGACGGATAAGAGCCTCTAAACCACGGCCTAATCTATCTGCTGACACGCTGCAGAATCTCCTCTGTTAAATTCATATAATTGCGGGCACCGGTGGAATTCGCATCATAAAGCAATGCGGGCTTACCAAAACTGGGTGCCTCACTTAAGCGGACGTTACGATGGATGAGTGTTTTAAACAATTTATCCTTAAAGAATCCTTTAATTTCCTCTACCACTTGTTTCGACAGGTTTAAGCGGCTGTCATACATGGTCATGATCACACCGGCAATTTCAAGTTTTTTATTCAAATGGTTTTGGACCAGCCGAATCGTGTTTAATAACTGACCCAGGCCTTCTAAAGCATAATACTCGCATTGAATCGGGATGATCAAGGCATCTGCCGAAGTAAAGGCATTGATGGTTAAAAGACCCAGTGATGGTGGACAGTCGATGATAATGATATCATAGGATCTTTTAACTTTTTTCAATTCCGACTGCAACTGAAATTCCCGGGCCATAATACTTACCAGTTCAATTTCCGCCCCAACCAGATCATTCGTAGATGCCAGAATATCCAGAGCAGGAAACTCTGTTTTTGTAATTGCAGACTTGATGGCAGTTTCTTTAATAAGGACATCATAAACATCACCTTTTATTTCATCAATAAGATCGGATAGACCCGTGGTGGCATTGGCCTGCGGATCCAGGTCAATCAGCAGTGTTTTCACTTCACTGACAGCCAAACTGAGGGCTACATTTACTGCAGATGTGGTTTTTCCCACACCGCCTTTCTGATTTGCGAATGCTAGAACTTTTGCCATGAAGAACATAACCTAAAAAAGGGGCAGGGAATTTATAGCGGAGAATTTGAAAAATATTAGAACAAAGATTGAATATATGTCAGCAGGTGATTTGCTGGGTGATGATCCCTTAAATTCATCTTCTTGAATTATTAAAGTATGGATCTTTTTATTCTATCATGAAAGCATTGGTAAAAAATGCCCCCAAACCCGGTATCTGGATGGAAAATGTCCCCACCCCCGAATGCAGTACAAACGACGTCAAAATCAAAATAACCCACACGGCTATTTGCGGAACGGATCTTCATATTTATAAATGGGACGAGTGGTCTCAGCGCACTATCAACACACCCATAGTTACAGGTCATGAATTTGTGGGTATTGTAGAAGATATTGGTCCAGGTGTCACCCACTACAAGCCGGGTGATCGTGTATCCGGTGAGGGGCATATTACTTGCGGGCACTGCCGAAACTGCCGCGCCGGGAAACGGCATTTATGCCACCGAACTATTGGAATTGGAATTCACCGGGATGGCGCATTTGCGGAATATCTGGTGATTCCTGAATCCAACGTATGGCCCATTCATGATCACATTCCCTCGGAAATCGCCGTTTTTTTTGATCCGTACGGAAATGCGGTTCATACGGCTTTGTCTTTTGAAATGGTTGCGGAGGACGTTCTCATTACAGGTGCGGGTCCCATCGGAATCATGGCGGTTGCGATTTGCAATTTCGTCGGCGCAAGACATGTAGTCATCACGGATGTTAACGACTATCGGCTTGAATTGGCGGACAAAATGGGCGCATCCAAAACCATCAATGTGCAGCATGAAAAAATTCCGGATGCCTTCGAAGAATTAAACATGTCCAATGGTTTCGATGTTGGATTGGAAATGTCCGGAAATCCGAATGCTTTCCAAGATATGTTGGCAAATATGTATCACGGTGGAAAAATCGCACTTTTGGGTTTACTGCCCGAATCCACGCAAATCAATTGGGACGACATCATTTTTAAAGGACTCCAAGTGAAAGGGGTCTATGGTCGGGAGATGTATGAGACCTGGTACAAGATGACCCAGATGCTTCGAAGCGGATTGGATATTTCCAAGGTTCTTACCCACACCTTGCCGGTGGATGATTTTCAGGAAGCGTTTGAGATCATGGAATCGGGAAACTGCGGAAAAGTGATTCTTGAATGGTAAATGGGTAATACCAAAAAACATTACCTAGATATTATTTCCCAGATCCAAGCGGAAGGACTTTATAAAAGAGAACGAACCATCACCACTCCGCAAGGTGTGGATATTTCCACGGTCGAAGGCGGAGAAGTTCTCAATTTCTGTGCCAACAATTACCTTGGGCTTGCCAATCATCCCCACATTATTGCAGCAGCCAAGACCGCTATGGATAATCATGGCTTTGGAATGGCCTCGGTCCGGTTCATTTGCGGGACACAGGACCTTCACAAAGAATTGGAATCAAAGATTTCCGCCTTTTTTGGAACTGACGACACGATCCTTTATACCTCCTGCTTTGATGCCAACGGCGGACTTTTTGAAACTATTTTAGGGCCAGAAGACGCCATCATTTCCGATTCGTTGAATCACGCGTCCATCATTGATGGGGTACGTTTATGTAAAGCGCAACGGTATCGTTATGCCAACAGCGACATGGCTGATCTGGAAGAAATATTGAAGGATGCACAAGATGCCCGATTAAGAATGATCGCCACGGACGGTGTTTTTTCCATGGATGGCTATATCGCCAAATTAGACA
>DKQR01000016.1:541-21441 GCA_002471805.1 Fidelibacterota bacterium UBA7303 | reverse complement strand
TGTATTAAATGCCTATAAAAATAGCTCAGAAGTCAATAAATGAATTGCAGGTTAAGAGGCATATTTACTGTGAATTGAAAACCAGGGAAGCTGCCCCCAGAAGTCCTGCATCCCCTGCCGGGAGCCCGGAGAGCAGCAGTTCAATTTTCTCTTGCTGAAAAGACATCAGGTTATCGTTCATTGCTTTCTTTGCCCCATCCAGCATCCGATTACCGGCCTTGGCAATCCCGCCATAAAATATAAATGCTTCCGGTTCCAACAGCGTTGCCGCCTGGGCCAGGCCCTGTCCCAGTTTTTCGGCAGTGTAGTTGTAAATATTATGCGCAGTTTCATTGTTTTCATCAAACGCTGTATCCAACACCCTGCCATCAATGTGCCCCAGCTGTCCATTCTCAGAAGCGCCATAAATCAGCGTATTGAGTAAAGGATCATCTGGGAACTGCTTTTGAAAATCTATTACCGTTTCCGTTATACCCTTGGCAGAGGCATACATCTCAAGGCAGCCCCGCTTACCGCAACTGCACTCCCGTCCCTTCGGATCGATAATTATGTGACCCATCTCACCGGCAAAACCACCATGCCCAACCAGCAGTTGTCCATTGGTAAAAACTCCGCTGCCCAGGCCCGTTCCTAGTGTAATTAGTACAAAATCGTCCATATTCCGGGCTCTGCCGAACATTTTTTCTCCCAGTGCAGCAGCATTGGCATCATTGGTCAAAACAACGCTCAGTCGGGTATATTCCATTGCAATGGTCGGAACATGCACGTTGCCCAGGTCCAGGTTTGGCGGATCCAGGATCATCCCTGAATAATGATTGCCGTTGGGAGCCCCGATGCCAATGCCCATCGGCTTTGTACCAGGGTGCGATTCCGTCAGTTCACTTACTTTGTGAAACAGCCGTTTAAAATAATCATCCTGTGACGGACTCTCATCCTTGGTCAGCATGGTATCCCTGCCCAAGATAACGCCCTGATTGTCCACCAGGCCCAGTACCGTATTTGTACCGCCGATATCTATGCCGATTGCATATTTCATCGGTCAAAAGTTAATGGTTGCAGGATTTTGATAGGGAGGGTTAAATCAGAACTATTTCAGTTCGGAACCCTGTCGGATATCAATATCCACGATGGGCGGCAGGTTGGGCTCTGCGGCGATCTGTACGGTCTTGGTAATGGTTGTTTTGGCTCCATAATCGTCTGTTACCGTAAGCTCAAAACCATAAATCCCAGCTACTCCTAGAAAACTGACTTTTCCAGAACGTGGATTGGGAAGCAGCTTCACAGGGGGGCCGCTGGTCTGCATCCATTGAAAAGAAATATTATCGCCTAGGTCCGGGTCAAAAGATTTGGTGGCATCCAGGATCATTGGATACGTATTGGTCTCCGGACGGTTGTCATGTTCGACCATGACCTTGATCTTTCTTCTTTCCTTCTCTGCCAGTTCCTCCAGTTCAGCCCTGGTTTTTTCCAGGTGCGCGGCCTTCACAGGATTGGCCGGAACAGATTTTACGGTAAAGCGTTCCCGCATATACTGTGCATACCACTGCCAGCCAAAAAAAACTACGGTAATAAAAATGATCAGCGGCAGACCGTAATTCCTGTTCATGCAGATCTATCTCAGATTCAGAATGGTACGCTTCAGGTCCAGACCGTAAAGGGCAGGATTTTGCCGACTGGTATTGGGGATGCCCCGCAGCTCCTGCGGTACAGATTTATAAACAAAATCAGTGAGTTCTCCCAGTTCCACCACCGCATCACCGTCTTCATCACCGCTGGACAACCCTTTTAAGAGTGAATAAAGGAACAGGCTATGCTTTTTTAAGGGGTACAGTTGGGAAGATTCCCCCTTTGATGAGGCGCTCAGGATACATATCTTTTCATTCACTTCCGGAAACTCCCACAGCGATCCGGCCGCTTCCTTGGGATTGGTAAATGTAATGTCTAGAAACAGCGTAACCGATTTAATACTGCTGAGCACACTCAAGATGGACAGATCCTTGATAAAGCGGTCCAGAGAGAATTTGGTCACATCCCGTGTGAATTTCGCATCCTTGGGAACCAGGTAAGGCTCACCCTCAATCCATTCGCCCAGGCTGCGGTAATAAATAAGAATATCGATCTCTTCCACTCCAGAATATTTCTTGGAATTGACAATGCGCCTGCGCAGATCACCCTGGTGAGGATCAAAGGTATTGATCAGGTCATTCAACGTGGGTCCGCCCTCCATCTGCCACGGTTTGGAAGGCAGCAATTGATAATCGGACAGGCCAAACGCACTTTGAAAATATTCTCTCATGGTGATCCCGTCCCGGTCCGCATACTCCAGCCTGGGATAATTACCGTCTTCATAATGTTCCGTGGACAGGATAATGGCCATACCCTGTGGGTTTTTGCGTCCAAAGGGTATATTGGAATCCACATCAATAGCACTGTCCGTATCCTGGGCCAAGTCAACACTGTCTGCGTCCAGGGAGATGGTTGTCATGTCCTCCGGATGCAGGTAATGCTTCAGAAGATCCAGTTCAAGCTTTTGGGAGGTGGTTACATCCAGATAATCTGTGAGTTGAAAGTCGATGATAAAAGACTGCTCTTTGCTCAACAGGGGTATTTCCACATCAAAATAATCACCAGGTGCAATGCCTGGCGTGGTAATGCTGCCCGCAAAACCAGGTGTGGAAAACGTAGCTGAATCCGGAATATCCACCACTGCATACTCAGTGTTGCCCTCGCCGATATTCTGCAGCCTGATAGTTATCAGAACCTCTTCACTTTCTGGAATATAATGAGTCCCGAAATCGTTGGAAATAGCAAAGTCCGCAATAATCAATTCGGCAGGCTTTGCTTCCTTTGTCTCTATCGTGGCTTTGTAGGGCTCATCCAGAATGATTCCTTCATTACAGGTCATGGTCAATTCATAGCTGCGTTCTGCCGTTTCCACGGTAAGGGCGGCCTCAATATCAAACTCTGCAAATTCAATTTTATCGGGAATGAGTGTATCAATAACTGCCGTAGTTGCTACGAAAACCTCACCTGTTGTATCCAGCGGTGACAGGGTCAATTCTACACTGTGGGCCGGGCTTTGTCCACTGTTATGGACAGCAAACTGCAGTTTACCCTTTTCCCGGGGATCCATGTAACCATTTCCGGAAGGTTCTATCAATGCAAACTTATGAATAGTAAAATCTGGAGCGGTTAAAACAGTGGTACAGCGTACTTGAGAATATTCACTCCTGTCGCCATCGGGGTCTACACCGGAGATGGCATAACAGAATTCTTCCCCGTAGGGCAGGGGATCAATGGCAATGTGGGGTATATTTACATTTTGAAAGTAAACCAGTGAATCTTCTTTCAGTGCCTGGTAGACATTATAGCTCACTGCACCAACCACCGCATTCCAATTCAGGTAGATCGTATTCACACCGCCATCGGCGGTAACGCCTGTTGGAGACTTGATTTCCACTTTGGCACAATGAGTATTGGAAGGATCGCTTTCTTCATTGTACTGGTCCACTGCCTTGGCCACATAACAATGTTTCTCTCCCGGCGGCCTGGTTTCCGAAAAGGATGTACTTTGTACATTGACAACAAATTCATCATCCCGGTAAATATTGAAGGATTTTGCCAATTCCACTTCATTCCAGATCAGGACCAGTTCGGTCTCATCCTTTACAGAGGAAAGAATGGGTGCCGGCAAAAATTCATGGGTGGTGCCTTTTATTTCAATTGATTTTTTACTTTCTTTTTCCAGAGAATCCATGGTGGCAACAGCATAAATATAGTCCTTGTTGTATTCCAGGCCGGGATCCGTGAAACTGGTGGTATCGATTCCGGCGCCTACCCTTTCGCCATCCCGGTATATGTTGTACGATTCTGCACCATGTACAACAGACCAGGTTAGGGTAAGGGTATTTTTTGCAACCTTGACCTGAATATCACGGGGTTTTTGCGTCGGAGCGCTGCTGCAGATCATACCTGTGCGCAGGCCCGAAAATCCAAAATCATCCAATGCCTGGACTTCGTAGCAGAATTCTTGTCCCGATGGCACATCCCGTTCATAACGATTGACACTGTCACGCTGTACTTCCGCACCATTTTCAAAAAGCACATAAGATGCTGCATGCTGGATATCTTCCCAGGAAACTGCAATATGTTCCGGGGATGTTTCCACGGCAGGAGGATTCAGGTTGAGAACCGGATCGTGATCTGTGATCGGGCCGGTGCCGGCAAAAGAATAGACCAGAACAGTATTCTTTTCAATGGGCAGCATCAGTTGCAGGTCTAGGGATTTATTCTTTTTCATGGATCCCGGGTTCAGTTTGATACGGTAGGTTTCTTTTTCACCGGGAACCTGCCCCTCGTATTTCACTAACAGGTAATAATAATCCGGTTCTATATCCTTTATTGCAAACTCACCCTTGCGGTTGGTGGACTCTTCCGCCAGGACCGCATTTCTCAGGTTGAGAAGGGTTACCGCCGCCTTCTTTATGGGGGCATTGGCCGTATCCTGGATCACACCGGTAATAGCCACCTCTTCTGCTTTTATGATAGCCAGCAGGATAAAAAGAGCGCAAATTGTTGTGCGGACTTTCATCTTGAATCGGGATAATAATACATATCCAACTCAGAGTCCAGAAAATCAGGGCAGCCTGTAGAGGATGCGGTCTGGGTCAGAAGTGAAAAGCAGCGGTACCTGGGGCAGGTCTGCGTAGAGCTTGGCGGTAGTATCCTGGACATTTTTGCTGATGAATTCATGCAGTTCCGCTACAGTAACGCTTTTATCCCCATTATCCGCTTCCCCTCGCAGGCCCCGCAATAGATAATAGGTAAAAACACCATTGTTGGCATCGGGGTGCGTATAAGACAGCTGGTTGATATTGGATGCAAAGAGCGCCGTGATCCCTTCCGGAGGCTTGATTTCTTCTTCCAGAGCCTGCACCGGTTCTTCCGATTTCTTTTTTTTCTTTTTACCTTTCTTTTTTTGATTTGGATCTTCTTTAACTGCAGCCATCAAATTCTGTTTAAATGCAGGATTGTTGAAATCTACATCCATGAAAAGGGTAATATTTCGTACCTGCTTCATTTTTTGAATTTTAGCCAGGTTGGCATAGAGTTCTTCTAATGTATAGAAAGAATATTCATCAGCCATAGTGGCATCCTGTGGCAATAGGCATTTTTTACCATTTATGGTAGTACCTTCTCCGGAATAATAAAGGATCAGGTCTAATGTATCCGCGCCGGAATAGTGGAGGCTGCTTTCAATTTTATCCATGATATAGCCTGCATCAGGATTAAACATTTTTCCAAAATCCTTCCTGGTAACGCCATTATTGAAAAACCAGTACTGGCTGGGCACAATTTGGTGGTTTTCAATCCCAAAAAGGTCATGGAAATAATTGCGTACCATCCGCACATTCTCATCCGTAGATGTCTTGCCAGGGATATCCCTGTCTATAAATTCATGGTTGCCGAAGACAATGCCAATGGTTTCCCTTCTGGTGGAAACCTTGGGTAAGCCCGCGATAAGTTCATTTTTCTCTCTAGGTTTTGATGGTTTTATTTCAGCAGGATAAGGCATGCTGTAGGCCTTAAGCTGGGAGGCATTCTTATAGCTTTTCATTAATTCCAGATGCAGAGGAATTGATTTACGGGTCTCAAAATAATCATATATGTCAAAATAGACCGTGAACTGGTCTGAGCGGCTCATGATCTCAAAACTGAAATCAAAATATTTTCCCCCAGGCACCAGGCCGAACTGGTGAATTTCGTCCTCATCCAAGACCATAAAGGTGCTGTCTCGTCGAAAGCTAATGGAAGCAGTGTCGGACTTTCCTTCAGACAGGTTCTGGAAACGGGCGGTTAGGGTAACAATCTCATTTCGAGGTATATAGTTCTGGCCCCATTCGTTATCGATGGCAAAATCAGCGATCACGAAATTCGGAGGAATGATCTTGAGTGTTTCAAAAGATATTGGCTCCGGGTCCAGGTCACTGTCTGCAAATTCATCTATACGGATGCGAAAATTGCGGGTACCTGATTCGATCTTCAACTTGGCGTAAACAGGGAAGGTAATCGTAATGGTATCACCCACATACAGGATGGGAATCGTTTTTACTGAATCAATTATCAGGGATGGAGTTACAGCGTTATCAATCGGTTCCAGCCAGGGCCGCAATTCCCGGGCTGGACTGCGACCGTCATTGGTAATTTTAATAACGACCTGGCCGTTTTCCCGGCTATCCAGCAACTCATTGCCGGTTGGTTCAACAAACATTTTTTCGATCAGTGTCAAGTGTGGTGCCGGCAATACCCATCCGCACATGGTTTTTGACCTGGGACCCTCATCCCCATCCATATCTACCGATGAAACCTGATAGCAATACTCCGTATCAAAATCCAATCCTTTATGCTCAAAGTAAGTACCTCTAACCTTCGTTAAGAATTGACTTTTCCCCTTTTTATCCATCAAGTAAATATTGTAATGTACCGCACCAGGCATTTTCTGCCATTTAAAGACCACTTTTCGAACATCGCCTCCCGTAACCAGATCTTTAGGATATTGTACTAAAACTTTTTGGCAGTTTTCCAGGGAAGGCGGACCCTCCGTACCAAATTTATCAATCACCCGTACTTTGTAACAGAAATAGGTACCCGGAGTAACATAATCCTTATAAAAAGTATCAATAACGGTATTTATGAGAACATCATCACGGTAAAGCCGGTATTGATGATAAACCTTTAGGTTAGATTTAGACCAATTAATGGTCACCTTTTCCAAATCCGCCATAGCCGAAAGGTCAACATCCAAGACTTCTTCATGGGTGGTAGCTATTACATCGGCGGACGGGCCATCATCTCCATCTGAATCGAAAGAAGTGATACGGTAGGTATAAAGGCGGTCATATTCCAACTCTTCCTTAAAAAATGTCATATCTTTAGTTTCAAGGATCAACGAATCATTGCGGTACAGGTGATAGCCTGGTACATTGGCTACCCGTGACCAGGTCAGTTCCACTACATTTTCAATGATATCTGCTTTAAAATTAGATGGCGGTGGAAAAGCGCCTTTTGCACACTTAATACTAGATTGCTCTCCTTCTGTTCCGTAACGGTCTACTGCCGCCATCGAATAACAGTAATTTACACCAGGAGCTACATTATCTATGAACATGGGTATGTCTGAATCTGCTCGATAACTCTCATTGCGAAAGATCTTGTAATAGGTAGCAATGAGAGATGGATTATCAATTTCAAGTCGTACAGCATTCACATCCCCAATAGCAGCAATCTCTGGTGTGGGAACTTCAGGATGGGTACTTACCATAAGATCCGGAGAATTGGCTCCTTCATCGCCATCACTATCAATGGAGTTGATCTGGTAATTATATACTGTACCCCATGTAGAAGATGTATCTACATAGGTCAATTCAGATTGAATCGACAGACGATCGCCATCCCGGTAGATGGCATACTGTTTAATGCCAGGAACAGCGGCCCACTCCAGGTTTACAATTCTTCCACTGCCCTCCGTTTTCAGAGCTTTTTGCACAATAGAAGGTTTCAGGGTTGGATACTGATAGGATGACTTTTCCTCGATTTTATTGGATTCCGGCCCTTCCAAGTCATAGAGGTCCCAGGCGCGAACCCAAAATTCATAGCGTTTCCCAGGAGCTAGTTTATCCGTGAACTCTGTAGCAATGATCTTTTCAGCGATGGGTCTGCCGTTTTTGTAAACACTGTAAGACTCAGCGTGTGCCAGTGGTTTCCAGGTAATTGTTACTTCTTCCACGCCTCTCACAATGTTCATCTCCGGTCGCAATCCATCTGTTGATAGATTAATACGCAAACCTTTCACATCCTGGTTGATAACTTCCACATGCTTCCCGCCGATAATCCCATCATCATCGTAATCCACGTTGTTGCCATAACCATTACCGTATGCCTTTATGCGGTATTTTCCGGGAATTATGCGGTCATCAAAGGTGAATTTTCCTGTAAATCCGGCGGTATACTCGCTCCACAACTGGTTGTGCTCAGTATACAAGAATATTTTTGCCTCATTTATCCTCTCTTTTCCCTCTTCTGTAACCAGTCGGCCTGCAATTTTATAGTTAGCTGGTGTGCTCGCTAATTTCGGATCGGACAATGGACCTTCCAACCCGCTTTCAGTCAACGATGATAATTGATAGGCGAACTCCTTGTCATACTTCAGGTCTTGATCCTTATAATTATCATCAGGGGTATTGGTAATCACCTTGCCGTCTCTGTAGAGGTTGTAGAAACTGGCTCCAACCACCCGTTCCCATTCTACCAAAATCGAATTCATTTCCGGCGAATAGAGTTCCCCAAGTGTCAGGGTGATATTTTCCGGGGGCGGGTACTGCGCCACATCACATACCATGTCTGATTGTGGCCCTTCAATCCCATATTGGTCAATAACCGAAACGGTAAAACAATTTTCAGTTCCCGGGGGCGTTTTTTGCAGAAAGGATGTCTGCTCTGTGGTGTCACTAAGGGTTCCATTAAGATAGACCTTATACTGCACAGCCAGGTCGTGGGGTTTCCAGGTCAAATTCACTTGGCTGTCGCCTGCCTCAGCGGCAAGTCCCTTAATTTTTTTCAGCTCTGGATGGGTCCTGGCTTTTACTCGTTCGGATTTAGACCCAGGTTTTTTATGGTGATCCATGGTCGAAATAGTATAGATATATTCTTTGTCGTAATCGAGTTTCATGTGATGATAGGCATTTTTGGTAGTTGCATTCACCACTTTCCAGTCATCCTTAATTTCGTTATATCTGTAAATAACGTAAGCCTTGGCATTTTCGACCGCATCCCATTGCAGGCTTATGGTATTTTTCTTTACCGTGGTGGTAATGTTTGCTGGCGGAGCGAATAACGCTTTCCCAAATTCCGTCAGGGACCGTTCCCCTTTTTTTCCATCCATAAAAACCGTGGAAACATTATACGCATATGATTGTCCGCCGCCTGTTTGATCCAGATACTCAGGAACACTGACCCTCTCAATTTCCCGGTTGTCTTTATAAATTATATATTCTTTACCATCAACAATAGGGCCCCATTTAATTTTAATCAGATCTATCTCTGATTCAATTTTGACCTGAGGCTGTTTACGGTCCTGGCTAGGTGCAAGTTCTAGGTCTTTCACATCTCCGGCAGTAAGATCGATCTGTTTGGCTAGACTGTATCCATTTCCCCCATAAACATTCAAGGTATACTTATCGGGCTTTAATTTTTTAAAATCGAATTTTCCTTTACGGTCGGTCTCATCTTGCCCGATCAATAGTTTATTGGATAGATAAAGATTTAACCGTACATCCTGAAAATCCTTGCCATCCTTATCTACCACCTTCCCTGAAATCTGGTAGGTAGTTTGCCCATAGACAAGGCCTAACAATAAAAATATAAGGGCTGTTTTACCGTGGGAGAATATAGAATTGCGCTTAAAGATATTTCCAGATTCCATATTGTCCCGCACGGAAAACTTACCTGCAGTTGGAGTCTGTTTGATTGGGCAGGGTGTAGAGTTCGGACCTCCCCGCATGCGCATTGGGTGGCGTAAACCTACACACATCTAGATGTGTAAAGATATTATCTTTCACATGGAACTCCGCATTTGTGTACTGGAATTCAGTACGCCTAAAATTATTTTACTTCAGTAACTGTTGTCAAGAACTATAATGCAGGTTTATAAAAACTACGGTAACGCCTGATCAGTTTTCCTTTAACGGCGCAAATTTCTGCCAGAATTCAACGGACCTGGCCCAGGAATCAGAATCATAATAGGCCTTTGTACCACCGGGAAGCTGCAATTGGTTGCGCATCATGGTAACCGGTCCCATGGGCAATTCTCCAATTCCTTCAGGGACAGCATGGATACTTATCAATTCCCAATCCGCTTCCGTGGAATGTTCGTTATTTTCCCGGAGTACATCGTACCGGTAACAGATGAGGTCCACCGTACCAGCGGGAACCGGATCCCCGGTAACAGCACGTATCTGAACATATGCTTCTTCATTGTCCCGTCGTTTGACCACCCCGGCCTCCAGTTCTGTCTCCTCCGTAATGCGCACAAAGGGACAAACAAAATGAGCCGTCTTTGCCCTGTCGGCCTGCACTACCCGCACCCCATCGCGGTATCCTTCCCGGAATTGGCCCTTTGCCATTTGTGCATCCGCGTGGAGGGCGATTTCTTCGAAACTCATGGTTGAAGAGTAAGTTCTTCCGGATCCCTTGACCTGGCGGCGTACAAAATCGTTTACGGAAATTGTCATATTTTTTCGACCTTATGCAGATAGTTTGTTGGGTTTATCACTATAAAATTGGTTTGATCATTCCTGAAAAATTACTAATCATTGTTGTTTAAACTCACTTCTGATAATTTTATGAATGAAATTTATCCCCTTGCAGTTTATTGGTTCAGACTGGGCGGCCTTTATTATTTTCTTTATCGCTGTCTTGATCCTGGTGGGTATCAGTGAAGTGGTGTTTCAACGAGGGATCCTTACAGCAAATGCCATCAGGATTCTGGTCCATTGCACCGTGGGCACGGCCTGCAGCCTCTCTCCATTTCTGTTCATCTCCAATACTCCGCCGATATTACTGGGATTGTTTTTTACAATGCTCAATACGGCTGCTATGAAACGAAAAATATTTAAGGGTATTCATGCCCAGGAGCGAGTGTCCTACGGTACGGTCTATTTCCCCTTGGCTTATTTGATCATGGTGATCTTTTTCTGGGATTTTACTCATTACCTTGTTATCTCCCTTTCCATCCTGGCCCTGGCAGACCCCCTGGCTACTATTGTGGGTCAATCGGCATCACGACCTTTAAGAACCAGAATTTGGGAGGATAAAAAATCGGTCCAGGGATCCGCAGCCATGTTTTTATGTTCCGGCATTATAGTCTACGGCTGGTCCTGGATTTTGCCCTCAGAAGTCACCAATATTGATCCCATTTATTTTGTACTGATTACAGCTGGCATGTCCACTATAGCTGAAATGATCAGTTTCCGAGGCAGTGATAACCTTTCTATCCCTTTACTGTCCTTTTTTACAATGCATTGTACAACGATCAAAGGCCCTTATTTTGAAATGATTCTGTTATGTGTAATTTTTTCATTCCTCGCTGCTTACCTGGCAAAAATGATTACAACCAACGGACTTTTCGGCGCTCTGGTCATGGGATTCCTGGTTGCAGGTTATGGGAATCTGGTATATTTGATTCCAATCGCCATTTTTTTCATTCTGTCTTCTGTACTGAGCAAAAGCATACCCTCCAAGACCTCTGTCATTCCCAAGGGATCAAAGCGGGATATTGTCCAGGTCTATGCCAATGGCAGTGTCGCGCTGCTGCTCTGCATTATCCATGGATTCACTGACAGTAGCCCAATGATATTTCTGCTTTTTTTATCTTCCGTGTCTGCCGCTACTGCCGATACCTGGGCCACAGAATTCGGAAAACTCTCAAAGAAAAGTCCTGTTTCAATTATCAATTTTCAGGTAATGACACCGGGGCTTTCCGGTGGGGTGACCAGGATCGGCACCATTGGTTCATTACTGGGTGCAGCTGTGATCGGATTGACAGCGCATATCCTGGGTGTTGCAGATTATGGTGTGTACGGTGTGATCGGCGCAGGGTTTATTGCGGGGATACTAGATTCAGTATTGGGTGCCACTGTCCAGGCTAAATATCAAACAGGGGATGGTCAGATCTTGGAATACATATCCCCTGGTGGATCTCTGGTCAGCGGTTACAAATGGATAACCAATGACCTGGTTAATCTACTAAATACTGCCTCCGCACCGCTGATCATGTATATTTATATTCAGTTAACCGGTCTGTAAAAAGAAAAAGTCCGGCCAGTCTGACGGACTTTTTCTGAATGGAATATTCTGGCAGTAGGCCTATATCACTTTATGGACAAGAAGTCCTACCATGACAATCAATGAAATAAAGATCAGGGCCACACCCATGTTACCCTTTTTAATTTCTTCCCATTCGTCGATCTCAGTGGACAGCATATCAAAGACTTTTAAGGCAATTCCTATGCCGAAAGCAAAGCCAACAGCCGCTGCGATGGACCAGCCAACGGCCCGGCCGTATTGTGTTAACATACCCATTAATGAGTTAGGATCTTGAAGCATCATTACTCCTTTACATTATTTTCAAGTTTTTGGTTATTTTTTGCATGAATTCAGCTGAATCCATTCTTCCCTCAGCCAGTTCATTAGCCATTTTCGATGAGCAGGACGCTACGAAAGTATTGAATGAATCTTTCGCAGTGGGAACCCGTACCGAAACCTGTACATTTGCAGGCATGTACGCATTGGATAAACCCATCTGTTTTTGATGCGCCACTGCCTGCCCCGCCGAAGCAAAACCGATGACCATGAACATTTCAAAATTATTTCTGCCGCTTTCCAGGGTCATAAAAAATGTATCCTCGCCCAGTTCAAACTGCTCTGAATCCACTGTGATCCGGTATGTTTTACAAACGCTTTTTACCTTTTTTTTAAAAGCATAGTTTGCAGATAGGCCATTCACTGTGAATAAAAAAGAACACAGGGCGAAAATACTGACTCTATAAACTCTCATTATTTCTTCAAAAAATTTAGTGTGGAGTTTACCCTTTTAGCTGTTGGGTAATCAAGGTCAATTTACCAGCCTCCCCGACTTGATTACTTGTCGAATAGGATGATTCGCGATCCCGTAGATAATCTCCAAATGGCCCTTAAGGTCCCACAGGATTATATCTGCTTTTTTTCCTATTTCCAATGAACCTACTTCTGTGTGCTGATCCAGGGTTTTTGCTGCTGTATAAGTGGCTGCTTTCAGGGCTTCCAGGGGCGGCATATGCAGATAAATACATGCCAGGGAAAGGATAAAACCCATGGACTGGATATAGCAGCTCCCGGGATTATAATCCGTGGCCAGGGCAATCTTCAGACCGGCCTGTTTCATTTGTTCAAACGGAGCGTAAGTGGTTTTCCCTAGGAAAAAGGTTGTACCAGGCAACAGCGTTGCGATGACGCCGGAATCAGCCATGTTTCGAATGCCTTCTTCACGTACTGCCATCAGGTGATCCGCAGTTACAGCATTTACTTCTGCCGCCAGCTCCGCTGCACCGGAAGGTTCAAACTCATCCGCATGGAGCCGTGGAACCAAACCATGTTTTTTGCCCGTTTCCAGGATTTTTCTGGATTGATTGGTAGTGAAATACCCTTTCTCACAAAAAACATCATTGTATTTTGCAATGCCCTGTTCAGCCACAGCTGGAATCATTTCCTTACAAATGATATTCACATATCCATCCGGGTCACCCGCAAACTCCGGAGGGCAGGCATGGGCGCCCATAAATGTGGGAATTATATCAATATCATGGGTTCGATTTACTTCATCTAATACTTTAAGCGATTTAAGCTCCGACCCTATATTTAAACCATATCCACTCTTACATTCAATTGTTGTTGTACCCAAGGAAAGGAATTTATCCATGCGGGGTTTTACTCGGGCAACAAGGATTGATTCAGATGAATTTCTAACACCGTCGATGCTGTTTACGATGCCGCCGCCAGCTGCTGCGATCTCCTCATAGGTTGCCCCTCCAAGACGCATGGCAAATTCAGTTTCCCTGCCGTCCAGGAATACGGGGTGGGTATGAGGGTCAACAAAACCCGGGGTGACTACGCCCCCGCTGCAATCTATCTGTTCATCGCAATCTCCCACAGCGGTACCCACTGCGGCAATTCTTCCATTCTCAATGGCGATCTCTACAGATGTACGTGTCACCATCTTGTCCAGGGACGAATCAAAGGTGGCCAGTTCGCCAATATTGGTGAGTTTAAGACTCAAAACTATATCATAGGGATATCCATATCCCATTTCTCCGCATTTTCCAGCGCTTCTTCATACCCTGCGTCCGCATGTCGAAAAAGACCCATACCCGGGTCATTGGTCAGCACACGTTCCAGGCGTTCGTCCATTTCCGATGTACCATCTGCTACGATCACCTGACCGGCATGGAGCGAATAGCCCATGCCCACCCCACCACCGTGATGGAAGGAGACCCAGGTCGCACCGCTGGCAATATTTACCATAGCATTCAGCAACGGCCAATCTGCTACAGCATCTGTACCGTCCTTCATGGCTTCTGTTTCCCGGTTTGGGGAAGCCACAGACCCGCAATCCAAATGATCCCTGCCGATCACGATGGGTGCCTTTAATTCACCAGTTCTGACCAGGTCATTCAGTGCCAGGCCGAATCTGGCTCTTTCTCCATATCCCAGCCAGCAGATCCGGGAGGGCAAACCCTGGAATTCCACCTGTTCCCTGGCCATGGTGATCCAGCGGCACAATGCTTCATTTTCCGGAAACATGTTAAGAACCAGCTCATCGGTACGGTAAATATCTTCAGGATCCCCGGACAGGGCAACCCACCTGAATGGACCTTTTCCCTCGCAAAAGAGCGGCCGGATATAGGCCGGAACAAATCCAGGATATGAAAAAGCGTCCTTTATGCCTGCTTTTTCCGCCTGGGCCCTAAGGTTATTGCCGTAATCAAAGGCTACTGCTCCCTTTTTCTTTAGATCCAGGATAGCCTGTACATGTTCCCCCATAGCGCGGTATGCTTCTTTTATATAGGCTTCAGGGTCTGTTTCACGAAGTGAATTGGCCTGGTCCAAGGTATAATGATTTGGAATATAGCCTATCAGTTCGTCATGTGCAGATGTCTGGTCTGTCACCAGGTCCGGTATAATATCCCGCTTAGCAAATTCGGCCACCAGGTTAGCAGCATTTCCTTCAAGTCCAATACTGAGTGGTTTTCTTTTCTTCAGGGAATCTTGTGCCCAGCGTACAGCCTCATCAAAGTTTTTCGTTGCACGATCCAGGTATTTAGTATCCAGTCGGCGCTGAATGCGGTGGGGATCGATCTCAATACATATACTCACTCCGCCAGCCATGGTCACAGCCAGGGGCTGGGCGCCTCCCATTCCTCCCAGGCCTGCCGTTAATACCCATTTCCCGGACAGAGATTTACTCTGCCAGTGAGTATTAGCAGCCGCAATGAATGTCTCGTAGGTTCCCTGGAGAATACCCTGTGTACCGATATAGATCCAGCTTCCGGCCGTCATCTGCCCATACATCATCAATCCCCGGTCCTCCAGTTCATTGAACTGCTCCCAGGTTGCCCACTTGGGCACGAGATTAGAATTGGCGATTAAAACCCTTGGTGAATAGGTATGGGTCTTGGCCACGCCCACAGGCTTCCCGGACTGAATCAGCAATGTTTCATCCGGTTCGAGGCGTTTCAGCGTATTTAAAATAACCTCAAAACAATCCCAGTTTCGAGCTGCTTTTCCTTTGCCGCCATAGACAATCAATTCTTCTGGAATTTCTGCCACATCCGGGTCTAGGTTATGCTGTATCATCCTGTATACTGCCTCAATCTGCCAGTTTTTACAGGTTAATTTCGTTCCCGCGGGCGGATGGATTGTTCTAGACATGTTTTCTTAATACAAAAACGACTGGAGAATTTAAAGACAGATTGATATGCCAGTTTTGGCAGATAAACCCCAACCGCAGGAATTTATTCCAAATATTTTACCAGTTTTTTAGCATAGGACGGCTGTTCCTTAAAGACGGTGTAGGAAAAAATGCTGATCCCGCTAAAATCATTTTTTCCCGTATGATAAATCTTTTGTCCGGCTGTACGGGGTTTTTGATTGTATACGGCGATACCCATTATGATGCGATCCAGATATTGAACAGGAAGGTTATCCTTCATAATCTGGATGTTGCGGTCGAAGTGATTTAAATCCATAGCATAATTCATAGGCACTGCCCAGTCAATATATCGCCCCGCCAGCCATACATCCCATTCCTGGCCAAACTGATTGCGGGCATCGTATAGATTGGGTTTTACAGCAGCAGAAACGATACAATAAGGCTGGTATGCCTTAATCCTCGTGGATGCTTTTTTTATAAATTTAGTGATCGCTTCCCGCTTGTAATCATTGAATGTAGGTTTCTCTTTTACTTCCAGGGCAGGCAGGCCTGGGATGGAGGCCGAATGATTAAAAAATAATTTCAGGCCTACCGGGTTCAAACCCCAGCCTTTCCTATGATAGCGGATATAATCAAAATGGATACCGTCTATTTTATAATTCTGCACCAGTTCCGTGATCACATTCTGCAGGTGCGCTTCCACCTCCGGATGGGTTGGTGCCAGGTAAAATCCCTCTCCATTGGCATTCTTGTTCTGTCTCACGGCCTCCAGTGTCTGTTGTACATTGATCGGATCTGGGAATTCTGTATCCAGCCAGGTAGGTTGTGTATAAAGCAGATGATCCTGGTGAACTGGAAGGTCCAGAGATGACCATAGATAATACACATTGAACCAGGCATGGATTGCAATGTTATAATGCCTTGCCTTTTTAATGATATATGCCAGAGGATCAAAATCTGTTCCTGCCAGCAAATGGGAGCGGGGCACTACCCGGGAGGTATAATAGGCATCACCTCTGCCTCTGATCTGCACGAATAGATGATTATAATTATTTCGCTCAGCGAATTCTATAACATCATCTATTTTTTCTGCAGTAATGATGTGATCACGAACAATCCAAAGCGCTCGCACATCAAATGTGTTGGCAAAAACAGGATTATTAAATAAAAAAAGAAGGGCAGCAACTGCTGCCCTTCTACATATATTCCCTTCGCGGTTCACTAAAAATGGCAATGGTAGAATAATCTTTATTCTGTTGACTCACCTTGCGGAACGGACTCTGCAGTCATACCAACAAATTCAATCAAAGACATGGGCGCACGGTCATTATCCCTGAATCCAAGTTTGGTAATTCTAGTATAGCCTCCATCACGGTCTGAGAATGAGGGTCCGATGGTATCAAACAATTCATGGATAATTGCCTTGCGAGGAATTTTTTTCAACACCTGCCGGCGTGCGTGCAGGTCTCCGCGCTTGGCGAACGTTACAAGGGGTTCCACATACATTCGGAGTTCTTTTGCTTTGGCATCGGTTGTTTTGATTCGCTTATGTGTAATCAGTGCTGAAGCCAGATTTGACATCAATGCCTTGCGGCTTGCTGTCTTTCGGCCCAGTTTACGTCCGGATTTATTGTGACGCATTGGTTATCCTTCTTCGGCCATGATTTTATCTATTTCCATACCGAAGTGCAATCCCATGGAGTCAAGTTTTTCGACCAGTTCGGTTAAGGATTTGCGGCCAAAATTCTTGTATTTTAGCATTTGGTTTTCTTCTTTATTCACCAGTTCGTAAATGTATTTGATGCCCGCTGCTTGGAGGCAGTTAAAGCTCCGAACCGATAATTCCATCTCATCAATCGTCGAGTTCAATAATTTCCTAAGCATAATGGTCTCTTCTGAAACACCATCAGAAATTTCCAATACCGATGGGTTAGCAATCGCTTCCACGAATTTCAAATGTTCCCGAAGATAGGTAGCAGAATAGCTGGCTGCATCCTTGGCTGTGATCGACCCATCTGTTTCGATATCCATAGACAGGATTTCAATTGGATCCTTGGCGCCAGGTACAGGTTGTATATTAAAGGACACATTGGTAACCGGGTTAAAAATGCTGTCTATGGATAAGGTTCCTACAGTTAGGTTTGGAAGATCATTCTCCTCCGATGGTACATAACCCTTGCCAATGCCAATCCGCAATTCCAGTTCTATCTTCCCTTTTGCATTGATTTCACTGATATATTCATCAGGATTCAAAATCTCGAATTGATCACTGGCTTTCTGGATATCATTTGCGGTGAAGATATGTTTTCCTTTCAGGCTCAGATTCACTTTATCCGGATTATTATCCATCAGTCTGAAGCGGACATTTTTCAGATTCATAATAATATCCGCCACATCTTCCTTAACACCGGTCAAGGTGGAGAATTCATGCTGGACACCATCAATTTTTACATGGGTGATCGCCGCTCCAGGTATACTGGTCAATAGTACGCGTCGCAACGCATTTCCAATGGTGACACCAAATCCCCGTTCCAGAGGCTGGACGGTGAATGTTCCGGTATTCCCGGACTTGGATGTTGATTTGAAATCAATGTTTAGTTCTAAAGATTTACTTGCCATTTAAGATGTTTCCTAACTTGATTATTTAGAGAATAATTCTACAACCAACTGTTCGTTTACAGTGATGTTCATTTCATCCCGATCTGGGATAGACACAAAGGTCCCCCGCATTTTTGCCTTATCCAGTTCCAACCAGGATAATTCAATATCGCCTTTGATCCTGCGCATGGAATCCAGGACGCTGTCATTTTTCTTGCTTTTATCCCGAACTTCGATCATTTCACCGGGTTTTAAAATGAAGGATGGGATATTCACCACACGGTTATTAACCAGGATATGCTTATGGCTTACCATTTGTCTTGCTGCGGGCCGTGTAGGCGCAAAACCAAGTCGATAGACCACATTATCCAGACGCCGTTCAAGCAGTTGCAACATATTAATACCCGTCTCTCCTTTCATTTGATCAGCTTTTTCGAAGGTCAGGCGGAACTGTTTTTCCAGCAGTCCGTACATGAATTTAATTTTTTGCTTCTCTTGAAGCTGCAGTCCATAATTTGAAAGTTTCGAACGGCGGCTTTGACCGTGCTGGCCAGGTTTGTAGGGTTTCCTATTCAGCAAACGGTCATATTTGGGATTGTTAAAAATATTTTCCCCGAATTTCCGGACCAGTTTACCTTTTGGTGTATTATTTTTTGCCATGATTCGTCCTTATACCCGTCTCCGTTTTGGTGGTCTGCACCCATTATGAGGCAGTGGCGTCACATCAGTAATACTGGTGATCTGCAGCCCGGCTACTGCCAGTGCCCTGATGGCAGCCTCACGGCCTGGTCCAGGTCCTTTCACACGGACATCCACACTGTTAATACCCATATTCATTGCTGTTTGTGCGGCCTTTTCACCAGCCATGGTAGCTGCATAGGCCGTGCTTTTCCTAGACCCTTTAAACCCCAATGTCCCTGCCTTTTCCCAGACCAGAACATTCCCATAGGTATCTGTCAAGGTCACATGAGTGTTATTGAATGTGGATTTGATATGCGCGATCCCGTGCGGGTCGGCGGTTCTTTTCTTTTTCTTTTTTTGTTTTTCTGCCAAAATTTCCTCTTCTAATTGATGACTATACCGTTACGGCTTTTTTCCCAAGACCAATAGTCCGTTTTTTCCCTTTGCGAGTCCGAGCATTGGTCTTGGTGCGCTGACCATTCGTCGGCAAACCTCTGCGGTGGCGCAGGCCGCGGTAAGTGCCCAGATCTTTCAGTCGTTTAATATTCATGGCGGTCTGCGACCGCAACTCACCTTCAACCATAATCCCCAAATTCGCGATTGCATCCCGCAGGGCAATAACCTGTTTTTCTGTCAGATCCTGAACACGACTGTTCTGGTCCACTTTTGCTTCTGCGCACAGTTTAATTGCCGTTGTTGTACCAATACCATGAATGTACCTCAGTGCATATGGAACCTTTTTATTGCGGGGTATATCCACTCCTACGATACGCGCCATAAATAACTCCTAACCTTGCCTCTGCTTGTGTTTCGGGTTTTCACAGATCACCAGGACAACACCTTTGCGTTTGATAACCTTGCATTTATCACAAATTTTTTTGACTGATGGACGTACTTTCATAATAATTTACTTTTGTCTGTAAACAATTCGACCCCGGCTAAGATCATACGGCGATATCTCCAGTGTCACCACATCACCCGGTAGAATTTTGATGAAATGCATTCTCATTTTCCCACTGACATGAGCCAATACCTCATGGGCTCCATCTCCGATCTCAACTTCCACACGAAACATGGCATTGGGCAGTGTTTCCTTAATAATTCCATCAATGGTAATGGGTTGTTCTTTAGCCATCAGATCCAACGCTTAAAATCTGGGGGGCATCTTTTGTGATGGCAATGGTGTGCTCGTAATGGGCTGATGCTTTTCCGTCCCGGGTCATGATGGTCCAACCATCTTGGGCAGTAAAAACTTCCTTGGCGCCGGCATTGATCATTGGCTCGATTGCAATGCACATTCCCGGGCATAAAGGGTGTCCCTGCTTTTCCTGTCCATAATTTGGAATTTGCGGTTCTTCATGCAACTCAGTTCCTATCCCGTGGCCGACCAACTCTCGGACCACTGAAAAACCATTACTTTCTACGTAGGATTGCACGGCATAACCAATATCTCCTACATAATTCCCAGGAACAGCCTGTTCAATGGCTCTGTTTAATGACTCCCTTGTCACTGCCATCAATTTTTCTTTTTCAGCATCTACTTTACCAACGGCAAAGGTTCGTGCATGATCACCGTAATAACCATTGAGTTCCGCACCACAATCGATTCCAACAATTTGTCCACCCTGCAGAATATTTTCACCTGGAATTCCATGTACCACGGCATCATCTATTGATACGCATAATGTGGCAGGATACCCCATGTACCCTTTGAAAGCGGGCCGTGCACCTCTGGATCTGATAAATTCTTCCGCCATCCGGTCTAATTCGGAAACTTTTGCCCCGGATACTATATGTTTCTCCAGCATGATCAGTGTATCAGCAACGATTTGGCAGCTTTTTGCGATTTTCTCGATTTCACGCTGTGTGCGAGTATGCACCATTACATCCGCCTCCGTCCGCGAATCCGTCCCTGGCTTAAAAATCCATCATAATGCCGCATTAATAAATGAGACTCAATCTGCTGCAGTGTATCAAGGGCAACACCGACAATGATCAGCAGGCTTGTACCCCCAAAGAAAGATGCTAGGTCATAATTGATCTTCATGGTCTGCATCAGTATATAGGGGAATATTGCAACAAACGCCAATGCAATTGA
>DKQR01000016.1:0-139 GCA_002471805.1 Fidelibacterota bacterium UBA7303 | reverse complement strand
CTGTTGTTTCATGGTAGATGATACTTGTATAGGATCAAAGGCGATCGCAGTGTAGAAATAGGTAAAGAAAATGATCATTAAACCAAATACTGTCCAGTAAAAAGGATGGTCGAAGGAGAACCATGCCATCAGGCTTTGA
>DKQR01000049.1 GCA_002471805.1 Fidelibacterota bacterium UBA7303 | reverse complement strand
ATCGAAATGGGCATTTTTCTTTTAATTCTTGTTGTGGGTCTAGCATATGTCTGGGTTAAGGGTGACTTAAATTGGGTTAAACGCCGGGTCAGGTATGCGACAGGACGCTATAAAAACATTGCAATAGAGCAGGAAAGATAAAGTGGGAATATTAGAGCACAGATTTCAAGATAATGTAATCGTTGAAAAACTTGACAAACTTCTCAGTTGGTCCAGGTCAACATCTCCATGGTTTTTTCAGTTTGGTACTGCATGCTGTGCAATTGAGATGATGGCTGCGGCAGCCAGTAGACATGATTTAATGCGGATAGGAATGATACCCCGTTCGTCCCCTAGACAGGCAGATGTGATGATTGTTGCTGGTACGGTTACCATGAAAATGGCTCTTCGTGTTAAAAAACTCTATGAACAGATGGCAGATCCTAAATATGTGGTAGCCATGGGATCTTGCGCGACTAGCGGGGGACCTTATTGGCAGCATGGGTATCATGTTCTAAAAGGAGTAGATATTGTTATCCCAGTTGATGTGTATGTACCAGGTTGCCCGCCTAGGCCAGAAGCTCTGATAGAAGGGTTATTAAAACTACAGGAACAGATTCTTAATGAACGCCCTCTTACTAGAAAAATGGCATGAACGAAGATCAGGATAAATTAATTGCTGAACTGGTGGAAAAAGGTCTGGCTGGAGATATGGAGCCGATCAATGAAATTGAAGACCGTGTTCTAAGGTCAAAAGCCAAAGCCGCTTTGGTCAAAGCTAAACGATCTGCAAAACCTCAAGAAACTGAAGATCACGTAAAACAGGTATCAGATAAAAGTTCGATCGATGATAAATCATTGTCTGAGAATCTGAATGAAAATATTGGGGAAATGGTAAATGAAAAATTTCCCGGTTCTCTGGTAAATGAAAATACTGAAACCCATATCCAACTCACACCAGACCACTGGTTTGAAATTGCAGGGTGGCTCAAATCTGAGCCTTCCCTGTCCTTCGATTCACTTCAGTGCCAGACCGGGATTGATATTGGAGAGAATACCTTGGAGGCTAGATATAATCTCCACTCTATGAAACATAATCATTGTACTGAAATCAGAATTTCTGTATCAATAAATAAACCGGTAATCCCATCGGTGGAACAAATATGGAGAATCGCAGATTGGTTTGAGCGTGAGACATATGATATGTTAGGAATTGAATTTTCTGATCATAGAGATCTAAGGCGTATTCTTCTCCCTGATGATTGGGAAGGTTGGCCCCTAAGAAAGGATTACCAGGTACAGGAGACGTATCATGGGATTGAAGTACCAAAAATGAAAGAGGGATGGGAGTAGTTCACGGGCAAGAAATGGTCCTTAATATTGGGCCACAGCATCCAGCCACTCATGGAGTTTTACGGCTGCAAGTCAAAACTGATGGTGAGGTAGTTTCTGAGATAACTCCGTATCTTGGTTATTTGCATCGATGTTTTGAGAAACATTGCGAAAATGTAACTTATGAGCAGGTAATACCTTATACAGACCGCTGTGATTATTTGGCATCTATGACCAATAATTTTGGTTATGTGGTAGCGGTGGAAGCTTTAATGGATATTAAAGTCAATGATCGGGTTGAACACATTAGGGTGATCATGGCTGAACTACAGCGAATTGCGAGTCACCTTCTTGGTTTGGGAGCCTTTGGGCTTGATGTTGGGGCATTTACTCCATTTTTACATATGCTTAGAGATAGAGAGCGAATACTTGATCTTTTTGAAATGACATGTGGAGCACGGCTATTATATAACTATATGTGGGTAGGTGGTCTTAGCCATGATTTGCCTGTTGGCTTCGTGGAATCTACTTACAATTTCCTTGATTATTTTGAACCCAAAATAGATGAATTTGTTAATCTACTTGTGCATAATAAAATATTTGTAGAACGTACTGCCGACATTGGAAGAATGCCGCAGGAAGTTGCTGTAAGCTATGGAGTAACCGGACCAAACCTAAGAGCTTCGGGTGTTAAATGGGACCTGCGTAAAAATGACCCTTATTCTATATATAAAAGTTTTGAATTTGATGTGCCTGTTGGAGAGGGCGGTAAAGGTTCTGTTGGAGACTGCTGGGATCGGTTTTATGTCCGCGTTCTTGAAATGAAAGAGAGTATTAAAATATTAAGACAGGCTTTAGCAAGTTTACCAAAAGAAGGAGACATTCATCAATCAATCCCAAAAAAGATTCGTCCTCCAAAAGGAACTATATATAAGAGGACTGAATCTCCTAGGGGAGATCTTGGATATTATATTGAGAGTGATGGGACAAATATTCCCTATAGGTTAAAAATGCGTTCCCCTGCTTTTACAGCACTATCTGTTATCGATGAGATCGCAGCAGGATGGCTATTGTCAGATGTACTCGCAATTTTGGGGAGTCTGGATATTGTATTAGGTGAGATTGACCGATGACAGTAGATTTTATTTTTGATCTATTGAATCAATTCCTTCCTGGTTTCTCTGGGAATGGATTTCTACTCCTGTTCGCAATGTTGATTCCTTGTCTAATATTATTTGGCTTTATTGCTGTTTATGCGTTAGTGGTTATCTATGCTGAATTAAAAGTTTCATCATTTATTCAGGATAAGGTTGGTCCTATGGGGCAGGGTTTTGGGTTTCATGCCGGCAAATGGGGCCTTTTGCAGCCTGTTGCTGATGCTCTTAAACTTTTAACAAAGGAAGATATTATACCAGGGAGTGCAAACAGAGTATTATTCATAATGGCGCCTTTTATGATTTTCATTGGTGCTTTCGTTAGTTTTGTTGCGATACCCTTTGGTGAATCGATTATAGTTGCAGATTTAAATATAGGCATATTCTATATCCTTGGTGTCGGTAGCTTAGCAGTTATCGCACTTATACTTGCAGGATGGTCTTCAAATAATAAATGGTCTTTATATGGTGCAATGCGTTCTGCCGCGCAGATTGTCAGTTATGAAATCCCTGCTGGAATTTCCTTGATTACTGTGATCATTATAACTGGCTCGTTAAACATGCAGGAAATCATTGCCTACCAGCAGGGGGGTATATTCAATTGGATTTTATTTGACAATCCATTTATTCCAGTTGCATTTGTGATATATTTTATCAGTGCACTTGCTGAGACCAACAGGACCCCTTTTGATTTACCTGAATCAGAGTCTGAATTGGTGGCAGGTTTTGTAACAGAATACTCGGGAATGCGTTATGCGTTTTTTTTCTTAAGCGAGTATGCAAATATGTTTGTTGTCAGCGCTGTCGCTGCTACGGGATTTCTTGGCGGATGGCAAAGTCCAATCTCGGGGTATCTTGATTCGCCGGGCTGGAGTGTATTTTGGATGATGAGTAAAATAGCCTTCTTGATTTTCATCATGATCTGGATTCGATGGACAGTACCTCGGCTACGAGTTGATCAGCTAATGAATGTATGTTGGAAGGTTTTTTTACCTATTGGATTGATTAATATTTTCGGTGTTGCAATCTGGACAGTACTACTTGGGTCATAAAGTATGAAAAGATATATAATTGATATTTGGGCAGCAGCTACAACGATTTTAGGTGGGATGGGAATTACTCTGGTCCACCTTTTTCGTGCAAAAAATGATAACGTTACACTACAATATCCAGAAGAAAGATGGCCACGACCCGATCGTAATATTGGCTTTGATCACAGCAACTACAATGTAATTAGGTCAAGATTGCATGTAGATATGGATGATTGTATTGGATGTCTTAAGTGTGAACGTGCCTGTCCTGTAGACTGTATCAAGATTGAAACGGAAAAAGTTCCTAACCGCGGGGAAGACATTAAAGAAATTGGTCATGTAGGTGTCACTTCAAATGGATCCCGAAAAGCTATGGTTGTTACTCGTTTTGATATTGATATGACAGAATGCTGCTATTGCAATCTGTGCACCTATCCATGCCCGGAAGAATGTATTTTCATGACTGGGGGTCCAAATAGCGATAAGCATCCAATTGATTATGAATTCTCTGAACCAAATCGAAATGATCTTATCTACCGTTTTGCTAAACCGGGCTCTAGAGAAGGAATGGCGAAAATAATAAGTGAACAAAAAGCAGAGGTTTAGCTAGATATGGCAGATATGGTGTTCTGGTGTATTGCCGCTCTTACAGTGATTTCCGCTGCATTTGTAGTGCTTAATAATCAACTGCTTTATGCAGCTATAGGGTTACTTTTTACACTGTTTGGTGTTGCCGGCCTATATGTTTTTCTATGGGCAGATTTCATAGCTGGAGTTCAGCTTCTTGTCTATATTGGCGGAATATTGGTGCTGATCATTTTCGGTATTATGCTTACAAATCAAATTTCTTCTGTTCGGTTATCCCAGACCAATGTGCAACAGGGTGTTGGTGCTGTGGTGGTGACTTGGTTATTTATTTTTTTAAGTATGGTGATTAGCAAAACACCCTGGCTAATCCGGCCTGCACTGGAACCTGAGAGCACCACTGCAGGCGTGGGGACCCTTTTACTAACAAGGTATCTGCTCCCCTTTGAAGTAATATCCGTATTATTGTTGGGAGCCCTTATTGGTGCAGCAGTTTTGTCTAGAGAAGGGAACTAATGGATCAGTTAACTAACTATTTATTCATTGCTGCAGTTTTGTTTTCTCTAGGAGTTTTTGGTGTAATTACACGACGAAATGGTATTGCAGTTCTAATGGGTGTGGAACTCATTCTAAATGCTGCCAATTTGAATTTTGTCGCTTTCTCTCGATTTGGAGGAATGAATTTAGATGGTCATATTTTCGGACTCATCGTTATTGTTCTTGCAGCCGCTGAAGCGGCAGTAGCCCTTGCAATTATAATTAATATCTACAATAATTTAAACACCATAAATGTTGATGATGCATCCAGCATGAAACAATAATGGAACAGTATTTTATTCAGTTTTCTCTCTTGATACTTTTCCTGCCACTGGCAGCTTTCGTGGTACAAATCTTTCTTGGAAAACGACTACCCCGCCAAGGAGACTGGGTATCCATTAGTGCTATAGGTATTACCCTTATTTTATCTTTGATAATGTTTGCTACCATGCTTTCAAGCTATGATTCTGGATTTTCAAAAGAAGCCAGTTTTACCTGGATTGATATGGGCTCATTTTCCATCCAACTGGGATTTTTGATTGATAATATCACCATTATCATGCTTGTTGTGGTTGCACTAATCTCCACTTGCACTCATATCTTTTCATTAGAATACATGGCAGGAGATATCCGTTACTCACGGTATTTTGCCTATCTGGGACTATTCACATTTTCCATGAATGGAATTGTGCTCGCCAACAATCTTATTTCCATGTACATGTCTTGGGAACTGGTTGGTGTGAGTTCCTACCTTTTGATCGGTCACTGGTTTGAAAAAGACACTGCCGCAAATGCTGGTAAAAAAGCATTCCTTACAAATCGCGTAGGCGATATTGGTTTCTTTATAGGTATAATGCTGCTTTATACTGCGGTTGGTTCTTTTATGTTCAGCGACATATTCGAAGGTGTGGCCGTTGGTAAAATCTCTGGAACGATGCTAACCTTGGCCGGTGTAGGTCTTTTTTTAGGTGCCATGGGAAAATCATCACAGTTTCCACTGCACATCTGGCTGCCCGATGCCATGGAAGGCCCCACGCCTGTATCCGCCTTGATGCATGCGGCAACCATGGTTGCTGCGGGAGTTTATATGTCGGTGCGAGTGTTTCCACTTTTTTCGCCAGATGCACTGCTGGTGGTGGCCTATGTTGGTGGTTTTACTGCTTTATTCGCAGCTTCTATTGCTGTAACTCAGACAGATATTAAGAAAGTTCTGGCCTACTCTACGGTTAGCCAACTTGGATATATGATTCTGGCCGTAGGTACTGGTGTATACACGGCAGCATTTTTCCATTTATTGACCCACGCTATGTTCAAGGCTAACCTGTTTTATGGCAGTGGTTCTGTGATCCATGCCATGCACCACGCTCTTCATAAAAAACATGATCATAATACAGACCCGCAGGATATGCGTAATATGGGTGGATTTAAGGAGAAGATGCCGGTCACTTATTGGACCATGCTGGTTAGTACCCTGGCCATCGCCGGTGTGCCGCTCTTTTCCGGATTTTTATCCAAGGATGCCATCCTGGCCGGTACTCTGGCCTTTGCCCAGCACCATCCTGCTCATCTGCTGCTGCCGGTTTTTGGATTTGGTGCCGCCGCTCTCACAGCATTTTATATGTTTCGGTTGATGTTCCTCACTTTTCATGGTGCGCCCCAAATGCCGGAGCTGATTGATGATATCCATGAATCACCTAAGGAAATGACCGGTCCATTGGTACTGTTGGCTTCGTTATCCGTTTTCATTTTTTACACCTTACCTTATGTAGACCCTTTTTCGGACCATGGCTGGTTCACGGATCTAGTAGTAGCTGGGGATTCATTTGTGCCGGGCAGTATACCTGCCCGTGAAATTGCAGACCACGCTCATCACGCCCATTACACAGCAATGTACACCTCCATTGCAGTTGCTTTTCTTGGCATTGCGCTTGCTGTTATGGTGTATCTCCGTAAGGTTTTCTCTGCGGAAAACTGGGTGAAAAGTTTCGGTACACTTTATGATTGGAGCAGGAATAAATATTATTTTGATGAAAATTATGAGCGTTTTCTCTATCAGCCGTTTTTTCGTCTGGCCAATAAAGTGGCCTGGTTGGATTGGGATCTTTATGATAAATATTTTATTAATGGTTTTGGTCGATTTACAGACTGGCTGAGCCGTGTAACGGGTCGTTTTGACTTTGAAGGAATCGATCAGGGGCTGGTTGATGGCACTGGAAGAATCGTTAATTATCTGGGTGGTACTTTCAGAAAATTACAGACTGGGCGACTGCAGAATTATTTATTATACGTTACGGCTGGGCTAATTATTCTGACCATCATCCAGGCTTTTTAATTCAATGAAGTGAGAAATAAATGGGTATTTTAAGTTTACTAATCTGGTTACCGATTATGGGTATGGTGGCTATCGCCTTTATTCCCCGGAAATATGAAAAGTACATAAAAATTACTGCCGCAGTTGCGACCGGTATGCAATTATTCCTGTCCATAGTACTCTGGCAGCGGTTTGACAGCGGAATTGGATCGATGCAATTTATGGAACGACTGGAATGGATTCCTTCCTTTAATATCGCCTACATCCTTGGCGTGGATGGTTTGAGTCTACCTATGGTGATCTTAACTGCCCTGCTTTGTTTTATCTGTGTGTTTGTCAGTTGGAATACATCTAAAGCGGTTAAAGGTTATTTTGCCTTGTTTTTGCTTCTGGATACAGGTATCGTTGGTGTTTTTCTCTCTCTGGATTTCTTCCTTTTTTACGTATTCTGGGAAGTGATGTTGCTGCCCATGTATTTCCTGATTGGGATATGGGGCGGACCGCAACGGGAATATGCTGCTATCAAGTTCTTTCTATATACGTTATTTGGTTCCGTGTTAATGCTTGTGGGCATCCTAGGGCTTTATTTTTCCTGCGGAAAAACCTTCGATATTCTTGACCTGATGCGCATTGCACCTGAAGCACTTCAAGGTGTAGTCTGGTGGGGAATGAGTGGCATCAAGGTAATCTGGGTACTACTGTTTATTGGGTTTGCTATCAAGGTTCCCGTTTTTCCGTTTCACACCTGGCTGCCGCTGGCCCACGTCGAGGCGCCTACGGCCATTTCAGTCATTTTGGCGGGAATACTCCTAAAGCTCGGTGTTTATGGAATATTGAGAATTAATTATGGACTCATGCCCGACGGGGTATACTGGTTTTCCGGCGCACTGGCGTTCCTGGGGCTTATTAATGTAATCTGGGGAGGGTTGTGCGCCTTGGCACAGACAGACCTAAAAAAACTGGTGGCTTATTCTAGTGTAAATCATATGGGCTATGCCCTAATTGGCATGGCTGCAGTGATTGCTGCCGGTGCTGCCAATGGTACAAACTTCAAGGCTGCACAGGCTGGCATCGGCGGCGCTGTGTTCCAAATGTTCAATCACGGAACGATCTCTGCCATGCTTTTTATTCTAGTGGGTGTTATCTACGAACGGGCGCACCATAGAGATATAGATGGGTTTGGCGGGCTGGCCAGCCAGATGCCAGTTTATGCCGGTATAACTGCTGTGGCCTTTTTTGCAGGATTGGGCTTGCCCGGGCTTTCGGGATTTATCAGTGAAGCCATGTGCTTTATTGGAGCTTTCCCGGTTTACAGAGGAATTGTGATTGCATCCACTATTGGAATTCTTTTGAATGCCGCATATTTCCTGTGGGCATTTCAGCGCATTTTCTTTGGTGAACTGAATGAAAAATACAACAAGCTTCCTGAGATCAATCGACTGGAATTATTTACGGTAGTACCGCTGCTTGTGATTACCATCTTTTTTGGTATTTATCCAGCACCGTACCTGGATATTATCGCCAGGACCATGGACATGATCATTAATAGCGTTGTGTCCCTATCCACGTTCGCAGGAATGTAAGGGACTCCCATGACCAACCTGCAAAGCTTGGATTTCTACTGGCCTGAACTCATTCTTACTGGGGTTATTGTATTGGCCATTATTCTAGATCTTCTTCTTGACAAAAAAGATTCCGGCAAGGTGGGCTGGGTATTGATCCTGGGATTAATCACGGTGGCACTGGCCATATATATTCAGGATGGCTCTAAAACAACAACCCTCTTCATGGACTCAATTGTGTTAGACCCATTCGCATCCTTTTTTAAAATGTTGGTCATTCTAGCCACTATTTTTGTATCGGTAGTGAGCTGGCAAACTGGTGAATTGGCAGAATACCGTAAAGGTGAGTATTTCACTTTGCTGGGTATTATTGTTTTGGGTTTGTTTTTAATGGTTTCAGCTGTGGACCTGGTCATGGTCTATTTATCGATTGAAATGGTTTCCATCATGTCTTTCATCCTGGCTGGCTACTTAAAACAGAATACCAGATCAAATGAAGCCGGACTCAAATATGTTGTATATGGCGCTTTTTCATCCGGAATTATGCTGTTTGGTATAAGCATATTGTATGGCCTGGCAGGCAGTACCAACTACTTTGAGGTTCAGCAAGCAGTAGTTAATCTGGATGAGACTGCTAATGCCGCCCTGGTGATGGCCCTGGTGATGATTTTGGCTGGATTTGGTTATAAGATATCTGCTGTTCCTTTTCATTTCTGGACGCCGGATGTTTACGAAGGTGCACCTATCACCATAACAGCTTATTTGTCGGTGGCACCAAAGGCAGGTGCTTTAGCTATGATGATCCGATTTTTCAATCAGGTCCTTGCCGATGGCGGGGCCATGATTGGCATTGAAGGAGTTAGCATGACCAATATGCCCTGGCCGGAAATTTTGGCCCTGTTGGCGGTTATTACCATGAGTCTAGGTAATCTAGTGGCAATTCAGCAAAATAACCTTAAACGGATGCTGGCATATTCCAGCATTGCACATGCTGGATATATGCTGCTGGCCTTGCCGGTAATGTCCACTCAGGGTGTGTATGCAGTGATGATTTATCTGGT
>DKQR01000162.1 GCA_002471805.1 Fidelibacterota bacterium UBA7303 | reverse complement strand
TATTTTTTTCGCCAGAGCTCATTACCTTCGGAATCGGTCTTGATCAAAGTTGCGTATGGATGTGGATCAGAATAACAGAATAGGAGGAAACCGTTATCGGCAGTATGGATTAGGTCCAAGGCAGTTCTGGGCCGGTTTGAGTCTTCAGACCAGATCTTGCGCCAGATTTCATCACCGTCACTGGATACTTTCAACAGATATACAGGTGAATAATCATCGTCACCCTCAGGGGCATTCCCTATAATAGCAAAATCACCCAGTACATTCACAATGGCCCGGGGATATTTTAAACCAACATATTCTGCTTCTTTGAGAATGCTGCCTGAATAATAATCCAGCAGTGTTAATTTAGCGGTGTAGCCCGCCATAACTGCCAGATCTCCATCATCCGTTTCCATGATCTCAGCGTTATAGTTCCAGAAACCAAGATCTGGATAGTTTTGGCTCCAAATCAAATTTCCACCTGCGTCCATCATAACAATGTTGATGCCTCCACCATTAATGGGAGCAATAAACACGAGATCGCCGTTGGATGTCTCAATTAGGGATTTCCCAATATAGTTATACCAGGACGACATTCCGTCATCTGCGAAATCGATCTCTTTGCGCCACTCTATCTGCCCTTCGCCATTTAGCTTCACAATATCCCCCACGTCCCACTTTAGATTGTAACAGCAGCCACCCCATTCTATACCATCAAAAATACCATAGACCATGTAGCCGCCATCTGACAGCGGAGTGACAGCGGACGCCAGGTCCCAGATTCCGCCGTGGATATATCGTTTCCAAAGCAGGCTTCCATCATTGCTCACAGCATAGACCAACATATCGGCTATATCCTTGGTGTATGCATATTCTTGGTCACAGGCGGGGGTAAAGGAGTATACATCGTCACTGAATTTTTCCCACATATATTCATTAATGCCTTTATCTGTAGTATAGCTCAGGGTCATCAGGCTGTCACCATCAATATTGATTGTACCATCCACAATTACGCTACCGTTTTCTGGTACAATGAGAAATGAATCCTGGGTTATTTCAGAAAGTTCATAGGTATTCACGGCGTAGCATCCCACCGTGTCATCGCAATTATCGCCAAGGTAATCAAAAAAAGTGATTCCTTCGCTGTCGAATGTGGCATATTGAATATCACTGCCGGAACAATCCTCGTCCTCGTAAAGATAGGTGCCAAAATGGATGGAATTCGTTTCTGGAATATTTTCTGGTTGGTTATCATCACAACTCCAAAACGCCAGTCCAATAAACAACAGAATTAGTAAAGTAGGGTTGATCATATCAAAATCTAATAATCATCCCACAAACAAAAAACAAAGCTGGAAGCATAATGAAATAATCATTATATCAGTTATTCCCCGCTTCTCTTTGGGCCCGGATTTTTTTATTTAGTTCAATTACTTTTTTGCTGCCCTTACACCAGGGAGGCAATATGTCCCAGTCAGGAATGCCGTCATCTATAAGAGCACCATGATTATTCTGCCGTCTAGGGTAACCTTCAGCGGGCAAAGCCCCTACAATCAAACATACCAATTCAAATTTATCATCAGCCTTCAGAGCGCGATACACCTCGGGATCCACCCGTACCACATCTCCAGGTGATAATTCTACAAGTTCCCCATCCAGATAAATAACCCCTTTACCATTTAATACAATATAGGTTTCTTCCTGATACTCGTGTTTGTGTGAAAAAGTATATCCTTTCCCAGCAGGTAAACGAGCAAAACCCATTCCAAGAGCAGTTAATTTTATGTCATCCCGGACAAAGGTCAACCAATAGGGAAGATTCCCTAAATCATATGTTTGTTTATGATAATTCACATTGTCTCCTTTTATATAAAGTTATAGGTAATGAGAAATTTATGCTTATTTCCTGCGGCAGGATTTGATGTAATAGCGCAGTGTAGCTAATCATGTATTTTCGGCAGGGCTTGATGCTGTAAAAAGGGTGATCTATTTATACAATGCTCTGTTTATTTACCTCCTGCTTAATTGTGTATTGAATCAACTTTGCCATTTTTAATGTAGACTAAATCGGCTTTGAAATTGTTATAAACCCATTGTTCGCTTTTACCCTGTCGCGTAACTGTTGTATTTATATACGATGGATTGCCCCAGGATATTCTAACCTGTCTTTCTGTCATGCCTACACTTATTCTTCCACTCTTTACAATATCAATGGTCTCATCACCCCATTCTTTTGGAAATGGGTCTGCTGTGTAATAGTAATTATCAACAAATCCTTTTGATCTGTCTTTATAATTATATTTCACATAGCCTGCTCTGCCATCTTTTGATTTGATCATTAACCATAATGGTCTATCAAAACCGCCATTGTAGTACGGGTAGATATCTGTGATTTTTACTTCATCAAATCTATCAAATGGTTTTTTAGAAAAGGTGAAAAATGTAGTGGTGGATGGATATAAAAACTCTTTTGTTTTATTCAACCAGATCGTTTGCCCAATCATTTTTTTTATTTTAACAATTTCATCGGTAAAACAACAATAAGGAGGCGGGATGTTTTCTGCCAATTCCCAATTTGTTCTTGCATATTTTATATTTCTTCCATCATTCATTTGGATTAATAAATACTCTGATCTATTGCGATAAAACTTGCCCAATATTTTTCCATATTGGTTTTCAAGTTTGGAATAATTAATGAAACGGTCATTTTCGTTCAATAAAGAAAATTTACTATTTATGGTTTTGAATGATTTGTAGTTATCACCAATCTTTACAAATAATATTTCTTTTCCACTCCAATCAAGTTCTTTAAGAATTGACTTTTTTACAGGGGCTCGTGAAATTGCCTTTTTTGGAGGCGCGGCTGATATACGAATGTGTAGGGAATTACATCCAATTATGATGAGACAAAATGATACTGTAATGATTAAAAATGCTAAATGGTGCCTAATCACAATCCAAATCTACCCATCCTCCCATATACAAAAAACCCACTACTGGGAATAGAATGTCTATAATTTTTACATAAGCATTATATTGTTATAGGAATCTAATATGATAAAGATACCGAGAAAAAATAAAGATAAAATCATCCAAGACATTCAAGAATGGTTTCAAGAAAACCTTGAACAGGAAATAGGCAGTTTAGATGCTGAATTTTTACTCGATTTTTTCACAGAGAATTTTGGAGGTTTTTATTACAACCAAGCACTTACTGATGTGCATACTCTTATTTATGAAAAAACTGAATCATTAGCCGATAGTATCTACGACCTGACTAAAGATACATTCACTAATTAGAAAGCCCCATCGGGTTATGGGGCCAACCTAATCCCACAAACAAAAAACAATAAAACTTATTAACTTTGAATAGATTTACAGGAGTTAGAAATAAGAAAGCTATTTATAACTATCCTTTTTAGTATCGGATTGTGTTTTGGTCAGTACTTAACCGGTAATGAATTTTTTAATGATTACCCGGAAGGGATTCAAGATTTTTTATTAATGGCAGAATAAAATGGTTAAAAAACTAGTAATCCTGTTTGGACTGGTATTGTCATTTCCTCATAGTCAGGACATTAAATTGATGACATATAATATCCGCTATGATAATCCTAATGATGGTGAAAATAATTGGCATAATAGAAAAGAAACACTAGTCAATCAGATTCTTTTTTATAAACCGGACATAATTGGAACGCAAGAAGGTTTAGAGCATCAGATTCAGTATATTAATGATAATTTAAAATCCTATAAATACGTGGGCATTGCCAGAGCAGATGTTAAAGAAGGTGGAAAGGGTGAATATTCTGCTATTTTTTACAACACTGATAAATACGCTGCTTTGATCAACGAAACATTCTGGCTTTCAATAACCCCTGAAAAACCATCCAGAGGCTGGGATGCGTCACTTAATCGCATCTGTACATATGTCTTATTAAAAAGTAATTCTTCTGGTGAGAGATTTTGGATCTTTAACACACATTTTGATCATATTGGGAAAAAGGCTAGGGAGAAATCAGCAGAGTTAATTTTAGAAAAAATCAATTCAATTAATAAGGAAAATCTACCATTGTTTTTAATGGGAGATTTCAATTTAATACCGACCGAATTGCCGATTCAATTAATTGTGGAACAGTTAAATGACTCAAAAGAGATCAGTCAACAATCCCCTTTTGGCCCCGAGGGAACCTATAATGGTTTTGATGTTTACAAACGACCCGATAAAAGAATTGATTATATATTTGTTAGTAAAAATAAGATTACAGTGAAAAAGTATGGTGTTTTAGCTAATGTGAAAAATCAAAAATATCCTTCTGACCATTTTCCTGTTTTTATTATAGCCGAAATGAGATAGTTGGCAT
>DKQR01000205.1:4603-8387 GCA_002471805.1 Fidelibacterota bacterium UBA7303 | reverse complement strand
CAGGGTGCCCATGATGACGCCGGCGGCTGTGTGGCTGCCTGGCAGGCACTCAATATTATTAACCAGCTGGATCTTAGACCTAAGCGTACCATTCGCTGTGTGTTGTGGACCAATGAGGAGAATGGCAGCCGGGGCAGCAAGGCCTATCGGGATATGCAGCTGAAATATTTGGAAAAGCATATACTGGCCATTGAATCCGATGGGGGCGTATTTGCGCCCGAGGGTTTTGGTTTTACCGGCAGTGCTGAGGGTAAAATGATTGTTCAGGAGATCAGTAAATTATTAAAACCTATTTCGGCAGATAAAATTACAAATGGCGGACGGGCTGCAGATGTATCACCGTTAAACGATGAAGGTGTTCCAGTTATGTCACTAAAAGTAGATGGTTCAAAATATTTCTGGTATCACCACACCAACGCCGATACTTTCGATAAAGTTGATTTTAGTGAATTCAACCGCTGTGTGGCTGCTATGGCAGTCATGGCTTATGTTGTAGCCGATTTGGACCGCCCTTTGCCAAGATAGGGAAAAAATGATCGTCCCAATTGATGTCTCAGATTTTCATCAAATTGTATTTTTTACCGGTGCCGGTATGTCGGCAGAATCCGGTGTTCCTACGTATAGGGGCAAAGGAGGGATCTGGCATAAATATAACTGGGAAGAATATGCCTGTCAGACGGCGTTTGAACAGAATCCGCAGGGTGTCCTGGATTTTCATGAATTAAGGCGCATAGAGGCGTTAAAATGTGCTCCGCACAACGGTCACAGGATAATGACCGACCTGCAAAAATATCATAATCATATCTGGATTGTTACCCAGAATATTGATGGTATGCACCAGCGTGCCGGGTCGCAGAATACCATTGAACTTCACGGCAGTTTATGGAGGATGCGCTGCGATCAGGAAGGAAAAATAATAGAAGACCTTCAACAATCAGAATACAGGTCACGAAAATGCAGTTGCGGTACCTGGCTAAGACCGGATATCATCTGGTTCCAGGATATGCTCAATGAGCAGGTTGTATCCGCGGCGAATGAGGTTATTTCATCCTGTGATCTGTTTGTGAGCATCGGTACCAGCGGTGTGGTCTGGCCGGCAGCAGGATACCCGAAAATGGCCAAAGAGAATGGAGCATACTGTATTGAAATCAATCCGGAAACGACCGAATTAACGTATTATTTTGATAGAACTGTCCGGCAGTCGGCCAGTACCGGACTTTGGGAACTCTTTAACCTGGAAGTCCAGACATGAAGAACAGCTCTTACCTGTTAATCATTTTATCAATTTTGATCATTATTCTTCACCATGAAGTCCCGCTTAAAATTCACTACCCGGTCACTAAGCGGGAAAAAGTATATGATACCTACTTCGACACAACTATCACTGATTCATACCGCTGGTTGGAAGATGACCACTCCAAAGCTACCAAGTCCTGGGTAATCAAACAGAATGCGCTCACCAGCTCCTATATGCGCCGTATACCCCAGGTCAGGAAGGTAAAAAATCGACTCAGGGAGATATGGAATTATCCCTGGCAGAGTGCACCATTTATTAAAGGGGATAAGTTATATTATTACAGGAATGAAGGTTTGCAGAACCAGTCTGTGCTATACGTGCAAGATAAAGAAGGTGGTATCCCCAAGGTCTTACTGGACCCCAATAAATTTTCTTCTGATGGTACAATAGCCCTGGGCGGAACTTATTTTTCCAATGATCATCGATACTTAGGCTACGCCCTCAGCAGTGCAGGTTCCGACTGGCAGGAATTTTTTATAATGGACCTGAGTACGGGAGAATTGCTTGATGACAGATTAAAATGGATCAAATTCAGTGGTATGTCCTGGCAGGACAACGGGTTTTATTATACCAGAATGCCTGAACAGAAAACTGAGGATGAATTCACAGCGGCTAATGAACATAGCAAAGTATATTATCATAAACTGGGTACAACTCAAGAAACGGATGAACTGATCTTTTATGATCCGGCAACACCCCGAATCTCAGCATCTGTAATTGTAACGGAAGATGAACGTTATATGCTGCTGTACCGATACCGGGGAACATACGGAAATTCTCTCGCTTTCCGGGATACCAGAAGAGCAGAGGACGGCTGGACGAACATCATTGATGATTATAATTCCGAGATCACCATTCTGGACCATGTTCATGGAGCACTTATTGCCGTGACAGACCGCCGTGCACCAAACAAGAAAATTGTGCGGATCGATCCTGATCATTCGCAGGAGGAACATTGGGTGACTCTTGTAGAGGGAACGGATGAGGCGGTCCTGCAATGGGCCAATATAGTTGGTAACAGGCTTTTGGTGCATTTTACCAGGGATATTTTATCGGAATGGAAAGTCTATGACCTGGATGGAAGTTACTTATATACTGTCGAACTGCCGGACCGGGGAATTATAAATGGTTTTGGCGGGAGTCAGGACCAATCCGTAACCTGGTATACCTTCAATAATCTTATCACTCCTGAGACGATTTACCGGTACGACATATATTCAAATACCAGTTCACTCTATAAAGCCTCAGAATCAAGCTTTAAAAGTGGAAATTACGTCTTGAAACAGGAATTTTATTCATCCAGGGATGGAACCAAGGTGCCTATTTTCATTGTCCACAAGAAGAACCTGTACCTGGATAACCGTCGCCCAACGTTGCTATATGGCTACGGCGGATTTAATATTGCAATGAAACCCTATTTCAGCAAGGCCTTGACAGTGATACTGGAAAATGACGGTGTTTATGCACTGGCCAACATCCGGGGAGGCAATGAATATGGAGAAAAATGGCATCAGGGTGGAATGCTGTTCAATAAACAAAATGTATTTGATGATTTTACTGCAGCAGCGGAATATCTTTTCATTCAAGGCTACACGGACCCGGATTACCTGGCTATTCGCGGTAGATCCAACGGCGGTCTCCTGATTGGTGCTGTGCTAAACCAAAAACCGCAGATTTGCAGAGTCGCTTTCCCTGAGGTAGGTGTAATGGATATGCTTCGTTACGAAAAGTTCACCATTGGCTATGCCTGGGCCGTAGAATATGGTTCTGTAAAAAATGAGGCCAATTTCACGAATCTGTTGAGCTATTCTCCGCTTCATAACATCAATACTGATATTCACTATCCATCTATATTGATCTACACAGCTGACCATGATGATCGGGTTGTACCGGCACATTCATTCAAATATGCCGCGGCAATGCAGCGCGCTCAAGCTGGCCAGGATCCAATTCTAATCAGAATTGGCAGAAACGCAGGGCACGGCCGTGGCAGACCCACCAGAAAAATTATTGATGAATATGCGGAAAAATGGGGTTTTATGTTCTACGAGATGGGTGTGGATATTTAGGCCATGATCCGGCCAATATCATCCCGAATCAGGATCAAAATAGCAGACTGGGGTACAATCAGGTAGTCTTTTGCCTCTATTTTTATTTCGATACTTGCCTTTGACAGGAATAGAGCATAGTCACCTACTTCTGCCTGTGTAGGAATATATTTTATTTCTGAATTTTTGTCTTTCCAGGGTTCTTCGAAAGGGTCTTCCGGGGAACCCAGAGGAATGCCGGGCCCTACTTCCACCACCATTCCGCCGCGAACTTCCTGCTTTTCCAGTACGCTGGGGGGCAGGTAGAGACCGGCAGGTGATTTTTTTTCACCACTGTCTGGCCGGATCAAGACACGGTCCCCAACCACGAGTACCTGTTTATTACTGCTCCTCATATGGAGTAATTAAATACGAAAAGCCCCGAATTAACGAGGCTTTT
>DKQR01000205.1:0-4302 GCA_002471805.1 Fidelibacterota bacterium UBA7303 | reverse complement strand
AAGCCCCGAATTAACGAGGCTTTTCGTAAACCACATCGCCGGTTGAAAGGAGGGTCTAGGAGGGTTAACTAGCAGACGTGGTATCAATTTTCTCTGGTTCTGGAGTCGGTTTCGGTGGATTTTTCCCCCAATATGTTGGTTTAGAGTTTAATAAAAAATAAACATTATCGTTAGTGCGAAATACATCACTACCTTTCATATCCCGGATATAATTGTGTTGAAAGTCCTGCCCTTCGTTTCCAAAGACATAACTGCCGAGGGATTTACTATTTTTATTAAAAAAAGAAAATTGTCTTCCCAGAGAATCTGATACGCCGAATGTAGACCATTTTTCAGGATTCCTGGAAACAATGACTTCTTTTTTTACCTGTAAGACGCGGTCAAATAATTTTTCAATCTGATTCTTTTTGATTACCAGTGTATCGGCCTGGGTTATAGTCCAGATGGAGTCCTTAAGTACCAACTCCAGCGTATCCGGGCCTTCAATGATCAAAAAACGGGAAACATCTTCCTGGCTTCCGGAAAATATTACTGTCCCTTCAACTGTAAGGTCGTTTTGTGATTTTTGATTCATGAAAAATAGGAGCACAAGAAGAACAAAGACGCCCAGGGAGACCTGCATAGATTTAGTCATAAATTTGCTCTAGTATATTTGCTTTAGATTTTTCTCTTTTCAACTGAACAAACCCAAAAGCAACCACCAGCAGGGTAGGCAAGAGCATATTGGCCCATTTCCACCGCTTTCGGGTTCCGTCTTCAAGTTCATTCAGTGGTCGATTAGTGATTTCCCTGGAACGTAAAGAGATCAATTCTTTTTCTCCAGATAGATAATCAGCAGTATTGATCAGAAATATCTGATTATCCGGTACAGACATGCCTGCTTCATCAGAAAGAAATTTGGTATCAGCAATTAGGATAATTTCTCCCCCATTGACCAGTTTTGATGAGGCTGCCACTATTTTACCTTTTTGATTTAGTAATTTGATAAATGGATTTTGCTGCGGGTCCGGGCTCAAAATAAAATTATTTTCCATAATGCCGCTTTTATTTGAAGTGCGGAAGAGTTCCGTTGTTCCTGCCACTATATCAATTTCTGTTGTATCCAGCACAATTTCACTGGTGTAAAAGGGGACAACCTGCTCCAGATCCGCTACCAGCAATTCATCTTTGTTGAAATTGCTAATATTGGGAAAAAATGGATATTTCATAGCTCGATTCATGAGAAAGATCCCTCTGCGTTCCTGGACTTGAACATTCTGACATTTATCATCCAAAACCAGGTTCTTTTTGATCTGTAATCCATATTGCGCCATGAAATCGAAAATATCTGAATTGATCACGGTGGCACGCTGCTGTTGAATATCGGCGGTAACACCAGCCTGAGCCAGGAAAAGCATTTTCCCATTTTGTAAGAAGGATTCAAGATTTTTTCTGACAAGGGTATCCAGAGTATCGGTTGTACCGGATACGAGCAGCACATCTATTTCATCATCAGCATTACTGGACAGGTCAACGGATCTTACAAGATAATGCTGGCTTAGCTGTGCCCTGATATTATTGGTCTTTAATTCGGAATCCGGCTGCAGATTAACAATGCCGATCACTTTCTTATCCACATTGATCAGCGACTTGATTTTTGTGGTGATCAGGTATTCCAGTCCCGCAGTGGATTGAATAACAGGAATATTATCCTTCTTGTTCTCATACAGCAGCACCATACCCAGGTAGACCTTTTTGATTTCCACCTTGTCATTTTCAATCACCTGCATCTGTACAGGCTGAATCCCATCTTTGCGAGCCTGCTCCTCCATAGTTTCATCTTCCTGGGGATCTTCGAAGAAAAAACGAATATTGCCATGGGAATATGCAGAAAATTCTTCCAGGATATCCTGCAGGAAACGCTTGGTATTGCCCAGCTCATTTGGCAGATCACTGGAAAAATAAACCTTCATGGTGAGCAGGTCATCCACTTTAGAAATCACATTCTTACTGGAGTTGGACAGTGAATACATTTTGTTATCGGTCAGGTCCAGCCGCCGGAAGTTGTCGCGGGCAATCAGGTTTAATAGCACCAGTCCTACCAGGAAAATTCCTAAGTGCATATAGTATTTATTTTTATTCTGGGTCACTATAAGATTAACTCCACTTTCGTGATTCAACATTATGGGTGGTCAAAAACAGGAAGAAGCTGATCATGGAAAGAAAATAGATCAGGTTGCGGGTATCAATGACTCCTCTGGAAATATTGGATAGATGGAAACCCGTACTTAAGTATTGGACAATTCCCGCCATAGATGAGGGGACAAAGACGAGTAGCTGATCCATGAGGAAAAACACCATTACAATGGCAATGCCGATAATAAATGCAACCACCTGGTTATCGGTCAAACTGCTGGAAAAAATACCGATAGCGGCATAGACTCCGCCCATGAGCGCAAGTCCAAGGTATCCTGAGAAAATGGCTCCATGATCAATATTTGTTCCTACAAAGGTTAGAGTGATATAATGAATCGATGAAGTAAGCAGCCCAACTAAAATCAAGGTAAACACAGCCAGATATTTTCCCAGCACCAGATCTAAATCCCGGATGGGAAGTGTAGCCAGAATTTCTATGGTACCCAGTCCTTTTTCCCGTGATATCACACCCATGGAGACAGCAGGAATAAAGAAGAGGTATACCAGCGGGACAATACTGAACAAGGCACGCATATCTGATTGGTCATAAAGAAAAAATGTATTGGTGAAAAAATAACCGTTTACAAGGGCAAAGACCACGAGGAAAATATAAGCCATGGGACTGGCAAAGAATGAATGCAGTTCCTTTTTAAATATAATGATTATACTACGCATCTGTTATGACACCATCCTGGGTCAAATTCCTGAAAATAGATTCCAGGTCTCTCTTAGATGCGCTCATTTCCAGTATTGACCAGCCATGATCAACTGCATAACGAAAAATATCCTTCCTGGGGTCAGCAGTATTCGGATATTCAATCAAAATATCCATTGAATCATCGTTTCGGGAAATAGATTGAATAGTAATACTGGGGATCGTAGCCTTCATCTCTTGAATGGCATCCTCTTCTCCGCCATCAATTTCCAGTTTCAAATGGGTAAGACCCTGGGAATCAGCGATCAGTTCATCACTTGTGCCGTCTGCAACTATTTCACCATTATGAATAATAATGATCCTGTCCACAGTAGCCTGAATTTCCTGCAGGATGTGCGAAGACATAAGCACAAGTTTTTCCTTACCAACTTTTTTGATTAAACGTCTTATCTCAACGATCTGGTTGGGATCTAGGCCAGAAACCGGTTCATCTAAAATCAGAATTTTGGGATTATGAATCATGGCCGCAGCAAGACCCAGCCGTTGTTTATAACCCTTAGAGCAGTTACCAATCGTACGGTGTACAATACCCTGCAGACCGCAATCTTTTACTACCTTGCTCAGTGCCTGGGTAAATTCGCCATCCTTGATTCCCCTTGTTTCCGCATGAAACCGTAAATAATCGTACACTTTCATCTCTGTATAAAGAGGATTCAATTCGGGCAGGTATCCTATTTGTTTTTGAATTTCAAGATGATCGTCGATAATATTCATCCCATCCACATGAACGTTGCCGGCTGTGGGGGAGATATACCCTGTGATCATTTTGAGTGTGGTGCTTTTCCCAGCACCATTTGCGCCTAAAAATCCCACTATTTCACCATCCTTCAATTCAAACGAAATAGATTTAACTGCCTTGACCTGTCCAAAGTTTTTAGTCAGATTTTCTATACGGACCAAAGATTTATCTCCTTAAAGTTTCTAATAGGAATGATGAACAAACAAATAAGTTCCAAAAAAACGCTGGGGATATTAAAAAAAAAAGTTTTGAGTAAATATATTTTTTTTTAGGTCACTGTGATTGCAGTCACATAAAGTTATAATACCTTGACAAAGGGATGCTTGCCGGAATAGATTATCATCGGTTATTCAGTATATACTGGATGCCATGGTTAACCAAACTAACTCATGAGGAGTAGAATAATGAGACGAGTCTATAGACTTCTTATCTCTACATTAGTAATTATCGGCATTGTCGCCGTTGCACCAGCGAAAACACCTGTTGATAAAACCGAACAGGCAATATGCGTGGTAAAAGCAGGCTGCTGCGACACAGACCAAATTGCTAGCGCTGATGTGAAGAAGAAGAAAAAGAAGAAGAAAAAGAAAGGTGAAAAAGGCGGAAAAGGAAAGAAGAAGAAAAAAGGTTTCTTTTCCAAAGTCTTTGGAGCAAAATAACTTTTTCCATGATT
>DKQR01000227.1 GCA_002471805.1 Fidelibacterota bacterium UBA7303 | reverse complement strand
GCTTTTTTATGGGTTGTTTTGGGTACAATTTTCATGGGGGCTGTCCATGATTTTGGTGCATTGGTGGTTTCGGTGAGGGAAAAGGGTAAATCCATCGCTGATATTACCGGATCAGTCATTAATCCTCGAGTCAGAACCATGTTTCTCTTATTTGTTATGATGCTTACCTGGTTGGTTCTGGCTGTGTTTGCAATGGCAATAGCTGGATTGTTTGTGAATGTACCTGCGGCTGTTCTTCCAATAAATATAGAAATTATCATTGCCATCGTGATTGGTTTTGTCCTGTATAAAAAGAAAATGGATGCCTTCATCCCATCTGTAATTGCCCTGATCCTGCTTTATCTTTTTGTTTATATAGGAACTATTCACCCACTTTCCTTTGAATTTTTCGGGTTAGATAAAGCAGCTCAATCCAACCTTTGGATCATTCTGCTGTTTATTTACTCCGGCATTGCCAGTTTGCTTCCCGTCTGGCTTTTACTCCAGCCACGGGATTACATTAACAGTCATCAATTGCTGGTCGGGCTTGGACTAATATTTATTGGTATGCTTATTGCCCAGCCCATTGTGGATGCACCGATGGTCCGGGTCAGTGGGGAAGGTGGACCAAATATGTTTCCTTTTTTATTTGTCACCATTGCCTGTGGTGCCATTAGCGGTTTTCATGGCCTGGTTTCATCTGGTACGACCTCCAAACAGGTGAGCAATATTCGCCATACCAAATTAATTGGATATGGCGCCATGCTGGGGGAAGGGACCCTAGCACTTGCGGCTACCATTGCTGCCGTTGCCGGAATATCACTGGTTGCGAATTGTAATCTTCCTTCTGTAGGAAGGGTGGAAGATCTCAGTTGGGCAGTTTATTATGATTCATGGGCCCATGCAGCCACAAACAAAGCAACTGCATTTGTTTTAGGCGGCGGAGCTCTGATCGAATCTCTGGGAATTCAATCTAATATGGCCAAAACCATCATGGCTGTTTTGGTAATTTCCTTTGCAGCAACGACTTTGGATACAGCAACCAGAATTCAGAGATTTATTTTGATGGAAGTAGGGGATTCGCTGAAAATTCAGGTATTAAAAAATCGTTATATTGCCACCCTGATTGCCATTATTCCTGCGTTATGGTTAACTCTATGGCAAGTGACTGATCAATCAACAGGGTTATCAACCCAGGCCGGCTGGGTTCTTTGGCCTATTTTTGGTGCATCAAACCAAATGCTGGCCGCTTTGACTTTAATGATCTTATCTATTTATTTTTGGAAACGAAACCGACCTGTACTGCCCTTAGTCATTCCATTTATTTTTATTACAATTATCACACTTACCACCTTAATGGTAAAAATCAAATCTTTCGCCATGACAAATCGAATTTTATTGGTAATTGATGGTATACTTATTGCCCTTATATTGTGGATGTTATATGAGGGTTGGACGGTTTTCAGGGACAGGTCACATGCAAAATAAATATTAATCATGAACAAACAATTAAATTTCTTCAAAGACAGCCATGAGCAGTGGAAAAAATCGGCTGATTCCACCCCCACGCGTGAAGCTGATTTTAATACACTCTCTGGTGAAAAATTAGATCTCTGCTATTTTCCGAAACAACCGAATGATGATTATATGGACAAACTGGGATTTCCCGGGCAATATCCATATACACGGAGTGTGCACAACAATCTGTATCGTGGCCGACTTTGGACCATGAGACAGTTTGCTGGATTCGGGAAACCAGAAGAAACCAATCGACGCTTTAAATCTCTTTTGGAAAAAGGTCAGACCGGGTTATCCGTAGCCTATGATATGCCGACTCTTATGGGCTATGATCCGGACCATCCCTTTTCCGATGGGGAGGTTGGAAAATGCGGCGTCAGTGTTTCCTCACTTGCGGACATGGAGGCTCTGTTCCAAGGGATCAATTTGGACGAAATATCGGTCTCTCAAACGATTAATGGGCCTGCAATCGTCTTGCTGGCATTTTATATTGCTGTCGCGGAGAAGCAGGGAGTGCCATTGGATCAACTCAGTGGTACGCTCCAGAACGATATCCTAAAGGAATTCATTGCTCAAAAAGAATGGATTTTCCCGCCAAAAGCCTCGATGCGGGTCATTACGGATATGCTGGCCTACTGTACCGGACACATGCCAAAATTTAATACAATATCTATCAGTGGATACCATATTCGTGAAGCAGGATCCTCAGCGGCTCAAGAACTGGCTTTTACATTGGTCGATGGATTTTGTTATGTAGAGCATGGTATTTCCGCAGGATTGAATGTGGATGATTTTGCGCCCAGGTTATCCTTCTTTTTTAATTCACATTTGGATTTTTTCGAAGAGATCGCCAAATATCGAGCCGCTCGCCGCATCTGGGCTAAACGAATGAAGGACAAATATGGCGCAAAAAATGAACGATCATGGAAACTTCGCTTTCATACGCAGACTGCGGGTTGCAGCCTCACGGCACAACAGCCGGAAATCAACATCGCTCGAACTGCATTTCAAGCCTTATCCGGCGTTTTGGGCGGCACCCAGAGTTTGCATACCAATTCCATGGATGAAACTCTTGCGCTTCCATCGGAAAAAGCTGCAGAGATCGCCTTGCGGACTCAACAGTTGATTGCCTATGAAACAGGTGTGGTTAATGTAGTAGATCCTTTAGGGGGATCGTGGTTTGTAGAAGAATTGACCGATCAATTAGAAGCGAGAGCAGAAGAATATTTTGAAGAAATTGGAAATATCGGCGGTGTGATTCCTGCTATTGAACAGGGCTATTTCCAACGCGAGATTGCAAGATCTGCTTCTAATTATCAACATAAAGTGGATACCAATAAACGTATTGTGGTGGGGGTGAATAAATTTGTGAATGAAGATGAACAAATTGAAATACCTATTCTTAAGATTGATGAACGTGCAGGTGAATCTCAGCGGCAAAGACTGGACGTCATTAAGTCATCCAGAGACGAATCGAAAGTTCAGAATGTATTATCGGCGATTCAAGCAGCATGCAGAAATCAGGAAAATCTTATGCCTTTAATCATAAAAGCAGCTAAAGAATATGCAACCCTTGGTGAAATAATTGCAGCCATGAAATCAGAATTTGGTGAGTGGCAGGAATCAGCTGTTTTTTAACAATTATGGAAAGTTATAATTGGTGTTAATTATAGGCGCTATTAATATTATAGTTTACTAATTATAATTTTTCTCAATATTTAAAATTCCGTATATCTTATTATGTATTATCAAATTTTTTATAAACTAACATAGATTTAATATTCTAATTAAACCCCAAGTTTTTCAAAATGACAAAACAGATAATTTTATTGTTCCTAGTATTCTTAATGTTGTCCTGTGATTCGAACAATCATATCCGGACCTATCATTTACCAAAAATTCATCATACAAATAATGAAACCTTTCAAACCAAAAGTCAAAAGCCCCAATTATCAGGCTTCACTTGGGAAAAACCCGACTCATGGATTCCTTCCCAGGGTTCTTCGATGAGGATAGCAAGTTTTGATGTTCCATTCTCCACTGGTATGGGAGATTTATCTGTTATGGAATTAGGTGGAGACGGTGGAGGACTTGTAGCCAATGTGAATAGGTGGCGGGGGCAGATTGGTCTGGAACCTTTAGAAGAAAGTGAGATAAGGGCACAAGCCCAGCCTGGTGAAAGTAAGATAGGTCCCTATGAGATATTTCAATTGATCAATGATTCTAATAGTGATACAGCAATGTTGACTGCAATACTTCCAATGAATAATAGTACGTTATATATCAAATTAACTGCCAGTAAAGATGGTATAATAGATTTAGAAAAAGATTTTAAAACTTTTTGCTCATCCATTAAACATGATACTAACATTTGATGAAACTGATTATTAAAAGAATAAGTCATCCTAAGATTTTTGTCTATACGGTAATCTGGCTCATGGTATTGACCGTTTTGGGCACCCTTGCTCAGCGAAATATTGGTCTTTATGCATCTCAGCAGAAATATTTTTCATCTTATATTATCTGGCTCGGAGATATTATACCTGCACCAGGAGGGAGGATTACCATGGTCATTATGCTGGTGAACCTCGCATCCATGCTTTTTAAACACAATATATGGAAATTAAAAAAAGCAGGTATCATTATTGTACATCTTGGGGCAGTTCTCCTTTTTATAGGATCTGGGGTGACAGCCATTCTCAGTTCTGAAGGTAATATGGTCATTGATGAAGGTGCTCAGTCTAACTATGTGGATGATTATCATAATATGGAACTGGCTATTATTAATACTTCAAGGGAAAACCTGGATGAATACACAGTTTTTGATCAACCACTATTAAAAAAGGGTAATAAACTTTCTCATGAAAGCCTGGATTTTATGATTGAGATCATGGAATATTATAATAATTGTAAGGTCCAGAGACGCACTGAACCTGCAGATATTAAATATAAAGGTATGATGAAAAATTTTGATCTGGTTGAGTTAAACTTGGAAAAAGAGAATACCCAAAATCGTTCCGGGATTATATATAAGATTGAAAATTCTAACTTGACTAATGATGGTATTTATGGTCTTATCTTGGGTCAATCTGTAACACAAACGGCAACTATAAATAATCAGAATTTTGAGTTTTTGTTTCGAAAAAAACGGACTTACCTCCCCTTTTCAATTGAGTTATTGGATTTTAAGAAAGTTCTGCATGCTGGGACCGGAATAGCGAAAAGTTACAGTTCGGAAATCAACCTTATAGAAAATGGGATTCCAAGAAGAGTATTGATCCAAATGAATGAACCACTCCGCCATCGAGGCTACACTTTTTTCCAATCATCATTTATTGAGGGTCCGGAAGGGGAAGCTACCGTACTGGCAGCGGTAAAAAATTATGGTAGATTATTTCCTTATATATCAAGTATCGTTATGAGCATTGGCCTGTTTCTGCATTTACTCATTAATCTTCCAAAACTATTACGGAAAAATATTATCGCAGGTAAAAAATGAATTTTAGTTTCCGTTTTTTAACGACAATTTTTCTGATCCTACCTCTGTTAAATGCAAAAGGTTTTGATGAGAGACATTTTCCGATTCAAGAAGGTGGTCGAATAAAACCACTGGATACCTTTGCACGGAATCAGTTATTGGCATTTTACGGAAAGCGTTCCGTAAAACATGAGGGGCTTTCTGCGATGAACTGGATCTTTAATTTAATCCTTGACCCTGAAAAAGGGCAGGAAGTAACAAAGGTATTCAATATCCGGAACCCGGAAGTTGTAGCAAGTCTGGGGTTAGCATGGACCAATAATGACCATAAATATGTGTTTAATGAGGTGTTTTCAGGTTTACAAGCACAATTTGGATTGATTAGTGAGATCCATAGTAAACCGGATGAAACCCGTATCAGTTTTGAAAGACAGTTATTAGAAATTTATTTCAATGCTACGCGTTTCAGAGAAATCGCCTATAGTTTGAGTTGCATGGTTCCTGCTGTTATTGTCAATGATCCTGTTTTGACAGAAAAGCTAAACGCTATTCCTGGAAAAAGAGTGAGTTATGCTCACCTTATTAAATATATACCTTCAATATCTGAAATATATAAAAATATGATGGAAAAACCGGAAGAAGAATGGTCTAATACAGAAAAGGAACTCATTAAAATTTTATTGGAACTTCAAAAAATCAGTTCAAATGAAACTGCACAAGCACTGAAATTAATTCCTCCTTCCCATCTGGATAAAACTGGAACATGGCTTTCGCCTTGGGAGTTAATGGATGGAAGGTCTCATGAGCCCCATCAGGATAAAATTCTTATTGCCCTAGAAAAGTACCTAGCTGGACGTTTTGAAGGTGACAAGAATAAAATGATGTCAGCCATAGAAGATTACAGGGAAGGCATTTTATCCATTCCAAATGCTAAACCGGATTTGTATCTTTTGAAAAAAGAAACCTGGGTGAATGAAGCAAATCTGTTCTATACCAGTGTTGCATTTTATCTTTTAGCATTTATTCTATTGGGATTCAGTTGGATGCTTCAACCAAAAAGGTTGAAGATTATATCTTATGGTTCATTGATTCTGGGTCTGGTGTATCATACCTATGGGATCTATTTGAGAATGGTTATAATGGGTCGTCCACCAGTTTCTACATTATATGAGACAGTCATTTTTGTAGGGTTTACCGTTGTGGTTTTTTCAGTGGTTATTGAATATTTTCGTCGTGATGGCTTGGGGTTGTTTATTGGATCAGTGAGTGGGGCAATTTTCCATTATATCAGTTTCGGATATGCCGCTGATGGAGATACGCTTGGGATGCTGGTGGCTGTGCTAAATTCCAATTTCTGGTTGGCAACCCATGTTACCACTATGACACTGGGGTATGGAGCATCTCTGGTTGCAGGATTTATTGGTCATCTATATCTCATTCAAACCATAAGGGAACCGCACAACAAATCCGGGTTAAAAGGTATCTATAACAATATGTTTGGGATCACTCTTATAGCTCTATTTTTCACTCTTTTTGGTACCATCTTGGGTGGTATCTGGGCTGACCAGTCCTGGGGAAGGTTCTGGGGATGGGATCCTAAGGAGAATGGTGCCTTACTCATTGTTTTGTGGCAGCTGATGATGGTTCATATGCGCCTTACCGGGCTTGCAAAGCCAGCTGGATTTGCTCTGGGAATGATTATGAATAATATTATAGTTGTCATTGCTTGGTTTGGCGTTAATTTATTGAATGTGGGCCTCCACAGTTACGGTTTTACCAGTGGTGTTGCCCTAAATTTGGCTCTATTTACAGTACTTGAATTGATTACTGGTCTTGGAACATATTACTGGGTTCAATCCAG
>DKQR01000047.1:4655-5736 GCA_002471805.1 Fidelibacterota bacterium UBA7303 | reverse complement strand
GATGCAGGGATTGTTCCTTTTTCTACCCTGCAGTACAATACAGATAGGGATTACTGGTCCAAGTGGTTTCCAGGCGATTTTGTGACAGAATGTTTCCCCGGTCAATTCAGGAACTGGTTTTATTCTCTTTTGGCAATGGCAGCGGAACTGGAAGGGAGAGCACCCTTTAAGACCCTGCTGGGACACGCTCTGGTCAAGGATGAAACCGGCAGGGATATGCATAAATCATGGGGAAATACCATCTGGTTTGACGATGCTGCAGAAAAGATGGGTGTGGATGTGATGCGCTGGATGTACGCTTGTCAAAATGTTGAGCATAATCTATTGTTTGGTTACGGACCTGCCAATGATGCTCGGAAAAAATTGATCACGCTCTGGAATGTTTATTCATTTTATGCAACCTATGCCGCTGTAGATGGCTTTGACCCCGGCACTCACAGTTTAGATCCCAAAACCATGACCATCCTGGATCGCTGGATTATGGCCAAGACCCATTTATTAATTAAGGATGCCTGGAAAGCCTTGGAAAGCTATGAGGTTGCAGTTTTCATGAAATCCTTTCATGGATTCTTGGAAGATCTCTCAAACTGGTATGTTCGCAGGAACAGGAGGCGATTCTGGAAAACGGAGGACGACCAGGATAAAAATACAGCCTATTTAACCTTGTATCACGTGTTAACCCATACGATAAGAGCAGTTGCCCCTGTATTACCTTTTGTAACGGAAATGATCTACCAGAACCTGGTTCGAAATTCGGAGGAAAATACCCCGGAGAGCATTCATCATTGTGATTATCCTGATTCGGACGATAAATGGATAAATGAGGATCTGATTCAAAATGTTGATTCACTGAAAAAGCTGGTGGAGCTGGGCCGGTCCGCAAGAAGTCAATCCAGCCAAAAAATAAGACAGCCCCTCCCAAAAGTGAATTTTGCAGTTGAAAGTAATAGTATTGCTACATTTGTACTGGAAAATCAGGATATTGTTCTTGATGAATTGAATGTGAAGTCCATTGAAAGAATTACGGAAGTTGATAATTTGATTTCCTACCGCATAAAACCAAATTTGCGTACTCTTGGCC
>DKQR01000047.1:0-4273 GCA_002471805.1 Fidelibacterota bacterium UBA7303 | reverse complement strand
GATATGGTCCGGGAAATCCAGTCCAACCATATTTTGAAATTGAAAGGGGGTAAATATGAGCTTACGAGAGAAGACCTGTTCATTGAAACAGTGGCGGAAGCAGGATTTGTAGCAGCAAGTGACCGCGGTATTACGGTGAGCTTGTCCCTTGAACTTACCGCAGACCTGGTGCAGGAAGGAATTGTCCGTGAAGTCGTCAGGATGGTTCAAAATCTGCGGAAAGACGCAGGATTTGCTGTGGAAGATCGTATCGAGGTATCGTGGGATTTGGATGGAAAAATTGAAGATGCCGTGCGTAAATTTGTGACGTATTTCTGTGAGGAAACATTGACAGTGAAAATCAAAGATAATCTGGATAAAGCCGACCATTCGGGTACACTTAAGATCAATGAAAAAGAATTTAATATACAATTAAAAAAAGTTTAGAAAGGGGAAATAAAATGCCCAAGAAAAAATATTCAAAAGCAGAACTGAACAAATTTCAAAAAAGTATAGAAAAAAAACTTAAAAGCGTTTCCGGTGACTTTGAGGATATCAAAGACCGTTTGGATAATCCAAATAAAGGCAATGCGAGTTTGGCCCAGGATTCCGTTTACAGTGTACATATGGCTGATGCTGGAACCGATTCTTATGAGCGTGAAAAAGGTTTCCACTTCATGAACCGCGAATCAGAGTATTTCAAGCACCTGGTGTATGCATTAGACCGTATTAAGGACGGTTCATTTGGGATTTGTAAGATTTGTAGTAATCTTATTCCGGAAGAGCGCATGACAGAAGTGCCTAATGCAACCAAATGTGTTTCCTGTAAAGAAAAAGAAAAGTTAAATCTCGGCTAGCACACAGTGTACATTCTCTGGCTGACTGCTTTTGTCTTTGCATTGGATCAGTTGACGAAGCGGGCTGTCCAATCTTCACTCAGTCTGTACCAGTCCAAACCTATTATCCAGGACTTTTTCCACTTGACCTATGTGACCAATGACGGGATGGCATTTGGCCTGTCCATGCCTGGTGGAAGATCAATTCTTTTGATTCTGTCTATCCTGCTTACCATTTTTATATTCTGGTTTTTATGGCAGGAAAGGAATGGGCATGCACTGGTGCGGATTGGATTGGCTCTGATCCTGGCTGGAGCATTTGGCAATCTATTGGACAGGGTCCTGTATGGCAAGGTTGTAGATTTTCTGGATTTTATGATTGGTGATTTTCACTGGTATATTTTCAATGTAGCTGATTCCTCCGTAACGATAGGAATGATCTTATTTATATTTCACTCGTTTTTCATTGAATACAGAACAGTATCGGCTGAATCCAAGGCTTGATAAACCTGACCATAGATCAGGTCGCTGATGTCAAGCTGAGACTTGATAAGTATCTCTATAAAACAATTGGCGGCTATTCCAGAACCCAGATTCAATCCTGGATCAAATCCGGTTTTGTCCTGGTCAACGATGTTGCTGTTAAAGTCAGCTATGCCCTGGAGTTGCATGATTTAATTTCCGTTCAAGTACCGGAAGGTGATAATAATGGACCCGAACTGGTAGCCCAGAAAATGAACATAGAAATTCTCCATGAGGATGAATCCATTGCGGTGATCAATAAACCTGCCGGTCTTGTGGTACATCCAGGCGTAGGCAACAGGGATGGAACATTGGTCAATGGCCTTATGTATTGTTTTAATTCATTATCAGATATTAATGGGAGAGCCAGGCCCGGAATCGTTCACCGCCTGGATGCAGGTACCTCAGGTGTGATGGTGGTCGCTAAAACGAATCAAGCTCATGTTTCTCTTGCGGATCAGTTTCAGGATCGACAGGTAAAAAAAGAATATGCTGCGTTGACCTGGGGGAAGTGGTTGGAGAGAGAAGGCGTGATTGATCAGGCTATCAAGCGCAAACGCCAGGATCCAACTGTGTTTGCGGTCCAAGACCAAGGGAAACCGGCCACCACCCGGTTTCAGCTGGTAAAGCAATTTCGCCATTTGGCGCAGGTGAATTTTTTTCCAAAAACAGGCCGTACTCACCAGATCCGCGTTCATGCGGCCTGGCTGGGTCACCCTGTTTTTGGCGATGAGAAGTACGGCGGCGGTATAGTAAAGGCCAGGGGCTTCATCCCGGAATTGAAACGGCACTATGGGCACGCAATACAGGAATTCAATCGTCATGCCCTACATGCGGAAAAGTTGGAGTTCAGGCATCCGGTAACAGGTAACTCTGAAAATTTTCAAGCAACTTTGCCCCGAGAATTCATAAATTTAATAAAGTCAATAGCAACCTTAGATGACCAAAACCCGGCAAACCATTATTGACGACTTTTTAGCCTATATCCAGTTTGAACGCGGATATTCCAATCATACAGTCATAGCCTACAAAAATGATTTAAAGCAGTTTATGAATTTTGGTGGGCAATATTTTTCAAAACAGCTGGATGATTATTCCGTGGTGGACCGGAAGATGATTCGACATTTTCTCGGCCATGAATATGAGCAGGGAAGATCCGCAAAAACGGTCTCCCGGCGCCTGGCGACTTTAAAATCATTTTTTAAATATCTGGTCCAGGCAGAAGTGGTTACTGATAATCCCACTATCCATGTGAAAACACCAAAAGTGCCGAAAAATATCCCTACATTTGTTCAGGAGAGTTGGATTGATACTCTGATGAGCAGCCCGGATACTGCGACCCGGATCGGGCTCAGAGATAAAGCGATTTTAGAATTGTTCTATGCAACAGGAATACGTTTGAGTGAATTAGTAGCGCTAAATATTGGATCTTTAGAACTGCAAACCAATTTGATGAAGGTACAGGGCAAGGGCGGCAAAGAGCGCATTGTCCCCTTTGGTAATAAAGCCAAATACGCAATAGAACAATATTTGAATGAGCGCGGACAGGGCTGGACGGCAAATCAGGACGAACCATTGTTTTTTGGCCGCAGTGAGAACCGAATATCAGTTCGGACTGTAGCACGCCGCATGGCGCAGTATTTGAAACCGATTGTAGGCAGGGATGGAGCCAGTCCGCATACATTACGCCATACATTTGGAACTCACCTTTTAGATAATGATGCGGATATTCGTGCTATCCAGGAATTGCTGGGCCACAGTAGCATTTCCTCTACGCAGATCTACACCAAGGTAAATCCTAAAAAAATTAAAGAAATTTATAAAACTGCCCACCCTCACGGCTCATAAGGGAAACAAATGAAAATATTAAAAGAATTAGGTCTGGATAAATTGGGGATCACCAATATTGGTCACCTTGAGCGAAATTTGTCTGTACAGGAATTGGTAAAAGATATACTGGTTAATAATGAAGGAGTAATTGGATTGAGAGGCGCTGCCATGGTAGATACAGGCATTTATACTGGCAGGTCTCCCCAAGATAAATATATTGTAGCAGAATCCAGTTCAGAAGAAAAAATCTGGTGGGGCCCGGTCAACCGGAGAATTTCTGAAAGCATTTTTAACATCCTTTATAAAAAAGTCATTGCCTATTATAATCAATCCAGTGGGACTAAAACCTATTTATTCGATGGGTTTGCCGGTGCAGATCCGAAATATGCACTAAATGTAAGGATTATTGCCAAAAAGGCTTGGCAGGCACATTTTGTCCACAATATGTTTATTCGAACCAATAATGATGATCTAGTGAATTTCGAGCCTGGATTCACCATCATTAATGCATCGGACGTGACTAATGCAGATTTTGAAAAATTTGGTATGAATTCAGAAACATTCATTCTTTTTCATCTGGGGCGCAGGATTGCAATCATTGGCGGTACGGAATACGGCGGCGAAATGAAAAAGGGTATCTTTTCAGTACTCAATTATATGCTGCCGCAACAAGGTGTGCTATCCATGCATTGCTCTGCTAATGTAAATAAAGATGGCGGCAACCCAGCGATCTTTTTTGGATTATCAGGGACAGGTAAAACGACCTTAAGTACAGATCCAATCCGTCCTTTGATTGGCGATGATGAACATGGCTGGTCAAATGAGGGTATTTTCAATTTTGAAGGTGGATGTTATGCAAAGGTTATCAACCTGGATCCTGAACATGAACCGGATATATATAATGCAATTCGTGAGGGTGCTCTGCTTGAAAATGTGGTATATGATGTAAAAACAAAGGAGATCGATTTCAGTGACTCATCGAAAACTGAAAACACACGGGTCTCTTATCCATTGAATCACATTGAAAATTCTATTTATGCATCGGGTAAACCGAGCATGGCAGGCCAACCCCAGAAAATTATTTTCCTTACTTGCGATGCATATGG
>DKQR01000179.1 GCA_002471805.1 Fidelibacterota bacterium UBA7303 | reverse complement strand
TTTTGTATTTTAATTAATATTCTTGTAGCCATATCAATCATAAATATCAACCTTATTTGTTCAATTTACCCATCCTCCCACAAACAAAAAACCCCACTAATGGGCGGGGCTTGATGTTGTGAAAAGGGTAAAATTATTTTAAGAGTACCATCTTCTTGGTCTGCCTGAACTCACCTGCCTGTATTGTATAAAAGTAAAGTCCTGCTTGTACTAGTTGCCTTGTGTTGTTTCTAGCATCTTATTGGATTATAGTATGGTAACTGTTAAATCTCTCACGTATAAAGAATCTGTGATATGCATTTCATTTCCGTTTCCATCGATGAAATGTAATTCTTCAGGTATAATTTTAAATGTACCCGAACCTGAAGAAAGTCCGGTTACTACAAAATCTCCTAATTTACTGGTACCATTTACCATGGCATCACCATGTATAGCACTGGTAGAAAGATGTATTTTATCGTCGACTATTTGGAAAAGTGAGATTGCATTAGTCCCAAAATAAACTCCACAGTTGATAAGGAAACCTGCGATTGGTTATCTAAGGTGCCGCATATGATCTATTTTCAAAAACGTCCGGATGGACATAATTCACTGCTGGAACAAAATAACACTAAAGATGGCGTAAAAAAGCTTGCTGATTCTGGGGAATTATGCTGGCAGAGTATTTTAAAGCGCGATGTAAAAGGACTCGGGAGAGCTTTAACCACTACCTTGGAAGCATGGTCTAAAATACTTCCATTGGCTGTGCCTGATTACTGTTGGGAAGAGATTTAAAAATATGATAACTATCCTGGCACAGTATTTTCAGGATCTGGCGGTGGTCATGTTGTTATTGCTTCGGAAGGACCGGTTGAAGGAGCTTTAAAGGTGAAGGTGAGATATTGAAAATGACAGTAAGTTTAAAAAGCCACTTTCGTTCATTCTTGACCAAATGACCACTACTCACCCATCACGCTCGCAGATGAAACGACCGCTCGCCGTGCACGTTATGGCAAAGCCGAGTGGAGCCATCTGCAACATTGACTGCACTTACTGCTATTATCTTGAAAAAGAGAAGTTGTACCCAGATAAAGCTCGCGGACAATGGAAAATGTGCGATGAAGTGCTCGAAGCGAACGTAAAGCAATACATCGAGGCTCAGGACATTTCGATCGTGAACTTTGCTTGGCAGGGCGGGGAACCGACACTAATGGGTGTCGATTTTTATCGCAAGGCTGTAAAGTTCCAGAAGCAGTACGCCGGTAATAAGCAGGTTTCAAACGCTTTTCAGACCAACGCCATCCTTCTCGATGATGAATGGGGCGAGTTTTTAGCCAAAGAACAATTCCTTGTTGGCATTTCGATCGACGGACCTGAAGACTTACATAACCGATATAGAGTTAGTCGTGGTGGCGAACCGACCTGGGATAAGGTAATGGCCGGAATCGAGGTGCTCAAGAAGCATAATGTCGAATTTAATACGCTCACTGTACTCCACAAGCACAACGCCGATCATCCTAAAGAAATATATCAATTCTTGACGCGCGAAGTGGGTAGCCACTTTCTGCAGTTTATCCCCATAGTCGAACGTGTTGCTGATAATTTATCTGAACATTTTCTACAACTTGTAGGACCTGATTTCAGAGATGGAGCAACCGTCACTGAATGGTCAGTTGGATCCGAGCAGTACGGCTGGTTCCTGAACAGTATCTTTGATCAGTGGGTTCGTAAATACATCGGGCAGTATTTCGTTCAGATATTCGATACGACCCTCGCCGGGTGGATGAACCAGAACTCAAGGCTCTGCATTTTTGCCGAGACTTGTGGAGATGCAATGATCATCGAGCACAACGGTGACGTATATTCGTGTGACCATTTTGTTTACCCAGAATACAACCTTGGCAATGTCGCTGACACGACCATTCGTGAAATGGCGGAAAGTCCGGAGCAGCGGAAATTCGGATCAGACAAGCGCGATACACTTCCCGAGTACTGCCTGGACTGCGAATTCAGACAGGTTTGCAATGGTGGCTGCCCAAAACAACGTTTCATAAAAACTCCTAATGGAGACGATGGTCTAAACTATCTATGCTCCGGCTACAAGACTTTTTTTGGGCATACAGTGAAATATATGAACGCTATGGCCGGTGAGCTCAGAAGTGGGCGCCCGGCTGCAAATATCATGGCGAGGTCGAACCTGACTCCTGATTCGCCTCACGACCATCCCTATGCTAGAGTGGGGCTTAACGATACATGCCCTTGCGGCAGTGGAAAGAAGTATAAAATATGCTGCGGTGCTAAATAAGACGCTTGTAATACCACATAAGAAAAACCCCGCTCCATCCAATATTAGCCATTAACAGATATTGTGATTTTCCATCAATGCCACTTTAAACTTATTTAAATATTTTGCTCGATTACTTAATCTATCTAATAATCCTTATTGAGACGTAGAATCGATTTATAGTATGATCCCAAAAATGATAAACACATGGATGAAACAAACCACATAAAATCCATTTGTCATAGAGATGATGTATGCCTCTTTTAATCAAAAAAATTATTGCTGACCGTCAAATAACTGGCGGATATGAGCATTTTGAATATGTCTATAATTCCAAGTTTCATATAAACAGTCCTAACGGGCTTCATGGTGATCTATTGGTTCCAGAAAAAGTACAGAAGTACAATCAGGTGCTTGCTAAAAAGGGTCAGCTACGATCCCCGACACACCAGATAATCGAAACGCCTCTTTTCAATAAAAAAGGTGTCTTCACACACAGGGTAGAAATTGGTCCATTAGGTATTTACTACTTATTCTTGAAAAAAGGATACTGTTTTGCACCAGGGTTAAAAATCAGCCAGAAGGAAGTTTATCCAAATATTTATTTCTCCAATCCAAAAGATCCTTATCTGCTTTATACGTTCTACAATAACGGTAGTGCTCAAGATATACTGTTAACAGGTCGGGTGATTAAGGATGATGAAAAAATTGCTAATCATATCATGGAAAATCCTGAAGATTTTGATTTTGCCCAAGATCTCATTGAGCAGATGAATCTGAAATGTGAGTTAAATCTCATCAGGGGCATTGATTCATTTGATACAATTTTGTTTGATTTCGAGCATAGAGATAACCGTAAAACATCATTTCGGCTCGTTAATTCAAAAACAAAAAATAATTCAGAAACTGTTTGGCTCACGGCAGTGCAAATGACTTTTTTAGTATTTTTGGCATTGGAGAGAAAAGCTGGCAGTCATCACTGGATGATCAATCCGAGTGAACATCCTAATGATTTAAAATTGGTTGCTTCCATTATGAAAAATGTCATCTCTAAGAAACTCAAAGACGAGTTAGAGTTAAATAACCCCCAGAAAGGCTGGATCAACGGTAATATTGATTACTATCGTAAGGTCGTCCAACGTATTCACAAAGATTTGGCAAAATATGCTTCAATACATAAAAAACCAGGAGAAAGATCCGGACCATTGATTTATATCCATCCTGAGCCAAAGAGTAATATGACGGCACAACAACTTGCACCCCCTATAAAGTATATAAAATATGTAAAATAATTGTGACGTCACGGATATTCGTTGGATTCCTGCGCACAAAATCAGCTATAATGAAGTATGAACCGATATTTCTTTATGATTAAGATTTATCAAAAAGAGCCAGTGTAAAACTCTGGCAGAATTGGATAATAAAATCCAAACCAACAACAATTTTATGAGATTTTCATGAAAAAAAACACAAATGAAACAATAGGTATTGCTGAAAAACTATTTACTATGGCACCTAAAGAACCACAACTACTTCATGCCTGTGAACAAGTATTTAATAACAACGGCCTAAAGAAAAAAGCAGTTAAAATAAGTCGGATTAGAAAAAAGATAATTCTAGAGATCAAGAGTAAACTGAAAAGCAAATTTTCGGAATACTCTGGAGACCAATTTGGTGCTCGGAAATATGGGAAGCATCTTCAAGATGATTTATCTTTATCCTTGAATATCAACGATCCAGCTGAATTAATCAGAAAATCAATTAACCTTTATGAAACTGGTGAAACACAGATCGGAAAAATTGTACTTTACCTAGCTCAACAACTTCATAGCAAAAATTTTGATACTACAGTTATGATTGAGTGTAACCAAGTATGTTGCGATTTAGACGAATTCCCTACGAGCAAAAAGACTAAAACTACTATTAAAATGCTTTTGGCAGATTTTCAAAATCTGGCTGTTTACACTGATTGGGTGAAGGGGCAGTATGCAGGATGGTTACAACTCAATGGGTTTTATGATGAAGCCATCGAACTTTTTCTTGAAATGCTTGACCCAAATGACAACCAGTCATATTATTCCGCAGCACGATGCTATTATGCAATGCGTGATATGCTAAACTGCAAAGTAATGCGGGATATGCTGGAAAAAATAAATCCAGAAGCGGCCAAGTCTTTCGATGAATGGTATCCAACAGAATTCATGGTTGA